>CAYNXM010000200.1:0-6148 GCA_964401105.1 uncultured Lyngbya sp. | reverse complement strand
GTCTAATTCTTGGGCATTCTATCAACTGAGGCAATTTCTAGAATACAAAGGGATTAAAGAAGGGGTTGAGGTAGTAACTGTCTCTGCGAGATACAGCAGTCAAACCTGTGATCAATGTTTGCATATCCACCCCGTTAAAGGAAAGTCCTACCGCAGCGCAAACAACTTTAAATGTGGTCATTGCGGGTGGAAAGGAGATGGTGATCTCAATGGTGCCAAAATGATTCAAATTTTGGAGCAGTCTGTAAGCCTGCCTGTGACGCGCAATCCTCTATCTGGCTCTGTGCTAGATAGTATACAGGAAAGAGTGCGATCGCGCGCGCGCGACCACACGTAATGCCCCCGTGCTTCAGCCGGGGGTAAGCTTACCTCAGCACCACTCGATTTGACATCCCCTCTTGCAATTGGCTCTAACAATCGATACACTTCTTTAAATAAGTTTTATTTACACACCGCTCGGCAGTCGGTGTAAGCTTGTAGAGGGTAAAGTCCTTGGACTCCCTGTGAAACAAGAATCCCCGTGACTCTGGGCAAGCAGCAAGCTAGTCTCACAGTCTAGGAAATGTCAAATCTCGTTAACTATCTTTACCTGACTTCAAAAAATCTTCTGAACTAGAAGAGAAAGATTTCAGAGTTGTTAACAGTTCACTCAAAACCGTAGAAAGGTAAAATGCGTGCATTTTACTTTTCTGTAAAACGGATAATTGACACTCAAGTATAACAACGGCGTACACCTTTATTATCAAGGAGGAGCGTAGTCAATGGGACTACCCTGGTACCGTGTACATACAGTGGTTCTGAATGACCCAGGACGGCTGATTTCTGTACATTTAATGCATACTGCCCTAGTCGCTGGCTGGGCAGGTTCAATGGCTTTATACGAACTCGCAATTTTCGATCCTTCAGATCCCGTTTTAAACCCGATGTGGCGGCAGGGAATGTTCGTCATGCCTTTCATGGCAAGGCTTGGGGTAACTCAATCCTGGGGCGGATGGAGTATCACTGGAGAAGCTGCCAGTAACCCCGGTTTCTGGTCTTTTGAAGGCGTTGCAGCAGCCCACATTATTCTCTCTGGGTTATTGTTCCTAGCAGCCGTCTGGCACTGGGTTTACTGGGATTTAGAGCTGTTTACTGACTCCCGTACTGGAGAACCCGCTTTAGACTTGCCAAAAATGTTTGGCATTCACTTATTTTTGTCTGGCATACTTTGCTTTGGCTTCGGAGCCTTCCACCTAACTGGACTCTTTGGCCCAGGAATGTGGGTGTCAGACCCTTATGGCTTAACGGGTAGTATCCAACCTGTTGCGCCAGCGTGGGGGCCTGAAGGCTTTAATCCCTTTAATTCTGGGGGAATTGTCGCTCACCACATTGCAGCAGGAATTGTCGGTATTATTGCCGGTCTATTTCACCTCTCTGTGCGTCCGCCTCAACGGCTGTATAAAGCACTGCGGATGGGGAATATTGAGACCGTTCTCTCAAGCAGTATTGCCGCCGTATTCTTTGCTGCCTTTGTTGTAGCCGGAACCATGTGGTATGGTTCAGCCGCCACGCCGATTGAATTGTTTGGCCCGACCCGTTATCAGTGGGATAGCGGTTACTTCCAACAAGAAATTCAGCGCCGCGTCCAAACCAGCATGGCTCAAGGTTTAACTGAAGGTCAAGCTTGGGAAGGAATCCCCGAAAAGCTGGCATTTTACGATTACGTTGGTAATAGTCCTGCTAAAGGGGGTCTATTCCGGGTTGGCCCGATGAATGACGGGGACGGTATTGCTGAAGCTTGGCTGGGTCACCCGGTGTTTAAAGACGAAGAGGGCCGGGAACTCAGCGTCAGACGTTTGCCTAACTTCTTTGAAACCTTCCCCATAATCTTAACGGATGAAGACGGTGTCGTTCGAGCCGATATTCCATTCCGTCGGGCTGAATCTCGTAACAGTTTTGAACAAGCCGGTATCTCCGTTAGCTTCTACGGCGGTGCTTTAGATGGTCAAAGCTTTTCAGACCCAGCCAGTGTTAAGAAATATGCTCGTCTGGCTCAGCAAGGCGAACCCTTCGACTTTGACCGCGAAACGTTAGGGTCTGACGGGGTATTCCGCACCAGCACTCGCGGATGGTTTACCTTTGCTCATGCCTGCTTTGCGCTGTTATTCTTCTTCGGTCATATCTGGCATGGTTCCCGGACATTGTTCCGAGATGTATTTGCTGGAATTGAGGCTGATATCGAAGAACAAGTAGAATGGGGCTTCTTTGCTAAATTGGGAGACCCGACTACTCGGACGAAGTAAGACAACAGAGTCAAATTTTTTCGATTTAAGCTAAAGACAATCCGATTTATTGAGATTGTCCTTAGGTAAAAATCATTAAAGTCTAACGAATTTTCAACTTTATGGTTGTGTCGTTAGACTTTTTTTGCTTCTGGACTGGTAAACTAATAAAGAATCATAATCATAATCAGGAAATTGACATGGAAAGTGCTGCCTATATTCTGGTTTTAGCATTGTCACTGGGAGTTCTGTTTTTTGCAATTGCTTTCCGGGAACCCCCTCGGATTGGAAAATAACAGTTTAGATGTCCACGGAGACATTAAATGAGCGTTGAGTTAGGAGGATTTAATCTTTGTTGAAAGCCGATTGACGTGAATTCTTCTGGCTGATTAAAGTTGAGGTGAATCCACTTGAGGCTTAAACTGAGGATTGAGTCCTTCAAACTCAGCTCTTCCCAGACAGAAATGAGTCTAACTGATTGAGTGAACCTCAAACAATAAAAACGTGAGTTTATGCAATGTCCAATTTGTCAGCATACCAGTAGTCGGGTTTTAGAATCCCGTTCAGCCGACTCGGGTAAAAGTATTCGTCGCCGACGGGAATGCTTAAATTGTAAGCATCGCTTCACCACCTACGAACGAATTGAACGGGTTCCGGTCACCGTGATTAAACGAGATGGAAAACGGGAATCGTTTGAACGGGCTAAGTTATTACGCGGTTTGGTGAGGGCTTGCGAAAAAACAGGAATTACCGCTGCAGAATTAGAAACCATCATTAATGATATCGAACTTGAATTTCAGCGACGCTCATTGCGGGAAGTCAGCAGTCAGCAAATTGGAGAATTCGCCCTAGAACGATTAAAACAAATTAGCGAAGTCGCTTATATTCGCTTTGCTTCAGTCTATCGTCAATTTCAAGGAATTCGAGATTTTGTAGATACTTTGGCTCAATTTCAACAAAATCATCATCAAACTGAAGATATTCAAAATCTTAACGAGGCAACGGCAGCCACTGAAACAGGAACCATTAGCTCGGCTATGCATCCAGAGTCTGCTTCCCCTACGGCGGGTTCAACGTCTTTAATTAGCTCCTAAATGATCTCCAGTGATTTTACAGTTGATTGGGATATAACCTCATCTTTGATCCAGAATTGACACAAAACTGAGAGGAGTGTGGCATAATAGATGTGCTTTCAGTTCAATGGAGTTACCTGGGTTTAGGTCAGCTTTATGCAGTTCTTTGCAGGCGATCTGAGTCTCCCTAGTGGAGACTTCTGGGATAATTCATTTGAACGATAAGATGATGATGGGATATAGACGGCAATAGATAAATCCCTCAAACAAAACTAAATGGAGTGATGGTGATTCACTGCACTCATTGAGGAAGTTTGAGGCTATATCATAAACGGAGCCAACTAAGGAATTAAACTTTCTGTCTTCCCAGTATAGCTGCCGCTGAAGAATGAATACAGCCTTATCACGTTTTATTAAGAATTCCGATCTCCCGGTAGATTAATCCTCTACGGCGAGACTCTCAGTAAAAAAGTGAGGCGATCATTTTATTCAGTGCAGAACACCCAAATAAAACAGTTGACAATAAAGTTAAACTTCCAGGGCAAAAAATCCGAGCTTGTATGTTGAGCCACCTATCCGGTATAGGTGTGCTTCATAACTTGTGGGGATTAAAGTCTGGGTCAGTTTATTGGTTCGGAGCCAAAACTGATAAAATACAGGAGACTGGGGCGAAACCTTTGGCCTAATAACGCAATCAATCCGCGTTTAATAGAATTTTGATACTCCTTACAAGCGATAGTCGTGAGTATGTAGTCCATCATGATTTAGATTAAGTCATCACAGCATATTATCAAGCTCAGCTCTTCCCCATCAAACCATCTTTTCAACCCAAACCATAGGGAGAGAATATCTAGGAAACACTCGCATGATCAATCAGATAACCAAAGAAACAACGGTGAGCTTTACTCATGAAGATTTTGCCGCCTTACTCGATCAATATGATTATCATTTCAGCCCAGGAGATGTCGTTCCTGGAACAGTATTCAGTATCGAACCCAGAGGCGCTCTGATTGATATTGGTGCTAAGACGGCAGCTTACATTCCTTTACAGGAAATGTCAATTAACCGGGTTGAGAGTCCGGATGAAGTTTTACAATCTAACGAAACCCGAGAATTTTTCATCCTCACCGATGAAAATGAAGATGGACAGCTTACCCTGTCTATCCGTCGGATTGAGTATATGCGGGCTTGGGAACGAGTTCGACAACTACAAGCAGAAGATGCGACGGTACGCTCTCAAGTCTTTGCCACCAACCGAGGGGGAGCGCTTGTCCGTATCGAAGGACTGCGGGGCTTTATCCCTGGCTCTCATATCAGTACTCGTAAACCTAAAGAAGATCTTGTTGCTGAAGAGCTTCCCTTGAAATTTTTAGAAGTTGACGAAGACCGAAATCGTCTTGTATTAAGCCATCGTCGCGCCTTAGTTGAACGGAAGATGAACCGCCTCGAAGTTGGAGAAGTGGTCATCGGTACAGTCCGTGGGATCAAGCCTTATGGTGCTTTCATCGATATTGGAGGTGTCAGTGGCTTGCTTCACATTTCAGAAATCTCCCACGACCATATTGATACCCCCAACAGCGTCTTTAACGTCAACGACGAAGTGAAGGTGATGATTATTGACCTCGATGCTGACCGGGGTCGAATTTCTCTGTCTACGAAGCAATTAGAACCTGAACCCGGAGATATGGTGAAAAATCCGGATTTAGTTTATGACAAAGCTGAAGAGATGGCGGCTAAATTCCGGGAGAAAATGTTAGCCGAACAGCAAGGTATTCCCTTGACGGAAGATAATGCGGCAACTGAAACTGAAGCAGAAATGGACATTCCTCCTGCAACAGAAGAAGAAGAAACTCCTGCCGCAGCAGAATCTGTAGAAGCTGATGTTGATGAAGCGCCAGAGGTGACAGACACAGAAGCTGTAGAGACAGAAGTTTCAGAAGCGCCAGAGGTGACCGAGGCGACAGACACAGAAGCTTCAGAAGTAACAGAAGCAGAAGCTGCAGTTGAAACTGAAGCGGTTGCCTCAGAAGCAGTGGACTCCCCAGATACAGAATCTGAATAAATCGATCAAAGTTGAGTTGTCACTTTAAAATATGTTGAAGTTAAGAGGGAAATCTCCCTCTTTTTTTTGTCCTATGACGCTACGCACGCAGCTAAACTGTGACAACATCAGATAAAGTGGCTGAGCTATGGTGAAAGTTTAGAGAAAAAGTGGCTTTCCCAAAATTCATTGTTTTAATTGGCTCTACATAATAAAACGATTAAATAAACTTTGTCAGGTGTTGATCGTCCGGATAAGTTACTATAGAATATCTATAAAGTTACTTGAAAGCAACTGAATATATTATCATATGGGGGAAATGGATTCACGTGGTTGACACCTTACTTGAGTATGCAACAGCCATCGGTCAAGAAACGATTAGATTTTCACTTCCAAACCGATACCAAGCCCTAAGCTTTACTCGTACACAAGCAGATATTATCGCAAAGATTTTAGACAGTTGGGAATTAAAAGAGGCAATCGTCGAATTCCCCAATTGTAACCGTCCAATCAGAATCCCAGCCATATTAAGTCAAACGAAACCTTCATCTCAGCATAATATGATTGAGAATGTTCTTGCCCCAGGAATTCAAATTAACGATTTGTTATTGACGCCACCTATATTTAAAATTTTTGGCGTTGCTGAATTGAGACATGAATTCAAATGAATTCGTGGAACAGGAAATTATAAAAAGTAGCTATGCAGTGCCCAGAATGTGAGTCAGAACATATCCGTAAAAACGGTAAAAATAGACAAGGAAAGCAAAATTATA
>CAYNXM010000199.1:0-4181 GCA_964401105.1 uncultured Lyngbya sp. | reverse complement strand
TTTAAACATCATAATACAGCGCGAACTCATGGGGGTGAGGACGCAGACGCATGGGATTAACTTCGTTATCGAGTTTGTAAGAAATCCAATTCGCAATGAAGTCTTCGGTAAACACACCCGACTCAGTTAAGAAAGCCTGGTCATTTTCTAACGCTTCTAGGGCTAATTCCAAAGAACCCGGAGTTGAAGGAATCTTGCTTAACTCTTCAGGAGTCAGATCATAGATATCCACATCCAAAGGTTCACCGGGATCGATCTTGTTCTTAACCCCGTCTAAGCCGGCACATAGCATGGCTGCAAACGCTAAATAAGGGTTGGCTGTCGCATCAGGACAACGGAACTCCATCCGCTTGGCTTTGGGGTTAGAACCGGTTAACGGAATCCGAACTGAGGCAGAACGGTTACCTTGAGAATAGGCTAAGTTTACAGGTGCTTCAAAACCAGGAACCAAACGCTTGTAGGAATTAGTACTGGGATTAGCGAAGGCTAGCAGCGCCGGGGCGTGCTTCAAAATGCCGCCAATGTAGTGGAGACCAAATTCACTTAAATCAGCGTATTTATCGCCAAAGAACAGGGCTTGACCATCTTTCCAGATAGACTGGTGAGTGTGCATCCCCGAACCGTTGTCATTGAAGACCGGTTTCGGCATAAATGTGATGGTTTTACCATATTTCTTACCGACATTTTTGATGACATACTTGTAAATCATCAAATTATCCGCTGCTTCAATTAAAGTTCCGAAACGGAAACCTAATTCGCACTGACCGCCTGTTGCAACTTCGTGGTGATGCTTTTCAATCGGTACACCACATTTCATCATGGTTAACAGCATTTCTGTGCGGATATCTTGGAAGGTATCCGTGGGTGCAACAGGGAAGTAACCTTGCTTATATCCGGGTTTGTAACCTAAGTTACCGCCGGGTTCTTCTCTACCGGAGTTCCAACGTCCTTCAACAGAATCTACATAATAGTAGCCGCTGCTTTCGGTTTGATCGAAACGAACATCATCAAAAATGAAGAATTCAGCTTCCGGACCAAAGAATGCCGTATCTCCCATCCCGGTTGAAATCAGATAATCAATCGCTTTTTGAGCAATTACCCGAGGACAACGATTGTACCATTCTCCTGTTCGGGGTTCTTTGATGCTACAAATTAAACTCAGAGTGGGTTCACTCATGAATGGGTCGATCCAAGCGGTTTTCGGATCGGGAACCATGGACATATCCGATTCGTTGATTGCTTTCCAACCCCGAATACTGGAACCATCAAAGGGAATACCGTCAGTGAAACCACTTTCATCTAATTGATCTTGATAGATAGTGAGGTGTTGCCACGTCCCTGGCATATCAATAAATTTAAGATCAATCATTTGAATGTTTTGATCTTGAATCATACTTAAGACTTCTTGGCCTGTCTCTGGCATATCGTTCTCCTTAATTTTTCTTAATCTGGAAGGTTAACTGAATACCTTATGGCAAAATGACATACATCTGGCTAATCATAAAGACTCAGATTAGTTAAGTTTTGTATCGAGTGCTACACTCTTGCACGACGTGACTGAGAATAATTGAAAGATATTATAAGGAGATTTAGTTTATGCGAGACACAGTCACGAGTCTCATAAGAAATTACGATACCACAGGCCGATATTTAGATCGCGATGGAATCGATCAGTTAAAGTCTTACTTTCAATCGGGTACTGCTCGGGTACAAGCAGCAACTGTGATTAATGGTAATGCAGCAGCACTGGTGAAGCAGGCCGGAACTCAACTGTTTGATGAAATTCCTGAACTGATTCGTCCGGGTGGATATGCCTACACCACTCGCCGTTACGCCGCTTGTTTGCGGGATATGGATTATTATCTGCGTTATGCGACTTACGCGTTGGTAGCAGGTAATACCGATGTTCTCGATGAACGAGTCCTGCAAGGGTTACGGGAAACTTACAACTCGTTAGGGGTTCCGATTGGGCCAACAGTTTGCGGTATCGGCATTATGAAAGATCTCGTACGGCAAAAAGTCGCCGAAGCCGGGATTGAAGGGGGAGATTATCTCGATCAACCCTTTGATTACATGATTGCAGAGTTGAGTGAAAAGGATATTTAATTCTGACAGTTAGAGGCCATAGGGAGAGGGGGAAACGTTATTGTTAGCTATTTTGTTATTGTCTGTTTAAATAACGCTTTGACAACAAGCAATAACGAGTCTCTCTCTTTTTCCCTTACGCCTATTGCCCGACTCGCCTATTCCCTATTCCCCATTCCCTAATCTCTTGGCAAAGCAACGACTCGATACATTATTGGTAGAACGAAATCTCTGTTCTTCTCGCCAGCAAGCGCAACGTTTAATTCGGGCAGGGGAAATTCGAGTTAATCAGCAATTAATTGATAAACCCGGTACAGAAGTTGAAACCGATGCAGAGATTCAACTGAAAAAACGCCCGCCTTATGTTTCTCGGGGTGGAGAAAAGTTAGCCAAAGCCTTGACAGAATTTCAAATTCATGTTATGTATCGCCTCTGTATTGATGGGGGAATTTCCACCGGGGGTTTCACCGACTGTCTGTTAAAGAAAGGGGCAAAAAAAGTTTATGGGATTGATGTCGGTTATGGTCAGGTAGACTGGGGACTGCGTAATGATGCACGAGTGATTTTAAAAGAACGCACCAATTTACGTTATCTCACGCCGAATCAACTCTATGGTATTGATACCCCAGAGACAGAGAAAGCCGATTTTGCTGTAGCTGATGTCTCGTTTATTTCCTTAACCAAAATTTTACCGGCATTGTGGGAATTGCTGCAATGCCCTCGCGAAATCGTCCTTTTAGTCAAGCCTCAATTTGAAGTGGGCCGGGGGCGGGTTGGCAAAAAAGGGGTTGTGCGAGATACTACTGCACAAGCGGATGCCATTGTTCAAGTGGGTCGTAGCGCCCAAGACCTGGGATGGAAGTATCGAGGTTTAACTTATTCACCCATACTCGGCCCAGCCGGGAATATTGAATATCTTCTCTGGTTAGCCATGGAAGGTCAACCTTTCCCCAGTTGGGATGCGATCGCTAATGTGACCCAATCCGCCCAGCAACACCTAACATAGGGCCAGACACAGCCAGACCAAGCTAAACCTTCAGTATTACTGATGATGCAATGCAGTTGTTAAAAAAAACCCAGCAATTCAGTTTATCAATTCTAGGCGCTCTCGGCTATGGAATTTGTGCTGTAATTTTAGTTGGAATTGCTGCCACCTTAAAAGTAATTGTTCTGATTCTAGCCCATAATTTTCTCTATCCTATCTTTGTTTTTGGAGATTTACTTCGAGGTCTAGAACTAATTGACTTACTTAATTTATTAGTTTTTGCCGTTGTGGGAATGGGGTTTGGTTTAGCTACTGCTTTACTTCCTGTTCGCAATGGACGGAAAATTAGCGCCGGATTTTTAGTGATTTTTATCCCTATAATTATTGCAATTCCTCAGTTTGTTAAATATGACCTGTGGATTAATGATATTATCATTGACGATAACATCTCAAAACCCCAAGCTCAAAAAGTAGCGAATTCATTTTTAGAAAGACGAGTTGATAACCCAGGTGTATTTGGATTTTATATCTATACCGGTCAATTCCCAATGATTCCAACCCGTGTTTCTCAGATGGAAGACTTAGAGAAGTTAGAAAAACAGGTTAACTCAAAATTTGTTAAATTGAGTGGGATTCCTCCCACTTTTGTGAATTTACTGATGGGAATTTGCTTTTGGGGAATTCGACTCTTTTATTTTGGAATTGCCGTGATTACAAGTATTTCTCACTTTAAAGAAGGTTTAAAAATTGTAGGACGTTGAGACAATAGAGCCAGTAGGCAATAGGTAATAAAGTAAGACAAGATGCAGGAAGAAACAAGGGAGATGAGAGAATATGGGGGACATAGAGATATTTTTGACTTGCTTATAATCCAGTAATTGGGATGGTTAATCAGACTGACTAATCTCCTTAGAACTTGATTATAGATTCCGTAAAGTTATCGTCCTAGTTCTAGATCTAAATATTGATATTTGGCGTTGCTGAATTGAGACATGAATTCAAATGAATTCGTGGAACAGGAAATTATAAAAAGTAGCTATGCAGTGCCCAGAATGTGAGTCAGAACATATCCGTAAAAACGGTAAAAATAGACAAGGAAAGCAAAATTATA
>CAYNXM010000198.1:0-17719 GCA_964401105.1 uncultured Lyngbya sp. | reverse complement strand
TCGCCAGGGAAAAGGATAATCACTATAAAGACGAACAGATAACCCAGGTTTAAGTTCACTAATACGCTGACTCATTTCGATTAAATAAGTCGCCGGCAAAGGAATTGCACCGTCAGTGTTCATATAATCATGGGTCACTTTTATCATCTCATTCTCTGTTGCCTGACTCACAACTTTTGAAGTGTAAAGAGTACGGGACGTTTTCAGAGTTTGAGCGTACAAGCTAGCATTTTGAAGTGCTTGAGATCTCATCATGTGAGAAGTGACATGATTCATATTCAACAGCGCTGCAATAATTGCAATGCCACACAATAGACTGAGAACAAAAACAGTACGCCGATATAAAAGATCAATTAATCGCTGCCAAACTTTGGAAACAAACTGAAACATAGTGATTGTAAAATGCAGTGGTAAATAAGTGAAGCAAAATGCACCGCAAGTTAGTTCCTAATTCACACTATAACAATCCTTTTCAGGGAAATTGTGATGTTTATCTCTAAAGTATTGTGATATGATACTTTTCATAGCATTCTATTTTGATTAAATCCTCTGCTGCACGCTCTTGCCTACGAATCCTCTTAGATAATAATTTTTCGCAAATCATATAACACCTAATCGCAAGTTGAGTTAAAAACGAGAGCTAGCTTTATGACTATTACAGCGCTCAGATACAGCGCTCAGATTTAACTAAAACTGTTCATAAAGCTGACTTAGGCTGACAACACGATAGTGATTTTGATAACAGTAAGATAGGATATGTTTTAAGGCAATTACGGTTTGACGGGTACGAGCATAAGAGCCGCCATGTAAGACTAAGATTGAACCGGGAAAAATGAATTGAGACACATATCGGCTAGTAAACTGAGGATGGTTAGTGAATTGAAAGGTATCGAAGGGAATCATGGAAGCTAAGGCAAATTGAGGGTAATATCCTGCATTTTTTGCCATTTTAGATAAAGTTTTTACCATAGTTTTATTATAGCGTCCTCGACCCGGTCTGAACCATTTAACCCTAGTTTGATTGTCTTTTGTCAGTTGCTCATGTGCCTGCTGTAGTTCTTGTTCTAATTCCTCTGGCTTTAAGTTGGCGTGGGTTCGATCATAGATACCATGATTCCCAATTTCATGATTGTGTTTCAAAATCGTTTCCAGAATTCCTGGATTATTTTTGAGGTGATGAGTGGTAATAAAAAAAGTGGCATTTGTTGGGGGAGAAACGCCAGAAATATTGTGGTTATGATCAGCAATGATATCAATAATCTGTTGGGTTGAGGCATCTCCCACATCATCAATGGTTAAGGCAATGACCGATTGAGTCGTCGATTTAAAAAACAGTGCCTCTGGAAACTGCCGAGAAATTACACTGACTAAATTTAGAGGAGAGAGAAACATGATATCACTGAAAGAATTCAATCATAAAGTAAACCTGTCCCTTATCATGATAAAATCAGATGGAAAGGACAGGTCTTGAATTAAGTTAATGGAGTACAACTGATGGAATTATCCACAAACGAGATCTTGAACTTCTGGTTGTGCTCTGATAAATTCAATAGCTTGTCCTCCAAAGGCTGAGATATCTTGATATAAATCAACTAAAGCTTCTACATTGACTTCTATTACGTCAATTCCTTCGTAGCTTAAAATTAATTCCAAGAAAGTTAAGCGTCCATCTCGGGTTGCTGTTTTAATTGCATCGATGACATTATCTGCAATTTGATCGAGTTGACTACCGGGTGTAACAAATAAACTAAATGCGCCTAAAGCTAACCTACCATAGTTAGAATTTAACAATGAATCAACAATATCTGTCGGAATATTAAAGCCAAAATTCAAAGCAGTCCGAACATCTGCAATTTGAGGATCGCTCAATTCTGCTAATGAAAATAAGGCTCGGAGTTGATTTGAC
Organism: uncultured Lyngbya sp.; assembly: GCA_964401105.1. GTDB lineage: Bacteria > Cyanobacteriota > Cyanobacteriia > Cyanobacteriales > Microcoleaceae > JAAURB01. Next base: position 15,813 of record CAYNXM010000198.1, on the reverse strand, counting down.
TGTTCGCCAGTTTCTGCAAAAGTACTAAGTTCGGAGAATTCCAGGGCAATATTGGCTGCACCATAAGTCACTTGCAGTGCATCGACGGCTGGAGTCGGCCGCGCAAAGATAATCAAACTAGAGATTACCCCCAAAATCATCGCAACTCCGAGAGAAATATATTTTGAGATACCTTGGGTAAAAAATTTATAAGGACTGGGAAACCCTGGTTTAACAGAAAAATTCATTAGTGTTTTCCTCATGATGTTTAATTTTCAGTTTAAGTCAACTAAGCGATCCTGCGCTAAGGACCGTATCTCTCATCTGAAATCAGACTTAAAATAGTTTACCTTTAATTGTCCGCTAATCTAGTATGTCTTTGAGAGGATTATAAAAGTTCCCCACTGATTCATTCTAAACTAATGGAATTCGAGCTAACAGTTGACGAATTACTGATGCATCTTGAGCCATCGGAGACTGTTGTAAATAATCCTCTAAATCTTGTCTGGCTTCTACCCAACGGTTGAGTTGATAATAAAGAATACCGCGATCGCGTTTTTCTGTAATTGTATTGGGAAATAAAAGTAAAATTAATTCTATCATTGATAGGGCTGTTTCATAGAATTCTGAATTCATATAAATCACCTTCAGATTGGTCAGCATTCTTGCTAAAATTTGCTTCGGACTAACAGCTTGTAAAAATTCAGCTCTCAGTTGCATTGGCTGACCATAAATCTGAGATAATCGAGCTTCGCAGTCTTCTGGAAATAAGATTTCCCCTTGATTAAAAGCATCTACATAAATTCCGGCTTCCTGAAATTCAGGACGAATTAGAAAGTGTCCTGGCATCCCAATCCCCACCATGGGAAAATTAATCCGTTTTGCAATTTCCAAATAGATCACTGATAAGGTAATTGGAATTCCTGTTCGTCGCTCTATCACTTGGTTTAAATAGCTATTGAACGGATCATAATAGTTATTTTGATTTCCAATAAATCCTAAATCTTGAAATAGATATTGATTTAAGGTTTGAATCACTTTCAAAGGATAACGTTGTTCAGGTAAACGTTCATGAACTTCTGCTGCCATGGTATCTAATGCATTCAGATATTCCTGAATATCTAATTCAGGGAATTTTTCTTGAGCAATATAAAGTGCAGCTTTGGCTAAATCAATTTGACCATCAGTTTGATTAATTTCTTGATAAAATCTTTGTCTTGTTATCGAAAATTGCATGAGATTGATTTAAGAAGTAGAGACTATCTTCACTAAGATTGTATAGAGATTATATTGGATTGAGAAATTGATTTAAGAAGCGGAAAGTTGCCCCCGTCTGCACTCTTGGTGACAGTGTCGGCTTTCGGAGTCCGTGTCGCCTGGGCTTCGCCTGCGCGTTTATACCGGACGTTCCCGCCAAACTTTTTCAGAAGCTGACTTTCAATTTGATTGATCGCTGTCATAATTCCGGTTTCTGGATTTTCTAATATTGAGCCTTTCACCTGCTCTAAATATTCTGCTAGCATTTCTTTTAATATCGGTCTTTCGACAACAGCAGTATGATGAGTATCCCAAATATCCCAAATTAAAATCCCTGCACCCACCACACAATCTAATAAACCGGCTGCCATTTTCCCGGTTAATTTTGCTCCAGCTTTCACGGCTATTTTAGTCCCGGCTTTACCCGCTACATTTGCCATGACTTTACTGCCTACTTTAAGTAATAAAGGAGCGACAATAGGTTTGACAGCTAAATAGGCTCCCCCACCCATTAAAACTTTGAGAGATAAGGTAGAAATCTGACCTTCTGTATCTTGAATACTAATGGCAATATCATTTAAATATCGATTCCAGTCTCCTTGAGGAATTTGATATTTTAAGGGAACTTGCTCTAGATTAATCGTTAATTGATTGAGATAGTTTTGAACCGTTTGCTGTGTAATTCGTTCTAAACGGAGTTGAGCGATTTGAGGACGAAGAACTCGTTTAGCAAATTCAGTTTGAAAGTTTTGCGTTAGGGTTTGAGCTAGCTTTTCAGCAGGAGATAGTGCATCAGAATTGAGTAAATAATTCACTCCCGAAGTCAACTCAACCATAACACTATTGAGTTCAATTTTTTTCTGATTGAAATAACTAAAATACCAGTCAAGAAAACTGGGATCAACTCGCCCGATTAATTCATTCACCCATAAATCTAACTCATGGGATGCATAGGTTTCTGCCTGTTTATGAGCGTTTGTGAGGGCAAATGCAATCTCCTGATCAACCAACTGCCAATTGACACCCGGTTGTACTTTCACGACCTGCGGGGTAGAAGTGGTATGAGTTGGGGATGGATTGAAAGCTTGATGAATAAAAAACTGCCCCATTAATGGTATAATCACAATAGCAATGACAATTGCCCAAATCATAGGCGCAATCGTACGCAAGATTTGACCCCAAGCTAAAAGTCGATCTGTTTTTTCTTCATAAGTTTGAATCAGTTGCTCTCCCTGATTTGACTCTTTATTCTTGATACCCGCTCGATCAACTTCCGTTGATGGTAAGTCTGAAGTCACAGAAATCCCCCAATATAGCTAATCTACTTTTGATTTTAGCGAAAAATTGTGGATTTATGGGAGGGGCGCGATCAAAGTACTCTTAATTCCAACACAATTCATTCAGATTACTGTAATTTGTATATCTAATTTAACCGCTTATTTTTTGATTTATAATTATCGATAAAATCCAGTACTAAAAGTTGAAAAACATATCAATTTAAGCGACTATTTTATTAATCATTAAGGTCATCACTGTTGCATTGGAGAATCATTTATCTTGACTCTTTTAAAAGTGTATATCAAAACCAATACTAAACAACAAAAAATTCAAGAACAACTTGATGGCAGTTTAACCATTTATTTGAAATCATCTCCAGTAAACGGTAAAGCCAATCAAGAGTTAATCAAATTATTAGCAAAATATTATAATATTCCGAAGTCTAAAATTATGATTAAATCTGGGATTTCCTCTCGCAAGAAATGGATAGAGCTACGGGATTAAAGAGTAACTATTGAGGCTTATAGCTGGCAACTAAATTTTTCAAATCTTCAACTAAAGTTGCTAATAAATTGACTGCATCGACTTGAGTTGCAACCCAAGCATTTGCTTCTATTTTTGCTTGATGTCGTCGATCTATTATAGTCTGTCCCTTTGTCCATTTTCCTACTGTTTCTACTCGCACTTTTCCCCGGCTAAATTGTAATGTTTCTGGATAAAATCGATAAGCAATCGTAACAGCATCATGAACTAAAAACCCTTTAATTCCTTGAGTTTCCCGAAATAAAAGAGACGTTTTAGTCATAGATTGACACAGAGAAGTAATAAATTGAGCAATGGCACTTTTTGGCATAATTTGAGAAATATCCTGAGCCATTTCAGGTGTAAAAATAAGCGATCGCGTAATATCTAAAGATAGAATGACTAAATCTTCCCGACTATTAAATACTATTTCAGCAGCACCAGGATCGTAAGCAATATTAAATTCAGCCTGAGGTGTGACGTTGCCAGGGACTGTAAATGCACCCCCCATGATAATAATTTCTTTGGCTTTTTTTAAAATACCTGGAGAGCATTTTTCTGCTGCGGCTAAATTGGTTAAAGGTGCTAAACAAATTAGGGTAATTTCTCCTGGAAATTGATTTAATTTATCAATTAAGACTTCTTCTGAAGGGGCTGCTTTTTCAAATTGTAAATGACAAGCAGGTAATGTCGCGGCTAAGTTTCCTAAGCCATCTGTACCATGAATAAAGCTAGCATCACCGACTTCAGGGTTGGGTTTAACCATCCCTCGTCCTACAGTAATATTAGTTAGATTAACCAGTTGAAGTAACTCACAGGCATTATTAAAGGTTAGACGCGCATCTACATTTCCCTCCACTGTGGTGATGGCAATTAATTCAGCAAGTCCACGATTTTCTAAACTGAGTAACCACAGCAACGCTAAGGCATCATCGCCACCTGGATCGGTATCAAGAAGAATTTTAGGTGGAGTCAGTTGAGTCAACATAAATCTTTGCAGTCTAACAGATAATAATCGGCAATCTTTATCATATAGCAACAGGCAACAGCGGTCAGACCCCGGCAGATTATATTGTCAAACACAAACATGAGCGTAACAGTTCTATGAGCGCAATAGTTAGATATACTTAACAGTTCTATAGGCGTAATAGTTAGATATACTCAACAATTCTATAAACGCAACGATTCTATAAACGCAATAGTTAGATATACTTAACAGTTCTATGAGCGCAATAGTTATAGCATTACGCTAAATGGTGTTTGATATCTTAACTATTCCCGTTCGCGATAAGCCTAGCGGCACACTGAGTGCTTCGCACACGCTACGCGAACGTGAACGCAGTATTCCCTATGAAGACAATCCAAGATGTCCGCGCCACTTGCCTTGTACTGCTATAATTGCTAAATAGTAGATGATAAGCGCGATCGCTTAATTCTCTGTTTCAGTCGGATGCAATGGTAAAACTGAGTTTAAATACCGTGTGTTTCCCCAAATAGCTGCCAAAATTAACCATCCAAAAGTGTTAACCCGAAAATCAAATAGAGTCACATCTGCTAAATTAAAAGATGTATAAACAGTAAAGGTTAAGCCATAACTAAATAGTATTAATTGATCCGCTTTTTTCAGGTTTACATTGATTAAAATCTGGGTAAATTTTGCTAAAATAAAGCCGATTATTCCCACAAATAATAAAGTTAAAGGAATTCCGATTTCAGCCGTTAACATCAAGAATAAATTGTGAGGATGACCCATCCAAACATTCATTTTATCTTGATATAATGGGGTGAAACTTCGCAGTCCCCAGCCTGTCCAGGGACGTTGTTGTGTTAGATTCCAGGCAAATTTCCACTGAGTCACTCGTAGGGTTTCTATGGGTCGTTCAAAGTTTTGATCGGTGAGACGTTGCCAAAAGTAAGCGGGAACAATTAAACGTAAACTGTTACTCAATGGAGAGGGAGCATAAGCTGCTCCTAAAACGGCTAAAATGGCGGATAATATTAATCCAATTAACCATTGCCAGCCTAAATAAATGGCATAAGCAAGAACAATTAAAATGACTAATCCCCAAGCATTGCGAGAATAGGTGACAATTAAGGCAATTCCTGTTAAAATTAAAACGAATATTAGAAAAATAAACTGTCTAGTATAAGATAAATTTTTAGCATTTGAAATAATTGGTAATTGTTCAATTAATAGTCCCGCTGCTAAGGTGAAAACTAATAATAAATAAGTAGCCAGGATATTAGCATACATAAACACTGAAGACATTCGACCCGGTGGATTACCATTCAGGGGTAAAGTCCATCCTAAAAAGCTTTGAAGTTGTTCTCCTCCTGACCAACCCAGAAACTGTTGTCCTAAACCTAAAATAATCACAGGAATTGATGGAATTACAATAATCCAGGATAGTTTTCTTAATTGTGCAGGGGTTTGAATGATTTCACTCAATGCCACAAATACAATAAAATAAGGAATAAAATTTCCTAAACCTAAGCTAGCATCAACCGGATTTTGAGCAAATATTGTAGTTAAAATTAGAAACACGCTTAAAATTAATAAAGCTTGATTTAGTGGTTGTTTACTGATAATATTAATGCGATATTTCCAGGATAAAAATATACCAATTAAAGTCAGAATACAGCCCAAAATTGGTAACAATGGCAGCAGCAATATCCCCCATTGAATCCATTGCCAACTGTTTTGTAAGCCGGAAGAATAATGTTTATGAACTGTCATTTTTGAGTCGTCACTAAGTCCGCGATCATATAACGATTTCGTCCCTTATTTTTAGCCGTATAGAGAGCTTTGTCGGCCTTTGCAATCAGTAATTTAGGTGAAGTTTTAGGTGAAGGAATGAGGGTAGCAATACCAATACTGAGGGTAACCCGATGACTGACTTCAGAGTCTTGATGAGGAATATTGAGGGCAGCGATGCCTGCTTGAATTCGTTGAGCAATACTGACTGCACCGGCCTTATTGGTTTCTGGTAAAACGACAACAAATTCCTCACCCCCATAGCGGCCAACAAAGTCAGGGACACGGTAAACAGCCTGCTTGAGCTTCTGAGCCACTTGAAATAGACACAGATCTCCTTGTTGATGACCGTAACAATCGTTGTAGCGCTTAAAGTAATCAATATCAATTAATAGCAGAGATAAAGGCTGTTTAGAGCGCTGCATTCGTCGCCATTCTCGCTTTAGTTGGCTGTCAAATTGTCGTCGATTGGCGACCTGTGTTAAGGCATCTGTTTGTGCCAATTGTTCAAGTTTTATATTTACATTTGCTAAGGCTTGGGTACGCTCATTCACTTGTTTCTGTAATTCACGGTTATAATTGGCGATCAGTTGCTCCGCTTGCTTACGAGTCGTAATATCCTGAAATGTCACAATTGCATAGGTGACTCTTTCTCGATCATCAAATAATGGCATTGCCTGAACTTCAAGAATAATATGCTTCTTGCCCGTTCGGATTTCTATATCTTCAGTTTGAGCAAATTGACCGGCTAATGCCTTAGCTCCAGGTAATTGTTCTGGTGGGTAAGGGATATCTGTACCTGCAATGTAAATCTGATAATATTCAGTCAGTTGTTCAAATTCTACCTGAGAGGGGACTTCTTTTTGCAGATATTTCTTACCGGTGGAGTTCATAAAAATCACCTGTCCATTAGCAGTATGAATCGCTACACCAATCGGCAGACATTCTAAAAATTTTTGCAGACGCGCCTCACTCTCAAACAGTTCTAGATTTAACGACTTCATCGCTTGAAAAGACTCACTGAGGCGATGCTGCATCTGAGCAAATATATCACTGAGGCGTTGGATCTCAACAATCGGGGTTTGGGGTAAAGCAACGGTAAAGTTGTTCTGAGTAATGGCTGCAACTGCTTTCTGCAACTGTATAATCGGTCGATTAATCCGCTTAGCAGTATAAACCCCTAGCCCCATCACTCCCAGTAGTGCTAAACTCACCAAAATTCCTGTCCTCTGAATATTTTTATAAATATTACCCATGAAATCTGTTTCGGGAACACTCAGCACAATTAACCAATCCAACCCATATCGATCGCGGTAGGGAACCACTTTGGTAAAATAGCGCCTCGGACGAACCTGTTGGCTATCTGTCGCCGGAGAACGTGCGGTAAATTGCAGGGATTGGGTTGTGTTAATTGTTGTTAAGTCTTGAGTCTGCTCAAAAATGGCTTGGGTTGTTATTTGTCGATCGCAAAAGACTGACGCTGTCCTTGGTCATAGGTGGAAACAATCATTGACCCCGGTGTGGTAAAGTCTCCTTTTCTGTCCCGCTCCACAGCAATATACTGTCCGGTTGGGGAAATAAACGTCAGGTCATTTACGTCTTTGAAAGTCCGAATTTGTCGGCTCAATCGTTTTTCGACCTCAGCGCTATCTTGCAGATCGAGACTACCCTGCCGAGCGGCTGAAGTATTTAAACTCACCAGTTGAGAGGGTTGGTGAATATAACTGTCGAGGCGAGCGCTCACCTGCTCAGCCGTTTGAGTCATCAACTGTTGAGCCAGCTCAGAAATAGCCTGCTGAGCGCTTCTGTAGGACAAGTAACCCATCAACCCCGCAAAGCCACACACTTGGATCAGGAAAGGTACAACTAGCAGCGTACGGAGCCGAATTTGAGTCATGAGCGGGGTTATGTAGTCTGAGGGAGAGTAGTTGATGTTTAATCACGTTAACTCATCAATTCGTCTATCAATTCGTTTATTTTAAACCGCTTCCCAAGCTAATTCAGACCGGGTCAAACGAATTTGAGCCAGAGTAAAAATCGTGGGAATAATCCGAGCATAATTGGTTGAAATGGTTCGCCAGCCAATATCGGCTAAAAACCAAGTCCACATTAACGGCCCGAGAAACGTAAAAATACTGCGGGTTGCCCCATAACGAGCAGCCCAGAGGGCCATACCCCGGCCTGCCGTTTGAGCTGTGAGATAGCTCTGAAACTGGGCTGCTGCGGTAATTCCCCCTTTCACTACGCTTTGCCTTGCCACTTGATATTTAGCAAAATGAAGGGCAAATTGACGCGCCAGTTGTTGTAGAATAACTGGCTTTAGAATTGAACTGACAGCCAAGGCACTGCCTGCTTTCATCAGGGGGCCAAGGGGATCTTTTTGAGCCGATAGGGGTAAAGGTTCGGGTAAGTTAGACTGAGCTAGGGCATTTTGTACCCGTTGAGTTAAGGCTTCTTGCTCGCAGGAGGGTAAACGTTTCCAGGCTCTTGCGAGTAAAAATAGAAAAATTTCTGATTCTAAGTCAGTGGTGGAAATCTCTTTAGAATAGGGAATTTTTAGATAACGACAGACCTGAATTAAGGCTTGACGGTAAGTCATTTGACGAGTCTGGCCCCGCAAAACGGTTAACCCATCGGCGGCCAGATAACAAAACCGTTCTTCTAGCGCCGAGATCCAAGCTCGGCGATCGCGGCTTTGAACATCAATGGGTTGAGGTGTATTAAAATAATCTAGGGGATTGAATCGACGACTAAACAACAGTTCGGTTAACTGCTGTAATTCTTCTTCTGTCGCTAATTCTAGCGCTGATCTGAGTTCATTCAAGATTAATAACCTCCTTGCCCACAGTATGTGTTTGCCCTTTATTTTAGGCGACTAGATGCGAATCGTTCACCCACTCCAAGCGCATCTGTCAACTTATGAGTCTGTATGAGTGACGTTTTCATAGACTCCTTGATCTCGCTTCACCAGTTTAGTAAACCCTGCATCTCGGTACTCTCTATCTGAGGTGGGAATAGCTAAATTAGGCGCACTCAACAGACGGCGGACGGGAGTATCTGCAGGGGTATCTCCCAGGTCACAGTTTACTAACTGACAGACTTGACCCCAGGTTTGAACTTTTTGAGCCATGGGATGCATGACTTCAACGGTTTGGTTGTTGTCGGGACAAAAATAGTCGTAAATTGGCATAATCTGAGACTGAACCCCGAGAGAGTCCATCTAACCGGTTAGACTGTTTTATTGTAGCTTGAGCCGGAGACAGTTGGAATTAGACTTAATTATTTAATTTGATAATTGTGCATTAAAAGTGAGAATATCTATGACAGTAACGAATTCTGCTGTTGTTAACGTTTCGCTGGCTCTAATCGGGTGATGATAGACTGATGAAGCTTCAATGTTATTATAATTTACAATATTTTTTAGATCTTGCCTCAAATCATCGGTTACTGGGTGAGGTTGAATGTCACAATTTGACTCAAATTATTCAGACTCAATTCGATCAATTCCATCAGTTTTTCCAGACTCATCATCGTTTGCCTCAGATTTTATTAGTTGAGTCTGATCCTGTTGAGTTTTTAGCCAGTTTGATTGCAGCAGTTGCGGCAAACTGTCCGATTTTTTTGGGAAGTCCTTATTGGCAAGAATTAGAGTGGCGACAAGTTTTTGAACAAATTCGACCCGATATTATTTTAGGCAAAATTCCATTGAATCCGCCAAAAATTGAAAATGGCAATCATCAGAATTTAGAGAATTGTATTATGATTCCCACTGGAGGAACTTCGGGTCAAATTAAGTTTGCTGTTCATACCTGGAAAACTTTGACCGCATCAGTACAAGGATTTCAACAATATTTTCAGCGAATGCCGATTCATTCTTATTGTATTTTGCCTTTGTATCATGTTAGTGGATTAATGCAATTTATCCGCTCTTTTATCAGTGGTGGTGAATTAGTGATTCAGCCATTTAAGGCAGTCGAATCCGGTAATTTCATTGCTCTCGATCCGGCTCTATTTTTTATCTCTTTAGTTCCGACTCAACTTCAGCGATTATTGCAAAAGCCTCAAACCACTCAATGGTTATCTCAATTTCATACCGTTTTACTCGGAGGTGCTCCGGCATGGTCAGAACTTTTAGAACAAGCAAGATATAATCAAATTCGTTTGGCTCCTACTTATGGCATGACCGAAACTGCCTCTCAAATTGCTACCCTCAAACCGGAATATTTTCTAGCAGGTTATCAAAATTCAGGTCAGATTTTACCCCATGCTCAGATCAAAGTTTGTAATCCTAAAGGTGAAAGATTAACGGCTAATCAAGTCGGTTTATTGCAGATTAAAGCGGATTCTTTAATGCTAGGCTACTACGGTCAATATTTTGATCCTAAAATTAGGATTAATTCATTGAATACCGATGATTTAGGCTATCTTGACGAACAAGGATATTTAACAATTGTAGGACGCAATAGTCATAAAATTATTACGGGGGGCGAGAAGGTTTTTCCTGAAGAAATTGAGACCGTTATTTGTGGAACCGGGCAAGTCAAAGAAGTCTGCGTAATCGGCTTGCCCGATGCTGATTGGGGACAGAGTGTTACGGCTGTGTATACTCCCTTAACCTCTCAAACTCAACTTGATTATTTAAAACAAACTTTAGCTGAAAAGCTGTGTAAATATAAACATCCCAAGGCATGGATTTCTGTTGATAAGATCCCCCGTAATTCTCAAGGAAAAATTAATCGTCAATTTTTAAAAGAGTGGGTACAATCCCAGAAACTGCATTAAACCCTGGGTAATTATAACTAGAAATAACTTGATGATCTATTCTAAAAACACAATAATATCCATTCCTTTAATAAACTTAATACTTTAAAAGTTTGAGAGATATTTGTTAATATTTTGTATGAAAATTTCTATAAGCCTCAATGATATACTAAATTAAAGTAGCTCAGTTGAGCGAATAATGACGGGAGCAAACCGCTTAAATTGCACTAATTTTTATAAATAGCAAGCACACTTAGTTAAACAGTCTCATCAACTAGAGTAATCAAATTATCGGCACTTCAACTGCTCATTCGCTCAATTGTCACAACATAAGTTTTAGGTTTCAGTTTGTCTTAAATAGTAATTCAATTAAATCGGGGAGAATAACAATGGTCTATCTCAATTCAAATGCATACCAAAGTCATCTGAGTCATCTTGATGATCTACCGATTCAGACAATTAATCAAGTTCAACCCCATGGACTTCTGCTGGTTTTAGAAGAACCAGAATTAAAGATTTTGCAGGTCAGTGCTAATACATTTTCAATTCTAGGAACCACACCAGAAAAGATTTTAAATCAAACTTTAGAAGAATTACTCGATACTTTTCAAATTGAAGCAATTCAACAAGGATTAAACAGTAATAATCTGGAGTTTATCAATCCGACTAAACTTTGGATTCATACTCAAGGAGATGATTATATTGTATTTGATGCGGTTTTTCATCGCAACTCAAATGGCTTATTAATCCTCGAACTTGAGCCCGCCATTTCTCATGAAAATATCCCATTCTTAAGTTTTTATCATTTAGCTCGAGTCTCTATTAATCAATTTAAATCTACCGCCAAACTCCATGACTTTTATCAGGTTATTGTTCAGGAAGTGCGAAAAGTTACTGGATTTGATCGGGTGATGTTGTATAAATTTGATCGAGATCAACATGGTATTGTCGTCGCAGAAGAAAAGCTAGAGACATTAGAACCCTATCTAGGATTACATTATCCTGCCTCTGATATTCCTAAAGCAGCGCGTCAACTATTTAGTGCGAATTGGATTCGACAAATTCCTAATGCAAAAGCTGAAGCGGTGGGATTATTTCCTGAAGTTAATCCAAAAACCCGTCGCCCTTTAGAACTGACTCATTCTATTTTAAGAAGTGCTTCTCCTTGCCATTTAGAATATCTTCATAACATGGGAGTTGGGGCATCTTTAACTATTTCATTAATCAAAGAAGGGCAACTTTGGGGACTGATTGCCTGTCATCATCAAACCCCCAAATATGTCTCTTACGAACTCCGGAAAGCTTGTGAATTCCTGGGACGAGTGATTTTCTCAGAATTGTCTGCTCGCGAAGAAACCGAAGACTATGATTATCGCATGAAGTTAGCTTCTGTTCAGACTAAATTAATTGATTTAATGTCTGAAAAAGATAACTTTATTCAAGGCTTAGTTCAGGATAATCCTAACTTACTGGATTTAACTAATGCTCAAGGCGCTGCGATTTATTTTAGTGGAAATTGGGCAACCATTGGTCAAACACCGAGTGAAGCCGATTTGAACTTATTGGTGCAATGGCTGAAAAAAAATATAGATCAAGAAATCTTTTCAACCGATTCTTTACCCAAAATTTATGCTGATGCTGAACCGTTTAAAGATGTCGGCAGCGGTTTATTGGCTATTCCAATTTCAGATCGAAACTACGTTCTCTGGTTCCGTCCTGAAGTGATACAAACCGTGAATTGGGGGGGCGATCCGAATAAAGCCATTGAAGCCACTCATCATCAAGGAGAAATTAAATTATCCCCTCGGAAGTCTTTTCAACTATGGCAAGAAACGGTTAAACTCAAGTCTTTACCTTGGAAGCCTGTTGAGATTAAAGCAGCATTAGAACTGCGAAAAGCCATCATTAATATTATCCTGCGACAAGCCGATGAACTAGCCCAACTGGCTGACGATCTTAAACGTTCTAATGCCGAGTTGAAAAAGTTTGCTTATGTCGCCTCTCATGACTTACAAGAACCCCTCAATCAGGTGGCAAACTATGTACAATTGTTAGAAATGCGCTATGACGCAGAAATTGATCAAGATGGCAAAGAATTTATTGGCTTCGCTGTAGAAGGAGTCAGTTTAATGCAAACTTTAATTGATGATGTGTTAGCCTATTCTAAAGTCGATTTACAAGGGATTGAATTTGAACTGACAGATGCATCAGCTGCATTGACAAGGTCACTCGGAAATCTACGGCAACGAATTCAAGAAACTCAGGCTGTGATTACTCATAATCCGATGCCCAAAATTATGGCTGATAGCACTCAATTAATGCAATTATTCCAAAATTTAATTGGAAATGCGATTAAGTTTCGTAGCGATAAAATCCCAGTGATTCATATCGGAGCAAAACGACTTGAGGATGAATGGTTATTTTCAGTTCAAGATAACGGTATTGGCATCGATCCCCAATTTGCTGAACGCATTTTTATCATCTTTCAACGGTTACATCCCCGTGATGAATATCCCGGTACCGGCATGGGGTTAGCAATCTGTAAAAAGATTATCGAATGTCATCGGGGACGTATTTGGGTTGAATCTCAACCAGGGGAAGGAGCTACATTCTACTTTACAATTCCAGTCGGAGGACGCGCTCGTGGTGGTCGAAACGGACGTAAAATGTAAAATTATCCTGTTGGTTGAGGATAATCGGGCTGATATTCGCTTAGTTCAAGAAGCGTTAAAACAAAGTTCAGTCTCCTATGAAATTGTCACCGTCAGAAATGGGATGGATGCCATGGCATTCCTCCAACAAGAGGGAGAATATGCTGATGCTCCCCGTCCCGATCTGATTCTGCTCGATTTAAACCTACCTCGAAAAGATGGCCGGGAAGTGTTAGCAGAAATTAAAGCCTCGGAGAATTTAAAACGAATTCCGGTTGTGGTATTAACCACTTCTCACAATGAGGAGGATATTTTCCATAGTTATAATTTACACGTCAACTGCTATATCACAAAATCCCGCAACTTGAGCCAGCTATTTGAGATTGTCAAAGGAATTGAGGAGTTTTGGCTGAAATTAGTGACTCTTCCTGGGGAATAATGAGAAGATGGGAAGATCGATTAATGATTAGTATCAAATAACAAAGGACTAATAACCAATGGTCTATGAATATTTTGTTAATTGAGGATAGCTTAGCTGAAGCTCGATTGTTGCAAGAGTTACTGAAGTATTCTAAACTGAAATCCTACAATGTGATTCATGTAAAGCGCTTAGAAGAAGCCCTGCAACAACTGAAGCCAGCAACTCGTCCTTATCATGTTATTTTATTGGATCTTTCCTTACCCGATAGTCAAGGATTAGACTCCCTGAGACCGTTAATTCACACCGCGCCTCAGTTACCCATTGTTGTATTAACCAATACGAATGATGAAGATTTAGCATTAGAAGCTGTGCGTCAAGGGGCGCAGGATTATCTATTGAAACGACAACTCACCACAGAAGTTTTAGTGCGAAGTCTTCAGTATGCCATAGAACGGAAGCAAGCTGTAGAAAGCTTACGTCAAGAGAATGAAACCTTAGAACATCAGGTAGAATTTCAAAGTGCAGAATTAATTAAAGCTAAACAACAAAATCAGCGTCGTTCTGAATTTGTCTCAATGATGTCCCATGATTTTCGCAATCCTTTGTGTACGATTCTACTCTCGACGGAGTTATTAAAAAATAGCGAGAAAAAACTAACTCCAGCGCAGAAAACATCGATTTTTAAAAGAATTAAAGCGGCTGGAAATGATATGGTACAGTTATTAGATGAAATCATTTTAGTGGGGAAAGCTGACCTCGATCAATTGAAATGTGTTCCTACTCCGCTTGATTTAGTGAATTTTTGTGAGAAACTGGTTGAAAATACTCAACAAAGTGCGGGTTCTCAGTACCAAATCCGATTAACAACTCACGGAGATGTCAGCCAGACATTGTGGGATGAACATTTGTTGCGGCATATTCTGTTTAATTTACTCAATAATGCAGTCAAATATTCTCCTGAAGGCGGAATGATTCAGTTAAATCTGATAGCTGAAAATCACCAGGTAAAGTTTCGGGTTCAAGATCGAGGGATCGGTATTCCCAAAGAAGATCAAGAACGCTTATTTCAAGCCTTCCAACGGGCTAGTAATGTGGGAGAAATTGATGGGACAGGACTCGGCTTAGCGATTGTTCAGCGTTGTGTGGAGGCTTGTCAGGGTGAGATTTCAGTTGAAAGTGATTTAGGAAAAGGAACCACGTTAACAGTGACATTGCCTCTTAATCGGAAATATAAAGATTTTTAGTCAAAGGCTTGACAATATATTGATTTTCAGGTAAGCATTTAACAGGATTCATCAGTGTCTAAAACTGTCTAGTTTTGGATCGGTGATGGCTATTTTGGCTTCAATTTCATTCCTAAATTTAGTAGATTAATGACTCGTTTAATTTCAGTTAATTCTACCACTGTTAGTAGTACAACTAGCAGTACAACAAATCATGTTGACTCACTACTTGTACTTCGAGGACTGGCTTGTCTGGTGGTAGTTTTGTTTCATTGTACTGTCCCGAGAGCATTAATTGTTTATAAAGATTATAACTTTACTTGGTTATTGTTAGGAGATGGAATTGTAGCGGTTTGGGTCTTCTTTGCTTTGTCTGGATATTTAATGGGAAAAGCCTTTTATACTCAGCGCTACACTGCCACTGTCAAGGGAATTACTCAGTTTTTTATCAATCGTGCATTAAGGATTTTTCCGCTTTATTATTTTGCTATTTTAGTTCAGTCTATTTTTGTTTATCCTCAAGTATTGAAACCCGGAAACTGGGATGAACTCTTCCGACTTTGCACTTTTACTTATACTTTACCCATACCCTTATTTGATGTCTCGACTTATCATTTTAATGGTGCATTTTGGACGTTATCAACAGAAGTTCAATTTTATCTAATCGTTCCATTTATTTATACAGCACTTCATCCGTTTTTAATTAATCATTTTCGAGTCTTAATTACTTTTTTAGCTATTATTATTTTCACTACATTAATCCGAATGTTTGGGTTGCTAACATGGCCAGCACACACGGCTTTATTAATGAATATAGATGTTTTCCTCTGTGGCTTTTTAATTAATGCAGTTTTTAGAATTCAGCAAAATAAAGATATGCAAAACAATGGTAATCTATCCTTATCTAAACCATTGAAAATTAACTATAAATGGATTGCTGTTTGTCTAATGATTGGTCTTTATTTA
>CAYNXM010000197.1:0-9952 GCA_964401105.1 uncultured Lyngbya sp. | reverse complement strand
TGAATTTTTACATTTCCAGCATTACCAGTTCCAAAGGTTATCGTATTTATAAAAGCATCATCGTTAATTAACAAAGAGTTAGTATTTATGTTAATGTCTCCAGGATTTCCTATTGCATTGGAGTCAATATTATTTCTGATAGAACTCCCTGGGTCTGTAAAAATAACACTATCCTGAGCATTAATATTTATATCTCCGCCTTGAGCATTTGAAAAACCTAAGCCTGCATCTATTCCCGCCCGAATAACACTGCCACCTGATATTTCAAAGTTACCTGCATTAATATTAATATCTCCGCTATTATCGGCACGAATATTAATCTGAGAATTATTTGTTAAGGCAATATTGGCTTGTTGAATATTACCAGGAAACGTTAAACTTCCATCTGCGTTTAATTCAACTATTCCGGGTTTAGATAAACCGCCAAGTTCTATATTACTACCCGGAGAAATCGCAACGCCGTTATCAAATAAAACGTTTCCGCCAACTAACGCTAAGGTTTGATTTTGAGGCACAGTTAAACCTTGAGGAATCAGAAAACCATTATTATCTCGTAATAAATTACCCTCTTCTGTGGTTGTTAAAACCGCTTGATTTACAATATTTCCTGGATTTTCTCTAAATTTTAATCCAATCGGAATATTAATCGTTAATAAGGTTGGCGCTTCCGGATTGGATGCAGCAAACTCTACGCTATTTTCAAATAAAATACTATCGGCAGTCGAGGCAAAAAATGAACCATCTACATCTAACCGTGCATTCGGCCCGAATACAATACCGTTAGGATTAATTAAAAATAGATTGGCGTTTCCGAGTACTCCCAATGTTCCGAGTATATTAGAAAGATTATTTCCGGTAATACGAGTCAGAATATTACTAATATTTCCAGGATTAGAAAAATACGCACCTCTGCCATTATCTATATTAAACTCTTGAAAACTATGAAATAAATTAGACCCGCGAATTGCGCCGCCTTCAATGATATCGCTATTAATATTGTTAATATTAATATTAGGAACGACAACAGAATTTTCATTACCTAAACTGTTGTCTGGGATAATTTGTGCAGTAACTAAAAGCGGTTGAAATATCCAAAATGAAGCGGTTAAAGAAACTAGGGTTGAAATAGCTTGAAATCGCTGCATGGTTAGTTCCTATTAGTAATACTCGTTGGTTTTGAAGCTTCTCTCCTATTAGGGGAGAGGTTTTGAGAGGGGTTTCTTCTAAT
This sequence comes from uncultured Lyngbya sp., assembly GCA_964401105.1. Lineage (GTDB taxonomy): Bacteria > Cyanobacteriota > Cyanobacteriia > Cyanobacteriales > Microcoleaceae > JAAURB01. Next base: position 8,724 of record CAYNXM010000197.1, on the reverse strand, counting down.
TATCGAACTCACACTGTAACATCGTACTATGCAAAAAAGAAAAAAGCCTGTTTTTGTATACTTTTGATCCCCATCTTCATCTCTGGCAAGCTTCTGACCCCCGCCGACCCTGGGGGCAGGCTTCGTAACTTGCGCGTAGCGCTATAATAAATCCCCCACCTAATAATTTATAGATGGGAGAATATAGAATTCAATATTCTATTATCCAACAAAAATTTATTAATGTTGATTTCTGTTAGATTTAAAAGGGAATCGGATCATAATCTGGATCGTCGGACTCAGTTGGTACAAGGGGTTGTGCAGCGGGACTCGGAGTACTGGGTTCTGGGGATGGAGAAACCTCAGAAGTGGGGGAAGTGACCGGACGGTTTCTAGACTCCAGTGGAACCACATTACTCGGAGTAGAGGCGGCTGAGGAGGCGCTGGAGGGGGCGGAACTGTCGGAAATCTCTTCAACCCCTAAAGCACTGTAAACGCGCTTAGCGGTCAATTCTGCTCGCTTTTCTTTGAAGCCTTCGGGGCGATCGATCATCATCATCCCCAAGCGTCCTTCAATAATAACGCGATCGCCTTGATGATATCTTTGACTCAGTTCTTGGGCTAAATTTCCCCATCCAATTACTTTTAAAATAGAAGGGGGATCATCTTGACGAATACTGGGAAACTGAACCATCATCTCAGCAATTGGGATCTGGCTTTCGGCAGTATAGCGCAGTTGAGGGTCTTGAACAATTTCTGCCATTACGATACAGTTATTCATAAGTTATCTCAAATTCAAAAAGTTATCGCTTTTTAGATTAACTAAAATTTAGGGGATCGACATCAATCATTAAACGAACGGAACGGGGACAGCGATCGCGTAATATTTCAAATTGGGGTAAATCAACCGCTTGATTCTGACTCAATTTTAAAATAATTTGCCAACGATATTGATTGGCAATCCGTAAAATCGGTGCGGGGGCTGGCCCTAATATTTCGTAGTTCTCTGATTTTAACATTGTGGCTAACTCATGAGCCGCATTCGTTACTTCTGTTTCATCTAAACTGCTGAGGCGTAGTAATATTAAACGAGAATAGGGGGGATAATTCATCTCTTGACGAGACTGTAATTGGGCGTTAATAAAGGGTTCATAAGCATATCGTTGCAAGGCTTGAATTACGGGATGTTCTGGGGTATACGTTTGAATAATCACTCGTCCTGGATCGTCCCCTCGTCCGGCGCGTCCTGCTACTTGCAATAAGGTTTGAAACGCCCGTTCACTGGCGCGATAATCGGGTAAATGAATCAGTCCATCTGCGGCAACCACTCCGACTAAACCAACGGAGGTAATATCTAATCCTTTGGTTAACATTTGAGTCCCGACAAGTAAGTCAGCTTCTTTATTAGCAAATTGGGTTAATAATAGACGATGAGCATCTTTTCTGCGGGTGGTATCACTATCAAATCGAATAATTTTTAATTGCGGAAATAGCTTTGCTAATTCTTGAGTCACGCGCTGTGTGCCGCTACCAAAATGTTTAAAATACTTGGAATTACAAGCCGGACAATGTTGAGGATAAGGTTGATAATCATTACAATAATGACATTTTAATTGTTGGGCTGCATTGCTATGAATTTGATGATAAGATAATGAGACATCACAATGATCGCATTCCATCACATAGCCACAACTTCGACAAGAAACAAATGTACTATGTCCGCGACGATGAATAAATAAAATCCCTTGTTGACCCCGTTGCTGCAGTTGTTGGAGTGCCGTTTGTAAGCGATCGCTAAAAATTGAACGATTTCCCTGTTTTAATTCTTGTCGTAAATCAACAATTTCTATCGGCGGTAATGGGCGGGCATAAACTCGTTCAGGTAAAGATAAATAATGGCAATTTTTTGATAAATTTTGAGGGTGTAATTTAATCTGCTGCCAACTTTCAACCGAAGGTGTTGCCGACCCTAACATCAGCGGACAATCTTCTAATTCGGCTCGCCATTGTGCCACTGTTCGGGTATGATAACAGGGCATCGGTTGATCTTGTTTGAAGCTGCTATCATGTTCTTCATCTAATATAATTAACCCTAACTTGGGTAACGGTGCAAAAATAGCAGAACGAGTGCCAATAATAATTTGAGGGTTACCGCGAATCATATTGCGCCAAGTATCATATCGTTCTCCTTGGGATAATCCGCTATGATACACACAAACTTGCTCCCCAAATCGCGCCCGAAATCGATCTGTCAGTTGGGGTGTTAAACCAATTTCCGGCACTAAGACTAAGGCAGATTGCTTTTGTTGTAAAATGGGCGCGATCGCCTGTAAATAAACTTCTGTTTTCCCAGAACCTGTTACCCCATGCAATAGTACTTGAGCGTAGCCTGAAAGGCTGTTAATCGTATTTAAAGCCTCTGTTTGATGGGGAGTTAAGGCTTTCTCCCCATCCGCGTTTTGAGGGATACCTTGCTCCCGTCTGAGGATTTCTTGCTGAGCAATCACCAGACAATTTTTCTGTTCTAAAGCTTTAATTAAAGATGAACTGGTATTGCAAATTTTCAGTAATTCTTCTAACCATAATTCTCCCCCTCGCCGCCGCAATATTTCTAATACTTCTCGTTGACGCGATGTTAAATCTAAGGGAAAATCATTAACCGTTAATGTCACAGCCTGCTTTAACTTTGGACGAGGTGGCTTAGGGGGTTCGAGGTAACTTTCAATCCAGCCTCGCTTCAATAAATCTCGGATGCCTTGTTTTGCCCCTTTGACTTGGCGTTGCAAATATTGCCAGGTATAATCCGAACTGTTCGCCATCTGTAACCACTGCAATACAGCAGCAGCAGCCGGATTGAGAAACTGTTCTGCATGGGAGGGAATGAGATCGCTACAGAGTCGAATTCGTCGTTGACTGCGTCCCAATAACCCCGGCGGTAAAGCCGTGCGAATCACTTGAATTAAAGGGGTTTGATAATAGTTGCTCACCTGCTGTAAAAGCCGCCAATAAGTTGCCGGAAAAAATCCCGCACAGATCACCTCTTCAACCGCTTTAAGCTGTTGCCAAGACAGTCCTGAGGGGAGATGGGAAACAAAACGAATGGCAATTGCACCCAGTTGTTGATTGCCAAATGGTACACTCAAAATATCTCCCGGTTTGACTGTAACTTCAGGCGGTATCTGATAGGTAAATAGTTTCTGGTCTTCGTTTGCGGTAGATACCGAAAAAGGCACATCCACCAACACTTCAATTAACTGTTGTGAGGTTGACGGAGTATAAGTCCTACTCGGTTCGCATAGAATCGGTGGTGAAGATTGGGACAGAACTGTAGACATAACCCGTTAGAGAGCTGTATGAGGACGAAAACAGACTGATAATCGGCTTCAGGGGGACGGGTTGCTGTTTATACCTGAAACCGATTTTGGGGGCATTAAATCGGCTCCTATGAACCGGAGAGAATATCTGCGATCGCTTCTCTTTCTGCCGGAGAAATAAACGAAGCTTGACGGGTATCTGTAATTAACCAGTCTAAGGCTGCTGCTTGAACGTCAATCGAAGAACCGACCTTATCAACACAGTAGCGTCCAAACACCAGTTTATCAATCAAACGTACCCCAGGCCCTAAACGGGAATATTCAAAGATGACGCTATTGCTGACATAAGCATTGCTGCAAATCCAGCAATTAGGACCAATCATAGTCGGGCCAACAATTTCAGCGCCATCCTCAATGCAAGTCATGCCGCCAATATAAACAGGCCCGCGAATATCGACTTTATCCCAATTCACCGCAACATTTATCCCTGTGTAAATGCCGGGACGGACTTGAGTGCCCGGGACTGAAACGTTTTTAATTTCTCCGGTGAGGACACTACGAATGGCCTGCCAATAATCGGGAACTTTACCGATATCAACCCATTCAAAGTCCATGGTAATCCCATAAAACGGTGCGCCAATTTCTACCAATTTCGGGAATAAATCCCCCCCGATATCAAATTCACATCCAGACGGAATATAGTCAAAGATTTCAGGTTCAAAAATATAAATCCCGGTGTTGATGCTGGTACTGAGTGCTTCATCGACAGCCGGTTTTTCTTGGAAAGCTTTGATTCGTCCTTCAGGGTCAGTCACTACTACACCATAGCTAGAAACCTTATCCCGAGGAACTGATTTCATCACAATGGTTGCCAGAGAGCCTTTAGATTTGTGCCACTGAACGGCAGCGGTTAAGTCTAAGTCAATCAAGGCATCGCCACATAACACGATAAATGTATCATCAAAAAAAGGAGAGAAATCTTGAATTTTTCTCATCCCACCGGCTGAGCCAAGAGCCTTTCCGATTAATTTCCCCTCTTCAATTGACCCTTCAAAAGAATAGGCAATATCCACCCCAAATCGTTGACCATCGCGAAAATAGTTTTCAATTTCATCAGCCAGATGACTGACATTGACCATAATTTGGTCAAAGCCGTGATGGCGCAACAATTCAACTAAAAATTCCATCACTGGTTTTTGCAGGATGGGGATCATTGGTTTAGGAATGGTATAGGTAATCGGACGAACGCGCGTTCCCTTGCCAGCGGCCAAAATCATGGCTTTCATAATTCACTTCCTCAACCCTTGGCTGTTCTTAAGTTTGCAAGTTAAAGGAATCAGACGGGTTGGCTATCTTGCGGAAAGTTGGCGGAGTGGAATGCCCTACCGCCAAACTTTTCAAGAGGCGACGGGTTGGCGCTTCGCGATCACATTTCCCGTCACGCCAAACATTTTCCGTCACGGACGGAATCATCCTCGTTTTACACAAGTGAGTCCCCATATTGTCCAACTTGAATCAGTTTAGTCTATAAACTGACTCATCCCTTTATCCCAATTTACCTAGATTTTGAGCGCTTGTCGCGTCTGAATTGATCGCGCTACGCCTGGGGATAGGCAATAGGGAACGAAAACCTGATTAAGTTAGATCACCCTAACTCCTGACTAATGCAGCCTCCAAGACTTGCCATGCAGCCTCGCCCATGGCGTTCCCCTTATCATCAAGCACTGGATTAACTTCAGAAATCTCTAGACAACACACTTTGGGATTTGTCATCATTGTCTGGACTAAGGCGATCGCCTCATTCAGATATAAACCATTCGGTTCAGGGGTTCCCGTTCCTTTTGAAACTGTTTCGCAGTCTAAACTATCCACATCAAAGGATAGATAAATTTTGTCACATCCTTGCAGATGTTGTTCAATCAAACGGGTGTAAAACTCTATTCCTTTTTCTCGGATATCTGCAACGTTGTAGAGTTTAACTCCCAACTTGTCAATTAAGATAGAATGTTCTGGCTTAAAAAAGCGAACACCAATCAGAATCAAATCCTCTGGCAACACCTTGGGTACAATACCACCCAACTCCTTTAAATGAGTCCACTGTTTTTGTGCAGCCAGTGGCAGTTCATTCGGCGAAGCAAAGAGTAAAGTTCTGGCTTGTTGATCTAAGCCTAAGGCTGCACCTAAAGGCATCCCATGCATATTGCCAGAGTGAGTCGTATAAGGCGAATGCATATCACTATGAGCATCTATCCAAATAATACCGAGGCGCTCATGAGGATAGGCTTGTTTAACACCCGCAATTGTTCCTGCCGCTGATGAATGGTCGGCAGACAATACCAGGGGAAACTCGCCGCTTTCTAAAGTATGTGTGACTGTGTTACAAGCAATTTGACAGGTTTCCAGAATATAGCGCAGACGCTTAGCATAACGATAAACTGGATTGTGGTTTTTATCACTTAACAGAAAGTTGCGCTCTGGTAAGCGAATAATTGGATGTTCCGAGAAAAAGTGACTTCCTGCTTTATGGGCTGCCATCCGAATTGCATCCGGCCCCATGCTAGCACCCAACTGGGCTGCACCTAATTCTGAGCAAATTTCAATGATTTTGATAGGGTTCATGTTTAAGCAGTCTCAACATTGCTTCAAGGGCAATAAAATAAGAATCAATCCCAAAACCTTGTACCACTCCAACCGCAGCGGCTGACATGACTGATTTAATATTGCGTTTATCGATATTGGTAATATGAATTTCCACATAAGGTGGAGCAATATAAGAAAGGCAATCCCTAAGAGAATAGGCGTTGTAAGTAAATCCAGCCGGATTTGCCAGAACTCCATCCACTCCTGCTGCTACACTATCATAAACTTTATTAACCGCCTCTCCTTCAATATTTGTGTAGAAGATATCCAGTTCATAATCAAACTGACTGGCGTGTTGCTGTAGCATCTGATCGAGCTGTTGGGCGGTGGTATCATCATAGGTATTGCCCTGACGATAGCCTAGTGAGTTGAGGTTAGCCCCTTGAATTAGTAACAGTTTCATCGTGAGAATTTAAAACCCATAAAAATAACCATCCTTTTGGTGAACTTGTTGACAATATTTAGGAGACAGCATTTCTACCGGCGATTCTACCAAACACCAGGCATTCAGTTAAAGAACATCCCCCTAGGCGAGAGGCACCATGAATACCGCCTGTCACTTCTCCCGCAGCATACAAACCTTTTATGGGCTGGTTGTTCAAATCAATGACCTGAGCTTTAGGATTAATTTTTAGTCCCCCTATAGTGTAATGGACTTTAGGCCACAATCGCATCGCATAATATGGAGCATGGAGAGGTTTTGCATCTAATGGAATAGGCTTTTGCCAACTCTGATCTTTCTTATTCTCGACAGACTTGTTGTAGCGATCGAGAGTTTCTTGTAAAGCTTGATAAGGCAGAGAATATGCTGTAGCAAGTTCCTCCAAGTCTTCAAACCTTTTAACAATATTCCTGCTTAAGTATCGCTCCATACTGTGACCAGAAATGTTTGTACCTTGCAAATCAGCAATACCAATGCTGGGTTGACCAACGTCTAGAATTGAATCTGCTCTAATTTTTCTGTCGGCTAATTCATTAAAAAACCGCTTTCCTGTTAAGGGATGAACCACTATCCCATAGGGAAAAACTGTATAAAAAAATTCGCTAGCAATTTTATCCCCTTTCTCGTCAGGAGAACTCCAAGGTGATAACTGAATATATTCTAAATGCACAGATCTAGCACCAATCTCGATCGCCTCTAGCATTGCTTCTGCTGTAGTATCCAAACGATTAGTATTACCTACAGTGCTGGTTAGACGAGCATCATGAAGGATTCGGAAATCTTCATCTCCGCCGAAACCACCAGTCGCTAAAACAACACCAGTATTTGCATAGACTGCTCTGGCTTGGTTTTGCTTTTTGTCATAAACTTCAATCTCTCGAACATCCTTTCCGAACTTCGTGAGGCAAATATTGGTTTTGATCGCAATGCCTAACTCTTTTGCTTTTGAAAGGAGAGGTTTGACAATTGCTGTTCCAGAAAAATTGTGTAGCAGATGGAGACGAGAAACAGAATGGCCCCCACAGACTATGGACTCATGTCTAAATTTGACAGCTAAATATTCACTAAGCCACTCTAATACAGAATTAGACTGTTGAGCAACTATCTTAGCCAGAGATGCATCATTCATATTCAAACCAGCTCTTAACATATCCTCATACATGAGTTCCCAAGAGTCTTGAATACCGTATTGTTTCTGAAAATCAGTCCCCGCAACTGCCATCGCTCCATCACTCATGATGGAATTTCCGCCACAGGCGCTACGCTTTTCTAAAACAACTACCGATGCACCAGCATTTTTGGCTTCAATCGCAGCCGCTAGTCCAGCAACTCCACTACCAACAACTACCACGTCTGCCTCTATATCCCAATTAGTATCCATCACTTCACCTTTTGCACGTCCGGTTGATAGTTATTGAGGTAATCTGCAAGGGTTTGGGTGAAAATCTGGATGCGTCGCTCAAATGCAGCTTGAGTGTACCATGCACGGCGAGGAGTTAAAACTGTATTGGGCAGTGTTAGAAAACGTGAATCTTCATGGTGAATATCCATCCCGGCATAGGATAGTTTGCCACTGCTTAGGGCTTCTTGCAGTGCGGAAAATTCAATTAAATCATCCGGTGAGATATTGACTAAAATGGCTCCGGGTTTCACCTTGGCAAGGGTATTATGATTAAGCAGATGGTGGGAATCAGGATTGAGGGAGAGGGTGAGGAATATGATATCGCTTGTACTTAACAATGTCTCTAGATCGACCGATTGAGCCAGGTCAGTTTCTTTTGGCTTACGGTTGCAATAGACAATATTCATACCAAACCCTTGCAGCATACGAGCTACCTGAGATCCAATTCTGCCCATGCCAATAATACCCGCTTGAGAGCCAAACAGTTCAATTCCCTGATGTTCAAAGATTTGGAAATCACCTGTACGAACTTTTTGATTGAAGTCCACTAACCGCTTAGCCGCAGCCAGCATTAACGCCACTGCATGTTCAGCAACTGAGGCTCCCGTAAAGCCAGGGGTATTGAGTACTTTAATATTATGCTGTTGGCAATAGGCTTTATCAATATAGTCTGTGCCTGTGGTAATCGTAATAATCAGTTCTAGCTTCGGCAGTTTTTGTAAGTTCGCTGCACTCCAATCCATTAACGTGGTAATCAGGATTTCAGTATCGGGGTTATTAACAATCGCTTCTTCTAAGGAAAACCCTTCTGAATGATCCTGATACCATACCATAGCAATACCTGGAATGGAGTCAAAACAGGTTTCGGGATAAGGTTCCCGATTATTCACAAATAAACAGTTTTTTACCACCCTAGATTATCCTCTTATTTTGTTTTGTCTCGGGTT
>CAYNXM010000196.1:0-53524 GCA_964401105.1 uncultured Lyngbya sp. | reverse complement strand
ATAGTCATATCCTAATGACGTTTCTGAGTCTTCTAATTGAATATAGAGTTGACTAACTTCTTTTATTTTTTCTAAAGCTTTATCATAGAATTCTATGGCTTTTTCTGGTTTATCCGAAAAGAAGTAAATACCGCCTGAATGCTCTAAAACTTTAGCTTCTCCAATTCTATCTTCAATTTCCTGATAAATTAGTAATGCTTGAGTGTAAAACTCTAATTGTTTTTCTCTATTCTCTTGTCCTCTATAATTATCACCAATGCTAATTAATGTTTTTGCTTCTCCCTGCTTATCGCCAATTTCTCGATAAATTTGTAAAGATTGATGATATAATTCTAATGCTTTTGAGTGATTTTCTGACCACCAATAATCAGCCGCCATATTTAATAAATTTGCTTCAGCTTGACGCACAGTAAAATTATCACTATCAGAAGACTTAGCAATTTCTTTGTAAATAGCAATCGCTTGATTAAACAGTTCCCATCCAATTTGAATATTGAGATATCCTCTCAAATTTGACTCACTGAGAGAACCTAAAATCAGTGCTTCTCCTTGTTTATCGTCAATTTCTTGATAAATAGCTAAAGACTGTTGAAGTAATTGTTCTTTTTCTTCATACTGGTAAAGTTGAGCCATTTTATTCAGAATATTTGCCTCTCCTTGACGGACTGTAAATTTATCAATATTAGAATCAGAGTCGTTATTCAGTTTCTGATAAATTTCTAAAGATTTCTGATAAAGTTCTAAAGCTTTATCATTATTATTGCGGTTTTTTTCTGAAAACAACTTGTACCACCGAGAAGTAATGGATAAAGAACGAATTGATGCAAAGTATCGTTGTTCTTTGAAATGTTCTAACTCTACTAGATAAACTTCTCCAATTTTACCGAAAGTAAATGCTTCCTGTAGAGGGTTATTGAGTTCTTGATATAGGCTTAATGCTTGAGTATAATGTTCCAGTGCAGGTGTAAATGCACCCATATTTTTATAAGTTTCACCCAGTTTTAATAAAGTTAATGCTTCCTGAGATTGATCTCCTAATTCTTGCCATTTTAACTGTGCTTTTTTCCATTTTTCAATCGCTTGTACCTGAGATGGAATAGTTCTGTCTTGAGTCAGTTTTTCAGCTTCATTAAAAAGCTGTTGTGCGTTTGTCCGGGTTTGATTCTGTTGAGAAGCTCTACCTATTAATTGTAACTGAAATATCTGTTGATAATTAAGCGCTGAAATCCTCATATCTGACAAAAGCATTAGGTAAAGTAATAAGCTAAAACTGAGCTGATTTGACTGCTTAACTAAATCCTTATTTTTACCTTTAGCCATAAATTTCAAGCGGGTTTATTTGATGTTCTAGTGTATCGCACCACACAATAGTTGAGGATTGTAGAAGCTTAGTTGCCTCCTGAGATGGGATAGGTTTTGAGAATAAATATCCTTGTCCAAAATCACAATCTAAACTTTGTAACTGCTTTAATTGTTCGAGGGTTTCAATTCCTTCAGCGACTACTGTCATCTCCATCTTTTGAGCAATATTAATAATTACAGGAATTAATCCTAAGCTGTTAAGAGTTCCATCTAACCGACTAATAAAAGATTTATCGATTTTTAAAGTATTAACCGGAAAAGAATGTAAATAGCTGAGAGAAGAATATCCTGTACCAAAATCATCTAAACAGAGTTGAATTTGACGATCTCGTAACTGTTGCAATATATTTTGTGCCTTTTTTTGATTATCCATCAAAGCACTCTCAGTAATTTCTAATTTTAAATTTTTAGAAGCTAGAGGAATTTGGCCTAAGACTTTATCAATATTTGAAATCAACTCAGGTTGAGAAAACTGCCGAGCAGATAAATTCACATTAACAGATAATTGATCGTCGACTAAACCCTGTTCTTGCCACGTTCCTAATTGTTGACAAGCTTGTTCTAAAATCCAAAATCCTAAGGGAACAATTAACCCTGTTTCTTCTGCAACTGGAATAAACTCTGCCGGAGAAATAAAGCCTTTAGTCGGATGAAACCAGCGGGCTAGGGTTTCAAAACCCATCAGTTTTCCTGTTTTTATATCAATAATCGGTTGATAGTAAACTTGATATTCAGTACAATCTACTATTGCTTTTCTAATTTCTGTTTCAATTTGCAAAAACTGTAAAGCTTCCTGATACATTTTCGGATCAAACACCTGATACCGGGGATAACCTTGAGCTTTAGCCCGATACATTGCTGCATCTGCATCTCGTAAAATATGTTCTGGCTGTGTATAGTTTCCCGACCCAATGGCAATCCCAATACTGCCATTAATATAAACATCAAATTGTTGTAATTTAAAAGGTTTCGATAAAGCTGCAACAATTGTTTCTGCAACTTGAATCGCATCTTCAGCTTGTTGAATATCAGTCAACAGAATGGCAAATTCATCCCCTCCTAACCGAGAAAGAATATCAACCTGGGGTAGCGCAGTCGCTAAGCGACGAGCCACGCAAGCCAGTAATTGATCGCCGATTGAATGACCCAAAGAATCATTCACAACTTTGAAGCGATCGCAATCTAAAAATAAGACCGCAAATTGATAGTTAGGATCGGCTTGAGCTTGCTGTAATGCTATTTCTAAATGCTCCATTAAAAGCACTCGGTTAGGCAATCCCGTTAAATGATCGTGAAATGCCATTGTCCGGAGTTGAACATTCGTTTCTTGTAGTTGTTGAGTCCGTTCTTGGACTCGTTTCTCGAGATGTTCGTTGAGTTCAGAGATTTGCTGATTAATCGCTTTTAATGCCAGTTGATGTTGAACTCGTGCGATTACTTCAGGAGATTGAAACGGTTTTGTAATATAGTCTACGCCACCCACTGAAAATGCCCGAACTTTATCAAATACATCATCTAAAGCACTCAAGAAAATTATAGGAATTTGAGCGGTTTCTGGTTCAGCTTTGAGACGAGAACAGACTTCATAGCCATCCATTTGTGGCATCATAATATCCAGCATAATTAAGTCAGGCAGACGGGTTTTTACCGCTTGTAATGCAATCGCACCGCTCAAGGCTGGACGAACTTCATAACCTCGCCGCGTTAAAACTTTTGATAATAAACGAAGATTTTCAGGTTGGTCATCAACAATTAAAATATCTGCGGTATGGTTGGATGGGGGATTATTAGGCATATTTGGGTCTATTCTAGATCAAGAATAAGGGAGGCAGAGGCTGTGTTTGAGCAGGGGTACAGAGACTCAAACAACTCACTTCTAATATTATGCAACTTCAAGTGGAAACCCCATACCAAATTGACTCAATCTGTTGAATGATTGTTGTGGCTTCTTGATATCGTCCCAACTCATCAACAGCGCTCAGTAATACCGTCACATGACCTAATTTACGACCCGGACGAGATTGGGATTTTCCATACCAATGAACTGTTGCGTCAGGGATTTGAGCCAGTTGTTGCTGTTTTTCCCTGTAGTCCTGTTCAGCATATTCATAGCCTAATAAATTGACCATAACAGCACCCGCACAATTAAGATCGGGGTTGCCTAAAGACAAACCACTCACCGCTCGTAAATGCTGTTCAAATTGAGAGGTCTGACAAGCATCTAAGGTAAAGTGCCCGGAGTTGTGGGTGCGCGGAGCGATTTCATTAATTAACACTTGTTCTTGCTCAGTAAGAAACAGTTCAATCCCAAAGACTCCAACCGCTTGTAAACTATTGAGGAGGGTGTGGGCGATCGCTTCAATTTTAGCAGTTAACTCCGCACTCAGACGCGCAGGCGCAATGACAGAGCGACAAACTTGTTCTTTCTGATTCGTTTCCACGACCGGATAGGTGACCACTTCCCCGCTTACAGAGCGAGCCGCAATAATTGCTAATTCCCGTTGAAAAGGAACAAATTCTTGGATTAACATCTCGGTTGATTTTAGGGTCGCCCAAGTTGTCTGAAAATCGGTTACATTTTTTAGAATAAATGTTCCTTGTCCATCGTAACCGTGACGACAAGCTTTTAAGACCACTGGATAGTTAAATGTTTTGGGAATAGATGTCGCCGAGGCCCAAAGTCGTTCAAATGCAGGGGTCGGTAAACCCAGATTTTGTAGATAGCATAGTTGATCGTATTTGTCAAGCAAAGGGGCTAATGCCTCAAGCGATGGCTGAAAACAAATTCCTTGCTGCGCTAAACGAGATAGGGCGTTTAAGTCGATAAATTCATTTTCAAAGGTAATCACCTGACAACGTTCTGCTAATGTGGCGATCGCTGTTGTATCATCGAGTTGGGCAAACACCGTCTCTGTTGCCCCCTGTACTGCTGGATCTGAGGCTTTGGGAGTTTGAACAATTAAAGAAATTCCCAGGGAGTCGGCTGCATCTGCCATCATCCCCGCCAACTGCCCACCGCCAATAACACCCACCTTTTGGATCGTTTCGGGTTGAAGAGGAGGAATTGGCATGAGTACCATCGCTGTTGAATTGATTATTTTTACATTATTATTTTATCGAGCCGTGGGTTATTTTTATTCGGTATTCGGTGGAAAATCAATTCATCCTCATCATCAACAAATGACTAACTTTAAAATTCTTATCGTTTCACTTAATTTTCCCCAAAGATTCCACAAGTTTTCCACAAGCTTTATCGTTTTTTTCCACAGGTTAGATCTGTTTTTCCACAGGAAGTCACGGAGTGATCGGGTGTGGCTAGGAATTTGGGGATTTTGACATCGAGCCTGAACAATTGCTGATGTAGACCCTTAAATGTAAACTTTTGCAAAAAAAATTGGCTTCAAACCCTGATTCTCTGGTTAGACTTTTCAGGTACTACAAAAGTAATTTACATTTTGCAACATTGACAATTCCACCCCCCGATCGCGCACAATAAAGCGACTACCTGATTTGAGATGATTAACTTGAGAAAGACCACAAGTCCCACTCAGCTCACTCTGAAGTCGGTAGTCAACCGTTCTTTCACCGTTGAAGCAATGAACACCAGTGTGAGTATCTTGACCGAAATTCCTGAAGCGTTGCACGAGTCTCTTCAGGGCTATCTAGACACTCACCCGGACTGGGATCAGGATCGGGTGTTAACTGCGGCTCTGTCGCTGTTTTTGTTGCAAAATGGAACCAGTGATACATCGGAAGCCTTACAGAGTTGTCGCCAAGCGGCGCGGCTTTATCTCGAAAGCCTATTTCAGTCTGGGGACACAATTCCCCTCTAGATCGCCTATTTTATGTATATTGTTATCCTGACTCTCTTGCTGCAAGTAATGCCGAACTTCAGATGACGAACAGAATAGACTGCTTAATTGTCGGTGCTGGTATTAGTGGCTTAAGCTTAGCCCATACTCTCCAAACCCAAGATCCCAACTCCTCACCCTTGAACATACTGGTGAGTGAACAACAAAATCGAGTCGGAGGAAACATCACGACTGTCTCGGAAGGCGGATTTGTTTGGGAAGAAGGCCCGAATAGTTTTTCACCCTCTCCAGAATTGTTAAAACTGATCGTCGAAGTGGGGCTCAAGCAGGAATTGGTGTTAGCAAACCGCAAATTACCCCGATATGTTTATTGGAATCATCAACTGATGGCGGTGCCTATGAGTCCACCCGCATTGTTAACCACAGAATTACTCAGTTCATCCGGAAAACTGCGGGCATTATTGGGAGCCATTGGATTTGTACCGCCGGCTATGGGAGAGCAACTGAGCCAACAAGGAGGCGAAGAAACCGTCTCTCAATTTTTTGAACGCCACCTGGGTTCAGAGGTTCTCAAACGCCTAGTTGAGCCGTTCGTATCGGGGGTTTATGCGGGGAATCCGCAACAGTTAGAGGTGGGGGCTGCTTTTAGCCGCGTGACTCGTTTAGAAGCGACTGGCGGCGCTCTGCTGCCCGGGACTGTGTTATCTCGTCTGAGAAACCGTAAGACTAAAACAGCACCTGACCCCAATCTGCCTCAAACCCAGCCCGGAGAATTAGGATCATTTCGAGGGGGTTTAGGAATGCTGCCGGAAGCGATCGCGACTCAACTCGGAGATCGACTCCAGTTAAATTGGGCTTTAAAGCGTTTGTCGAGGCGCGAGGATAAAATCTATATTGCGGAGTTTTCTACCCCCGAAGGCAGCCAGCAGGTGGAGGCTAAGACGGTGGTTTTAACCACACCTGCTTATGTAGCTTCAGAGATTTTGCAACCTTTGAATTCATCTCTGAGTCAAGTCCTAGCAGAAATTCCTTATCCGCCAGTGGCTTGTGTGGTGTTGGCTTATCCAGTTTCCGCTTTCAAACGCAAGTTAGATGGGTTTGGCAATTTAATTCCTCGGGGTCAAGGCATTCGCACTTTAGGTACCATTTGGACATCGAGTTTGTTTCCCGGTCGTGCCCCTCAAGGTTGGCAAGTGGTTACGAATTATATTGGGGGAGCAACTGATCCAGAAATTGGCACATTAGAAGAAAGTGAAATTGTAAAAGCTGTTCATCAAGATCTCTGTCAAACCTTGCTGCGTCAAGATGTTCAGCCTAAGGTGTTGACGGTGCATTTATGGAAACGAGCGATTCCCCAGTATGATTTAGGACATTTGAAACGGTTAGAAAAAATTGATCGGAGTTTGAAGGATTTACCCGGTTTATATCTTTGTAGTAATTATATTGATGGTGTAGCCTTAGGAGATTGTGTACGACGAGCCTTTCAACGGGCAGAAACGGTGAGGGCGGATTTAAGAAACTTCTAAATGAGATTGAGTTAATAACTCCTCGGCTTCAGTACGACTCAAAGGTTTGGCAAAAAAGTATCCTTGTCCATATTTACACTGAAGCTGTTGTAGTTGACTCAGTTGGTCTAAAGTTTCAATGCCTTCAGCGATCGCATCCATGCCTAAACTATTGGCTAAAGCAATAATAATTTTTACAATTTCTCGCTTTTCTTCAGCCCCTGACATCCGGCTGACAAAAGAACGGTCTATTTTCAAAATATCTACCGGAAATTGATGCAGATATCCCAAAGAACAATATCCAGTACCAAAATCATCAATACAGATTACAATATCTCGTTGTTTGAGTTGATTTAATGTTGTAATTGCCAGATTCGGATCGTTCATGATCGCTGTTTCGGTAATTTCTAGTTTTAAATCCGATCCCGCCACGGATGTTTCGGATAAGATAGCATCAATTTGTTGACTTAAATTCGTGGTAAATTGTTGACTGGATAAGTTGACACTCATCATCAACTTCAAATGTTCAGGAAATTGTTGTTTCCATTGATTGAGTTGACGGCAAGCTTCCCGTAAAACCCACTCACCAATACTGATAATTAATCCCGCTTCCTCAGCCACCGGAATAAACTCAGCCGGAGAAATATTCCCTTCAATCGGATGAGACCACCGCAGCAAGGCTTCAAACCCAGTAATTTGATGGGTTTTTAATTCAACAATGGGTTGATAATTTAAATGAAATTCACCCCGATCTAATGCTAAACGTAAATCCGTTTGTAGCTTTAACCGCCGTGTTGCATCCGTTCGCATTGTGGCATCAAAAACAACAAAACACCCTTTTCCTTGTTGTTTTGCTCGATACATTGCCGTATCGGCATCTCGTAAAATTTCAGGAGGAAAGCGATAGTCTGGATTACTCTGAACAATACCGATACTACTGCCTGTAAAGATCTGACTTTCCCCGAGTTGAAATGGTTTTTTCAGAGCAGCTTGAACTCGCTTTGCCACTTCCTGAGCTTCACTGAGGTTAGCATCTTCTAACAAAATTGTGAACTCATCACCTCCTAAACGAGCTAAAATATCTTGAGAACGCAGACAACTTTTCAATCGTTCACTAATTTTAATTAAAAGTTGATCGCCAATACTATGACCCAAACTATCATTAATAAATTTAAAACCATCTAAATCTAAAAATAAAACAACAAATTGATAGTTGGATTGTTCGTCACAATGAAGAATGGATTGTCTCAATTTTTCGATAAAAAAGGCTCGGTTCCATAAATGAGTCAGTCCATCATGGGATGCTCCATAACGTAGCTTTTCTTCTGTTTGTTTAAGACTGGTAATTTCAAATATTGAACCTTCATAATAAAGAATGCGGCTGTGTCGAGAATCCCAGATTGCCCTAGCATTTTGTAAAACCCAAATGATACCTTGATCGGCACGGTATAATTGAACTTCAAAGTTTGAAACTGAACCCTCTTGTTTCAGGAGACGAATAATTTTATCGCCCAATTCATTTTCTACATATTGAGAGTGAATATTGACTTTTTGAGCGATCAATTCTTCGGGAGAATCATAACCTAAAATCTGAGCTAATGCCGGATTCGCTTTAATATATTGTCCTTGTAAACTAATCTGAAAGATCCCTTCCACTGCATTTTCAAAAATACTACGATATTGGGCTTCAGCTTGCTTTCGCTGAAAGACACCACCAAGCTGTGTCGCAATCGAAGAGATTAACTCAACAAATCTTTTATCGGGATCTTGAGGGGTTGAAATTAAAAAAACTAAAATTGCTAAAACTGTCTTATTCGCTAAAATTGGAACTCCGAACATCGCTTTTAAATTGTGTTTTTGAGCTATTTTATATCTCGGATGTTCCGTATGAATCTTTTCAGAAAGATCGGGAATCCACTCCGGTTGATGACTCTGCCAAACACGTCCTGCTAATCCTTCATTCGGCTTCAATAGTAAAGATTGACTTTGCTGACGAAACTTCTCATGATTGGGGTTACCCCCATAACCCACTATGCTATATTCAAGGCAAGTTTGGTCTGGGTTAGGAATCCAAGCTTCCCCAAATTCCCAACCTGTTATTTCACAGACTAAACGGAGAGAAATTTCTAAAGCAGAATCAAAATTTGATGCCACACTCACCGCTTTAGTAATCCGTTGAAGTAATTGTAATTCTTCCTCAGCACGTTTGCGTTCTGTAATATCTAATCCAGCTCCTAAAAAGTATTGATCTTCTTGTGTATCAGCACTGAAAAGGGCTTGACCATACCAATCCACAACAATATTTCTATTTTCTTTTGTTCTTAATCTTTCTTCCGCCCGAACCGGTGATTGATGATGCATCATCAACTCATAAATCCAAGGGACTGCATCTCCTTTTTGATGAGCGATAAATTGAGTTAAGTAATGTTTATCAATGACTTCATCTAAAGTATAATCCAAAGTTTTTAGCATGGTATAATTCATCATTTTCACTCGACCCTGCTGATCTAAAACAACGAGAAATGCTGGATTAGCATCAAATAAATTTTTAGTAAAATCCCGTTCTTTTCGTAAGGCAAATTCAGCTTTTTTACGCTCTATAATTTCTGCTTGCATCTGTCCCGTTAGGGGTCTTAAAATCAAGACTGCACCTGTTGTTCCTAGAATAATCAGAATAACAATTACCCCAACAACTGTTAAGAGCTGTTTATAAATGGATGCGTACAGCTCAATCCGATGAGTTGCAATCAATAACCCAGCGTTTAAGGGCAAGATTGGACGATAAGTTAGATAATAGTTGCACTCCCGACACCATAATGTTCCTGATTCATTAGAGGCAATATTTTTCAATGCAATATCAATGGCTGAATCCTTTAAAAGCTTTTGAGTTTGCTTTTCTGAATAATTCTTCAAAGGGAAAATAGTAGTATTTTTTTGATTTTGATATTCAAACAAGATTAAATGACAAGGGTCGATCAAAGCATGACATTTTTCTTTGAGAGGTAAGATATCAGTCATTTTGAGGATAAATATTAAATTTCCTAACTCCTGAGAATTGCTAGAGCGATGGGAAATAATCCAATAAGCTTCCTGATTAATCAAAACTGGATAAGGACTCAGATCTTCAGGAGGCTTTGTTCGTAAAAAGTCCTCTATCGATACAGGCAGTGGCTGCCCTACTACAATTCTTTTTTTTCTGTTAGGATCTCTATATAGAATTCCAACAACTCTTTTATTTAGTCCTGTTCTTAAAAGAGGATATAACTGATCTAGCTCAGTGAGTGAATCATCAACAAGAGTTTTGTTTTGAAGTTGATTAAAAAAATTAATGCTAAACCCTTCAATTTTTTGAGTTGTTTCTGTGAGATTAGCTGTGATTTCTTCGGTTTGACGAATGAGATTTTCTTCTTCTTGCTGTTTGACTTTACTATATAAAGGCATCAAGCTGACTAAGGCGATGATGGTACTCATCACAAATAGCCCGCCTGCTGAACTAATGATAATTGTTTTTTTTAGTTGTCTAGGGCTAGCCATAGTCTGTCTTGAAGCTAAAAACTGATTCATAGAATATAATATCCAAACCTCTTGGTCGCTGAATAAAATGAATGATCATTTTAATTTTTAACTCAGCTAATCTACCTCTATAATTAAGGTCGGGTTAGATCACCATTTTAACCTTTAATTTTTCTAGTCTATCTTGAAGCGATACTGCTAGCGCAACGCGACCCGATCGCTTCATCAGTTGTACAGTAAAGTCTGCATCTATCAACAGCGGGAATATGGGATATTTCAATCAAATGATCGTTGGTGGAAGAGAAATCTGCTGCGATCGGCAGATGGCACAATCTCGGGAATGGTTGATTACAAATGGTATGGGGGGATATGGTTCGGGTACTCTTGCTGGAAGCTTAACCCGTCGTTACCATGGCTTACTCGTTGCTGCTTTAGAACCGCCTTTAGGTCGAACGTTGCTGGTGACAAAGTTAGATGAAACTGTGTTTTACAATCATCAGTTATTCCCCATTTATACGAACGCTTGGGCAGACGGAACCGTTGACCCCCAGGGTTATCAACAGATTGAACAGTTTGCACTCCAAGGAACAACCCCAACTTGGCAGTTTGCATTAGCAGATGCAAGGTTAGAAAAGCGGATTTGGATGCAAGGGGGTGAAAATACAACCTATATTCAATATACGCTACAGCGAGCCACTCACCCGCTCAATTTGTCGATTAAAGGGTTTATCAATCATCGGGACTACCATCATACCACCCAAGCCACAGATTGGCCGCTAATCGTCAATACTGTCCCCCATGGGGTAAAGGTTCAAGGGTTTCCCACTGCAACTCCGGTTTATTTCTTATCTGAAACAGAGGTGAAGATTTCCCAACCTCAACAATCTTGGTATTATGGATATGATTTAGCGGTTGAACGGTATCGCGGACAAGATTGCGTTGAAGATCACCTGCACGCCATTACCTTAGAAGCAACAATAGAGGTCGGGCAATCTTTTACGGTTGTGGTGAGTACGGAGTCAAGGCCTCAACTGAATGGGGAAACGGCTTGGCAACACAGGCAACGTTATGAACAAGAATTAATTGAAATCTCCCCGATAACAGCCCAAACGCCTCAATGGTTGCAACAATTGGTGTTAGCGGCAAATCAGTTTATTGTTGAACGTCCGACAGCCGATGTCGCTGATGGCAAGACCATTATTGCGGGTTATCCCTGGTTTGGAGATTGGGGACGCGATACTATGATTAGTTTACCCGGTTTAACCTTACAAACGGGACAGACAGAAGTCGCGCGATCGATTTTATGGACATTTGCCCAATATATTGATCGGGGAATGTTACCCAATCGATTTCCTGATGGCAGCGACAAGCCAGATTATAATACCGTTGATGCAACATTATGGTATTTTGAAGCGATTCGTGCATACGTCGATCAAACCGGCGATGGAGATTTTCTGGAAGCGTTATTTCCCAGATTAGCCGATATTGTGGCATGGCATCGCCGAGGAACGCGCTACAATGTTTATCTCGATCCGGAAGATGGGTTAATCTATGCCGGAGAAGCGGGCACTCAGTTAACCTGGATGGATGCCAAAGTCGGGGATTGGGTCGTTACACCCCGTATGGGTAAACCGATTGAGGTGAATGCCCTCTGGTACAACGCTTTGCGGTTAATGGTTAGATTTGCCACACAACTCGGCAAACCCACAGCAGAATATGAAACCTTAGCCCAGAAAACAGTAACTGGATTTCAGCGATATTGGAATCAAACCGATAGCTATTGTTATGATGTGCTGGATACTCCCAATGGAAATGATGCCGCATTGCGTCCGAATCAACTGTTGGCGGTGGCATTTCCGACATTAAAGCCAGATCGTCGCCATCCTCTATTAACGC
Organism: uncultured Lyngbya sp.; assembly: GCA_964401105.1. GTDB lineage: Bacteria > Cyanobacteriota > Cyanobacteriia > Cyanobacteriales > Microcoleaceae > JAAURB01. Next base: position 41,436 of record CAYNXM010000196.1, on the reverse strand, counting down.
CCTCTCAGCAACGTACTGTGGTGGATATTTGCGCCCAACATCTGTTAACTCCCTACGGACTCCGCAGTTTAGCCCCCGATGATCCTCAATATCAAGCTATTTATGGCGGTGATATCTTACAACGAGATGGGGCATACCATCAAGGCACGGTTTGGGGATGGTTAATTGGGCCGTTTGTCCAAGCCCATCTGAATGTTTACAATAACCCCACTTTAGCCCGTGAATTTTTGCAGCCTTTTGCGAATCATCTTTTAGAGGGTGGTATGGGTAGTCTTAGCGAGATTTTTGATGGAGATGCGCCCCATCTGCCTCGGGGTTGTTTTGCCCAAGCTTGGACAGTGGCAGAGGTCTTACGCACCTGGTTTTTGACCGCTTCATGACTTATAAACGGAGAGGGAAAAAGCTGCAAAAATTCCAAATTATGTCTGTTGACTCAACCTCTCTTAGAAACCCTATTTCTGGGTAGAGACGCTACAGATAGAGACGTTGCATGCAACGTCTCTACAAAATAATTAATCAACCAGATCTCGTATCCATCTCTGTTTAGACCGCTTGACCACTTTTTTGTAATTGTTTCTGCTGCATTTTACGCTGCTCACTGGTTTGAATCAGCATTTGTTCAATTGCATTCATTTGAAGCTGAACTTGCTTCTGCCACTGTTTCAATCCTAAGTATTTTGAAAGATGATTCGATAGTAACAGTCCTAAACCATAGCGATTAAGTCTAAATTTAGAGCGTCCCCACCAATCTCTTAATTCCACTATTTTTTGTGTGAAAGGAGTCATTTTTAATGGCGGAAGTCCACTCAACTCATAGCCTCTTTCCACTAACATTTCACTCACTTGAGATTCTAATAGTCGAATTTCATAGTCAGATAATTTATGTCGCCATTGTTGAACCAATTTAGGATCGGGAGTATCATAAGGAGAGGTTTCACTGTAATCAAGCATTGCTCGATCAAAGGGAATACCGACAAAATGGCAGACCTGTGTTAGGGTCGAAACAGGGTCAAGAATTAAGTCTTCATAGTGAATTTCAGTCCACTGCTGCGGTGCAATTTTTGCTTTGAGATTTTCCCAACACGTTTCGGCTTCTATCCAGCCATGTAAGCCATTCCAAACAGTGCCGCCCCAGCCCTTTCCAATCCAAGATCGCGCTACATCTCGGCCATCGCGCACTAAATGGATAAAACGAGCATTCGGCCAAATTTCAACTAATCGATCAAAGTAGAGATGAACGGTTGCGCCAATCAAAGGCTTTTCTGCTTTTTGTTGATACTGATAGAGGAAACTATTAACCAGTTCTTCATAGTTTAAGCTTTTATCAATTTTAAAACCACTGGCTTGAAAAATTCGATGAGTTTCTAAATATTCGTAGTATTCTTCTAATGTAGGCTTTTCACGGGTTTCCGACACTAATTCTACAGTATAAGAAAGTTCACTGCATAAGGCTAATTGAGGATGATGAGCCAGCATTAACCGAGTCACTGTAGTGCCAGATCGATCGGCACCCACTAAAAAAATGGGTTCAGAAATTAAGTTAGAATCATTGACCACTGTCAGTTAACCTCCCGTTAATATTGACCCATAACCTAGTGATGATTAGGCGATGAAGTCATTGAGTTATTTGTTCAGATGCAAATCCTGAGAGGGTTATATCGTTGATACTTTTGTGTTGACTGTCCTAAAAAACAGATAACATTCAGTTCAGTCAGCCGATTTATTTTTCTGTCTGATTAACAACCTCAATTTCATTGTTGACTTGAACCGATCTATTTGTCAACCGTTATATCCTCAGTTTACTCAAGCTTTAAATTGTTTGAATATAAAAATAGCTGATGATATCAACCGTAAGTTAAGGATGGAGGATTTAGCCTCTTCAATAACAATTTAGGTGCTCTGGAATTAATCCGGCTTGATTAACCCCAATTCGTTTCAATTTGATAAAATTTATAATAAGATATCTTCGATAGACTGATAGGTCTTCATTCACTGATGAAGTGATAGCACGTCACTAATAACCATGGGAAAACCAGCCGGATTTTTAAGCATTAAAGTAATAAGTTTAAGTTATCATCTGTTAAATTCAAGATGATCTTGCTTTTTTTATCTAAAGCCAGTTTATGTAAAGCAATTTGCACAAAGCCAGAAAATAAACTCCGATCCGCAGCCATCTATCCTCGCTCCAATATTAGTGCGGATAAAATAGATCAGACCATAAGAGAATTCTCATAAAACTTTCATTCTGGCTTTAAAATCACTGATTAAAATTAAAGATAAGTCTTTCATCATAACTTATTCTAAATAGGAGTGCAATAACATGATGAGTTTTCCTCTACTACAAGTGAGTGAGCATCACAATCTACACCCAACCTCAAGTAATGTATTGCGGTTAGGAAGTGACGAACAATGGATAGAAAAGATCTCTTCAGCTTTGTCTGATAATCGCTTTTGTTTATACCTGCGAGAAATTAATGCATTAGCCACTTTAGATACTCAACGGGCTTATGATATTTTGCTATTTTTAATTACTGAAGACGGTCAAAAAGTTCCGGCTTCAATCTTTCAACCGATTGCAGAACGTTATGGCTTTAGTAGACAACTGAGTTATTGGATGATTGAGCAGTTAATTGAAAACTTATCTCAACTTTCAATTCAGCGCCTTGAAAACTATCGATTTACAATTCCTCTATCTAGAGCCAGCTTCAAAGAGACTCGATGGTTAGAAATGATTGATTCTAGTTTAGAAAAATTGGGAACTGCTAAGAATATTATTGGCTTTGAAATGAGTGAAGAAATTGTCTTATCTAATTTAGCATTAACTTCAGAATTAATCACTGATCTGCAAACTTTAGGATATGGCTTTACCCTCGATCATTGTGGCAGCCAGATGGCATCATTTTCTTATCTCAAATATTTACCCGTTGATTATCTTAAAATCTCGGAGCAATTTGTCCGGACAATGCATCAAGATTTAATAGATCAAGCGATTGTGGAAATGATTCATTACTTGGCTCAATTAATGGGATTACAAACCATTGCTCAAGGAGTGGATAATGCAGAAATCCTCAGATCGGTAATGGAGTTAGGTGTTGATTATGCTCAAGGTCGGTATTTAACGGATTTGCAGTTACTTGATTTTAAGCAGCTTCGATAAATGCATTGATGACAAGCCGATCATCTTTGAGCTGATAGTGATTTGAATTGAGTTTTTACAGCGATTAATAGTAATATCTATTTAAATAACTGTTAGGTGCAGCGGTTGGGCTAGAAGTGATATCAAACTGAAATATTTATTTAATTCTTATCAGTATAATTGCAGAGGCGCTGGGTGGGTGATTCTATTATTTCATACAATAGTAGAAGCCAGACTGAACTTAAATGAATATGACATCGTCTATAAGATAGATACACAGTTCTGCGAAATAGGGAATCATAAGATTTAGTAGAACCGTTAAAAATTTAGCTTAGCCCCAAACGTCATTATCAACCACTGATGAAAACTCTCACTTTCTCTCGGAAACTTTATCGACGATGGATATATCCGCTGATATCAGTCTGTGTCGCAGCTAGTATTTGGCTGACTTCCTTACCCGCAACTCAAGCCATTTCACTAACAGAATTAATTTTTCATGGCGTGCGTGTTTTGCAACTGTCCACCCTTTCGGATCGTCAAGAAGTTGCAATTGGTCAACAAATTAATGACCAGATGGTGGGTAAAGAATTTAAGCTCTATCGCAATCCCCGCTTAACACGATATATTAATGATATGGGTCAACGATTAGCCCAAACGAGCGATCGCCCTGATATTCCCTACACATTTCAAGTGGTTGATAGCGATCAAGTGAATGCTTTTGCCACCATGGGAGGCTTTGTTTATGTCAATACAGGCTTAGTTTTAGCCGCTGATAATGAAGCACAACTGGCTAGTGTCATGGCTCACGAAATTGCTCATATTGCGGGTGAACACGCTGTTAAACAAATGCGAGAAATGGCGATCGCTCAAGGTTTAGCATCAGCGGCGGGAGTGGATCAAAATCTAGCTGTGCGGATCGGAGTTGAACTGGCCTTACGCCGTCCCCATAGCCGAGAAGCCGAATACGAAGCCGATCTGCTGGGTATGAGAAATATGGCCAAAGCCGGTTACGCCCCCCAAGCTACGATTGACTTTTTGGCTAAGTTAATGGGGAAAGGTTCACCGCCGACTTTCCTCAGCACTCATCCGGCGACTCGAGATCGAATTAGAACCTTACAGGAATTACTCGATCCCCGCTTAGCAAATCAAGGTTCTGGCCTGAATAATGGGGCTTATCGTCAATTGGTACAACGGTTGATGTCTTAAGTCATTTTAGACGATCGGACGAGGCAAGGCGTTGAGATAGCTCTAGTAGCTATCTTTTACATTTGCAATACAGAATCTTAACCTATAATTAATTTTAGCTTAAATGTAATAAACTAAGAATTGACCCCATTTATCCTTTAATGAATCCAGCAAAAATATTAATTGTAGAAGATGAGCTAATTCCGGCAACAAATATTGCTCGAAATTTAAAAAAGCAAGGTTATGTCGTGATGGCACTGATTAAATCAGGTGAAGCGGCTCTAGAGAAAATTGCTCAAGATCGACCCGATCTGATGTTGATAGATATTCATTTACAGGGAAAAATGGATGGAATTGAAACAGTTCAAGAAATCCGAAAAAAATATACAATTCCCGTCATTTACTTAACGGCTTATTCCGATCAAACCACCTTAGATCGAGCGCAGCAAACCCAGCCTTATGGATACTTAGTCAAACCCTTCAAGATTCAACAAATTTATGAAATTATTGAGACGGCCCTGCAGAAACATCAGCTTAATTTAGGGTCATTACCCACTTCTTATCCTCCAGAAATCACTATTGACGAAAGATTGAATTAGTGTTTCAAGATGGCTTGATCAAATTTTGTTACACCCCGGAGGAAAGTTTAAGTCTTAGAAGAAAAGAATTAGCCACTGATTAATGCTTTCAAAGCAAACTGAGGTAAAACAAGCATCCGTCGCCAGCGCAATGGTTCTTGATAAAGTCGATATAACCACTCTAAATGGTGTTCGCAAAACCAAGCGGGTGCTCGTTTTTTCTGGCCTGACCAAATATCAAAACTGCCCCCAACTCCTACCCAGATACTATTTGGACAAAGAGAACGATGTTTTTTGATCCACAATTCTTGACGGGGTACGCCTAAACCCACTAAGATTAAACGAGGTTGTAATTCTTGTAGAGTTTGCTCTAATTTATGAGTTTCGGAAGCATCTAAATAACCATGATAAGCTTTAATATTAAGGCTAGGAAATTGGTCTATAAATTGGTTGGCTGCTTGCTCTGCAATTCCGGGTTTTCCCCCGTAGAACACAATTAAATCAGAGGAATATTCTGAACCCATTTGTTCTATGATTGACTGGGCTAATTCTATCCCCGGACAACGATTTATCGGTTTTCCTTTTAGCTTTAAATAGAGGACAATTCCTGCACCATCAGGAATCACAAATTCTGCCTGGTGAATGACTTCGGCTAATTCAGGGTTTTGTTCTCCTTGCATCACCATTTCGGCATTGAGTGTGACCACATGAGTGCCTAAACCTTGGTGCAACCGAGTCAATAATCCCTCTGTATAATTGGGCAGTAAATTCACCGGAAATCCTAAGACTGGATACTGAGTTAAAGGTTTAATTTTTGAATTCATTTTGACTTTTTCCTCACACTCTGATTAACAATTGAATGCTATTATATTATAGTGTCGATAAATCGATTGGAATTTCAATTCATACTATACCAATTCATAGGTGACGTTGCCACGGGTAACCCCCTGTAGTCCCCCTCCTCCCCCCGCGACTTCGGGGGGACGGCGACAGCAGGGGGTGACGGGTTCAGTGCAATATTATAGAGAATTCATCTTAGGTAATCACTTCATAGTCAAATTGACCGGCTCGCAGTCGTTCTAAATAATCTTTGAGATCGAGTCCGACTAGAGGACAGAGTAAATAAGCACCAATTAAGTTAGGAATTGAGGTAGTGAGTAAAATAGCATCTCCGAATTGAACCACAATTTCAGGACTCATAATAGCCCCGACAAAAATAGCAATTAAAAACAGAATTTTATAAACAAAAGCGGATTGATTTCCCCAGAGATATTGCCAACAGACTTGACTATAATATCCCCAGGAAATCATAGTGGAGCAGGCAAAGCAAAACAGAATTAAAGCTAAGAGATAAGGGAACCAACTGATGACAGAACCAAAGGCAACTGAAGTTAGATCGGCTCCATCAAATACAATCCAATCTGGGTTATTATAAGCTCCCGTAAGGATAATTACAAACGCTGTTAAATTACAGATAATAACAGTATCAATAAACGGTTCCAATAAAGCAACAATTCCTTCGCGAATCGGTTCTTTTGTTCGGGCGGTGGCGTGAGCGATCGCAGCAACTCCTAACCCAGCAACATTAGAAAAAGCAGAGCGACGAAATCCTTGAATAATAGCACCTAAAAATCCACCGGTTACGGCTTCGGGGGAAAATGCGCCTTTAAAAATAACTAGAATCACGTCAGGAATTGCAAACCAATGGGTGAGTAAAACCCATAAAACCATGAGTAAATAAATCCCACACATAAACGGAACTAAAGCTTCAGCAACTTGGGCAATTCGTTGAATTCCGCCGATAATAATTGTTCCGACTAAAACAGTGACGAGTAAACCATAAACCCAGCTATTTTCAGTGAAAAAAGGAATCACACTGGCAACTGCAACCCTAGATTGATTGGCTTGAAAAATAACGGCGCTGCCTAAACCGCCAGCTAATGCAAAAATTGCAAATATAACCGCTAAAATTTGACCTAAAGTTTTCTGTCCAATTTCCGCTAAACCGGCTGATAAATAATACATCGGCCCCCCAGCAACGGTGCCATCGGGATGAACAATCCGGTATTTTTGCGCTAGGGTACATTCTACAAATTTGGTACTCATCGCCAGAAAACCAGCCACAGTCATCCAAAAGCAGGCTCCTGGCCCCCCCAGACGAATCGCGATCGCGACTCCGGCAATATTCCCCAATCCAATTGTGGCTGACAAGGCTGTTGCTAAGGCTTGGAAGTGGGTGACTTCCCCCGGTTGACTCGGATCGTCATATTTGCCCAACAGTACCTCTATGGCGTGTTTAAAGGCGCGTACATTCACCCCTTTCATCCAGATGGTGAAAATGATCCCGGCACTCATTAACCACACCACAATCAATGGCATCCCGCCAATTTCAAACAAAATCAGATGATTAATGACAAGAAAACCCTGTAAAACTGTAGCGGATAAATTTGTTAAAAATTCCTCAAGCATTCGTTTTTAATCAATCCAGAGAATAGGGAATAGGCAAGAGTAGTGAGTAAGTAGAGAACTGGCATGCAACCTCTGTACGGGAGTAATGATGATAGCCAAGGTTTGTCACTCCTTACTCCTTACTTCTTACCCCCGCGCAGGCGGGGGCAGGCTTCTTACTGCTATAATCAATCCAGACAATAGGGTTGGATGCCAGCTTGCTATTGGGAGTTATTCATTATTTATGATGAGTTCAATAACGAATAACCCCTCACTTATTCTTTCCCCTATAAAGATGGTCGAATCAAATTAATTGCACCTTTAACTGCTTCGTATCCAAAAATTAGAATAAAGCTTGACAGCGTAATTCCCATCAAACAAACCACTAACCCAGCTAAACTAATTGCACCATCATCATCTAATAAACCAAAACCCGTAATAAAAACACCAATCGCTGGTAAAGTATTGGTTAATGGAATGGGAACCATCATCGATATTGCCATCAAAGCAATTGCACAGCCAATGAGTACTCGTCCGATAAAACTCGTACAAATTGCTCTTAGTCGGGGACGAGAAATTAGCTCAATTTTTTGTAACCAAGGTAATCCCGCTTTGATAAAACCCTGAACTTTTTCGAGGGGAATCGGATGATTTAACCATTTTTTCGGAAACCAGGGACGTTGCCGACCGATAATCAATTGAATCGCTAAAACGAGCAATAAAATTCCAAATGGAATCGAGTAGCCCGGTGCCGGAACAGGCAAAGCAGAGGGCAAAGCCAACAACACAAACAAAAACCCAAAAACTCGTTCACCCGCTAAATCTAAAATACTGGCGAGAGTGACTTGGGCGGAACGTTCTTCGGAAAAGAAATGGCGTTGAAGTTCAACAGAAAGTTTAGACACAGGATGTTTGCAACAAGAAAAAAGGATGGGATGAAGAAAACTTGAGTAAACAAGAATTCTTCAATGAAAAATTATTCCTATTTTATCTCAATCCTCCATCCCTCACCTCAAGGTTTAAGGTTTAGGTGCCCGCTGTCCAAGAGTTGATGTATTCAATTTGCTCATCGGTGAAGCTATCCATTTTAATTCCCATTGCAGCCAGTTTTAACCGGGCAATGTTTTGATCGACTTCTTCCGGGATCGAATGAATACCGGGTTCAAGTTTGCCTTTATTTGTGACTAAATATTCACAAGCCAAAGCTTGGTTAGCAAAACTCATATCCATTACCGCACTGGGATGACCTTCGGCGGCAGCCAGGTTAATCAGTCGTCCTTCACCCAATACCACAATTGATTTACCGCTTTGCAGTTTATATTGTTGGGTAAAGTTACGAACTTCCTTAATTTCTGTGGCTTTTTCCCCTAATGCTTTCAGGTCAATTTCAATATCAAAGTGACCGGAATTACACACCATTGCACCATCTTTCATTTGGTCAAAGTGTTCGCTGCGGATCACGTGTTTGTTACCGGTTACCGTAATAAATAAATCACCGATTGAAGCCGCCTCATCCATCGGCATGACTCGGAAGCCATCCATCACCGCTTCAATTGCCCGCACTGGGTTAACTTCGGTCACAATCACATTGGCACCGAGTCCACGAGCGCGCAGGGCTGTGCCTTTACCACACCAGCCGTAGCCCGCAACAACAATATTTTTACCCGCTAATAGCACGTTTGTAGCGCGGATAATCCCATCGAGAGTGGATTGACCGGTACCATAACGGTTATCGAAGAAATGCTTAGTATCAGCATCGTTCACATTCATGGCGGGGAAAGTTAACACACCATCATTCAGCATGGCTTGCAACCGCACAATTCCGGTGGTGGTTTCTTCGGTGGTACCGAGCAGATCAGAAAGTTGCTCTTGACGATTTTTGACCAGGGTTGCCACAACATCACTACCATCATCGATAATGATATTAGGACGGTGATCGAGGGCAATTTCAACGTGACGCAGATAGGTTTCGGTATCTTCTCCCTTGATGGCATAAACCGGAATGCCGTAGTCAACCACTAAGCTAGCAGCAACATCATCTTGAGTTGATAAGGGGTTACTAGCGATCAGAATCGCATCTGCGCCGCCATTTTTCAGCGCGATCGCCAAGTGAGCAGTTTCAGTGGTTACATGGCAGCAAGCAATTAAACGAATGCCGGCGAATGGCTTTTCTTGAGCAAAGCGCTCTTGAATTTGGCGTAAAACGGGCATTTCACGTCCAGCCCATTCAATGCGTTGTTTTCCTTTAGGTGCAAGAGCAGAATCTTTAATCTCACACTGGGGTTTAACAGTTGTTGCAGTCATGCAGTCGTTTCCTCAAGCAATATAAAATTAATCAGCTCTACCAGTTTGACAACTTATCCAAAATTTGTCACTTCCCTGGTATGTTTTTCTACTAGTCCCTGATGAGAACGGCAGATTCCTGAAGGCTGCCTAAACTAGCCACAGTCTTTTGTGTAGCACTGTTCTAGCTTTGTTCCTTAGGCACAGGATAATGGTTTTTGCCTAAAATCTGTGGTTAGTATACCACGTGCTTCGGGTGCATGGCCAGTTTTTTCAGAAATGGAGGTCAGTTGAACAGGATATCTCTAACTTCCGTAATCTTTTGCCGCCGAAAATGACTCCCCATCAGATGTGACTGCAATATCTCGCCGTCCTAAGTCTACCCCTAAGCATTTATTTTTGGGTTCGACTTTTGGTGGTTCAGACTTAATCTGAAAAAGATTAGTTAAAATATCTTCTTATAAGAAGCTTCAATGTTTAAAATCATTAATAATTCTTGATAAGATAGGAAATTTTACTCAAGGGAAGTAGATTGATCTACAGATAATCTGAATTGATTACCATAGAGAAAATCCACCAGTCAAGCTGACTGATGGACTGTCCATCCTTAATAGGCACCTATTCTATCAGCATAACAGAAATCGGGCGACTAATGTTATATCTTTTTAGGGATTGGCTGTAATCAATACCCTTGGGGACTGTATATTCTCTGGGATTATAACTGTTAGCAGCTTCTGGGTGAATATCAAATTATTTTTAATTTTAGTAGCGATTTAAAATAATTATATTAGATATTATTTTAGATTTAGACTGGTAACTATAAAAATCTGAAAATCCCGCCCAACTTTTGACAGTTTCCCGCGCTTCGCTTGAATAACAATTCTCATCAGGACTAGTGAGGGGATCAGCATCTTCCCTTTAAATGAATAAAACCCCGACTAAAATAGCCGGGGGGAAGAGAACGAGCTTGATGTCTACCATCTAAATCATAACAATGTGCGCTTTAAAAATGAAAGGTTAATTTTACAGATCTTTCGTGCTGGCGATGATACTTAAATCTTCCGTGAAAATACAGAGGTTTTCTCTTCTGACTTGCATTAACCTCACTTTTTGATCGGCTTGCTGATACCACCTCTCACTTTTGAAGCCATTGAATAGAGCTAAATTCACCCATTATCTCTACTTGCATGAAGTCTAATAAAACCGGTTTTTTTCTCATTCTCTAAATAATGATGTGACGGACCAGCCGCCAGTAGACATAAAAAAAAGTGTCGAGGAATAATTTAAAAAACTTCAATAGATGATTTTGAAGCAATTCTTGTCTCATGTGTAGAAAGTCTCCGCTCAATAATTCTCGATCAGACCTGACCTTTGAGGCTAATATAGATTGACGCTTCTGCCATATTGTCGGTAAGTTTTGCATCACTGCGGCCATGGCATTGAGATAGTCTCCAAATTTTCTTTTTAAGATTAAGAATACAATCAAAGAGACTTCATAAACTATTAAAGCTGGAGATAATACAAAAAGTGTCCATAAAGAATAAGTACTTAAAATAAAGTACCAGCGGTTTCTAATCTGATAAAAGACTTTAGTAAATCCTCGAGATTTAACACGATGAAAACAGGTCGCTTCAGGAATAACATACAGGCAATGCCCCGATAAAGTCAGTCTAAAAGTGAATTCCCCATCGGTTCGACCAAAAAAATAATCTTCATCAAATAAGCCGATTTTAACCGCAGCATCTCGTTTAAGCAGTAAACAAGTTCCAGAAACCGCATGAACTTTAAGCGCAGATCGATTTTCTCGATCGACGGGTTGGTTGCTATTGACAAGGATTGCCTCACCAGTATAATGAATGAAGGTTCCTGAGTGCTGAATGGTATCCGGTTGATCGTGATCAACAATTTTGGGTGACCAAATTGCTCCATCAGGGTGAGCTTGAGCTGCTTTTATTAATACTTTCAAGCAGTCTTTATCTAAGATCGCATCGTCATCAATCAGTAAGGTTAATCCGTGTTCAGGAGTGTTTTTAATGCCCATATTTCTAGCCGGATTAGGCCCATGATTATGGGGTAGGTTAATCACCTGAACTTGAGGATAATGCTGTTGAATCCAATCTTCTGTTCCGTCCGTGGAAGCATTATTAATAACAATGACTTGAAAAAATGAATAAGTTTGCTCAAAAATTGACTTTAAACAGAGCGGAATTACGTTAATTCCATTGTAGGTAATAATTGCAATTGTAACTTCAAGACGGTTTTCTATAGAAGTTTTCGTAGATGCTTCTATATCTAAATTTAAATTGGTTTGCATATTGACCCTGGTTTTGAAAGTAGTGACACCAAATTATTCTGTTCTTGGGCGTTGCTGAATCTAGCCAAGAACCTTAAACCGATAATCTGCTTGAAAATGCACCCAGATTAATTAAGGCTGAATGAAAAATTTTGAATTAACCTGTTTAAAGGCTATCACCTACCGGATGGATCGTCAAGTTGACAACAGCTCAATTCTACTGACCATTCATGGGATAGGATTGAATCAAGCACAAATTCAGATCTGCCATGAAACCTAAAACGTTTTAAATATTATGAGAAATGCTCTTGCTCGCCTTGACTTCTCCTATCTCTATGCTTTCCTGGGAGAACTGACTTTAGGTTTGACCTTTGTTTTTTATATTTTATTAGCTCGTATACTCGGAGCAGAACAATATGGGGTATTTGCATCAGCCAGTGCTTTAGGTGCCATTTTAGCTTTATTTATTCAGTTCGGTTTACCAATTTTAATTAACCGAGAAGTTGCAGCCGATCCCTTGAATGGTTCGAGAACAACGATTCAATATCTTCTTCTAGAACTGCTGAATACATTACCGGTTTTATTATTATTATTCCCGATTGCATTATTTCTAGGTTTTCAAGGAGAAGGCTTAGTCATCTGCTATCTCGTAATTATTTCAGAACTGTGTCGGGCTGTAAAAATGACCCTCAGAGGTGTTCTCAAAGGTCATGGATGGTTTCGGGCTGAAAGCATTGCAGTCGCCCTGGAACGCGCTAGTGTGGTATTTATTGCGAGCGCAGTGCTATTTGTCTCAAAGCAGCTGATTCCCGTCGTGATTACGGTTGTCATTGTCCGAGCATTAGATATTACCGGGCTATTATATTACCTCAGCCGCAAGCTGACTCTGGTCTCTCCCATCAGCGTTCAAAGCTTTGCTAAATTATTTCAACAGGCTTATCCTTTTGCCGTTTCAGGGGTATTGTGGATTCTCTATTATCAAGTCGATGTCATCATGCTAAAAGCCATGACAACTGATGTTGATGCCGGATTTTATAGCGCGGCTTACCGAATTTTAGAAATGTTTTTTGCCTTACCGCGCGTTGTATTTCAAGTCATCTTTACCCGATTTGCGAAATACAATGCCAATCAACCAGAAAGACTCCCCGAACAAGTTTATAAAGGAACTCGTTTACTGGTGATGGTGGTGTTGCCTGCCATTATTGTTGCAATTTGTCTGAAGTCATGGATTATCACAAAGCTTTATGGCTCAGAATATACCGCTTCAATTCCTGCTTTAGCTATCTTATTACCCAGTATCAGTATTAGTATGTTTGGTAACTTATCCCAACGATTTTTACAAGCCACTGGACAAGAAAAAACTCTGCCCAAATTACTGATGGTGACCGCCCTGGTTAACGTCGCGATCAACTTATTACTGATTCCTGAATTTGGCATTATTGGGGCCGCGATCGCCACCTTAATCAGTGAAGTGGTACTGTGTTTATTAGGATTATGGCAAATGCGCCGAATTGGACATCGTAATGCCAGCCGACAGGTTGCCTATGTGGGAATTCTCGGCTTAATTGCTACCGGCAGTCTATCCCTGAGTTTAAATGGATATTTCCCTATCTTTGCGGTGATTCTCATCGTTGCCAGTGTTGTTGGGATCTTAGTTGCAACGAGGCGCAATTACTTTTTAGAAGCGCCCTCAAGCAACTGATAAACCAGAAGAAGTGACTACTCCCACATCAAATCAAAGATTATGATGTGGGCTTCTCAAATTTGCAAATGAGATTTGCTGCTCCTCGATATCAATAATCGATTTACCACAGCCATTCAGCGGTAGTCCAACCGCCATTAATGCACGATTCAAAATGTTAATCCCACTGTTCCAATCGCGGTCAATCTTGACCCCACAACTGGGACAGTTATGAACTCTATCAGCTAGATTTTTCTCAACCCTTGAACCGCAGTTAAAACACTCAATACTTGTACCCCGTGGGTTAATTTTCTGGATTAACAAACCGCGTTTGAGCGCCACTGCTTGTAAGATTTCCAGAAATGACCCCCAGGCTGCATCATGTATTGATTTTGCCAGTTGAGTCCGAGCTAGTCCAAAGATATTTAAGTCTTCATGTGCAATTAAGTCATATTTGTGGCACAACCAATGTGCAACCTGGTAGTGAAATTCCTTTCGGCAACGGGTTAAATGAAGATGCAACAAGGCAACTTTCTGTTTAGCCTTTTGCCAGTTCTTAGAACCCTTAATACGGCGTGACATCACCCGTTGAGCAATAGCTAACTTGTCTTGAGCTTTTCGATAAAACTGAGGAATTGCAACAGCTTCACCATCTGATGTCGTCAAGAATTTTTCTAAGCCAACATCAATCCCGACAGCAGTTCTAACTGAATCAATCGGCAAAAACTCAGGGACAGTCTCATCAAGCATTGAGATGCAACAGTACCAGCCATCAGCCTTTTTGATGATGGTACATTGCTTTAAGGTGAAACCTTGCGCAATAGGTCTGTGCATTACCACAGGTATTTCACCAATTCGACTCAGTTTTAGCACTCCATCAACTAGGTGCGCTCCGGCTTTGCTATTGTTGACCCGTGGGAACACAAATGACCGTAGTTGACCTTGTTTCTTAAACCTCGGACGACCGCCACGTTTACCACTTGAATCAGGCTTACGCCAGCGCTCCCAAGCATGTTTAAGTCTTTGCAAATTCACCTGTTGAGTTTCAGCGTAGATCTGCTTGTACTCAGGGAACAGCTTCTTAGTTTGCTTGAGAGCCGCTTGCTGAGTGTAGTAGCTTACTGGCTCTGGGATCTCACCAATTGGCTCACTCACTAAATTACATCTATCAACAGGTGAACGAGTCCGATTGAGCCAATCGAGCCGTTGACCTAGAGCATAGTTCCAGTGTCTACGCAACAGTTCTAACCACCTTTCCATGACGGCTATCTGTTCGAGGTTTGGTTTGATTCGGTAGAGGTAAGTGAGTATCATCAGTTTTATTGTACCACTTACCGTAATCTAATGAAAGGCAACTACACCAAAAATAATAGGTCTGTTTATCGTCTTACTACACATATTGTATTGGTGACTAAATACAGACGGAAAACTATTACAGGCGAGATCTTGACCCGACTGAATCAAATCTGTGCCGATACTTGTGTTAAATGGGAGTGCAATTTGATTGAGTTCAATGGGGAATCGGATCATGTTCATCTGTTGGTTGACCTTAACCCCAAAGTGGCTCCAGTTAAACTGATAGCAAATATCAAAACTGTTACCAGTCGTCTGATACGTCAAGAGTTTGCAAAACACCTGGAAAAGTTTTATGGCGACAAAAAAGTTTTCTGGACAGGTTCTTACTTTATTGCTTCTTGTGGCGGTGTAACAATAGAGCAATTGAAAAGTTATGTTCAAGACCAAAGTACCCCGTCGGGCAATTCCCCTCCCGTTAAATCAAAGATTATAACGGGAGACCCCTTGCCCGTTTAGTTGGAATCTTGCCGATGGCAGTTGTAACAGGTGTTGGATCCATGTGAAGATAATTGATGGGCAAATCCAATTTAAATCTCGTATTTCATGACTATCCGCACGGTTTCAACTCAACCTTTTTCCGATCAAAAGCCGGGGACATCCGGATTGCGTAAAGCAGTCCCTGTGTTTCAAAAACCCCACTATCTGGAAAACTTTATTCAATCAATTTTTGATACCCAAGAGGGGTTAGACGGTCAAACCCTGGTCGTTGGGGGTGATGGTCGTTACTACAACCGCCCAGCCATTCAAACCATTCTGAAAATGGCCGCAGCCAATGGTATCGGACAAGTGTTGGTGGGTTGCAATGGTATTCTCTCTACTCCCGCTGCCTCCTGTCTAATTCGCGAAAATCAAGCCTTGGGGGGTATCATTCTCTCGGCTAGCCATAACCCAGGCGGCCCGGATGGAGATTTCGGCGTGAAGTTTAACACCAGCAATGGGGGACCGGCCCCAGAGAAGGTGACGGAGGCAATTTATCAACGCAGTCAGGTGATTGACTCCTACAAAATTTTAGAGGGGGGAGATATTAACTTAGACAGTCCGGGGACGTTTAAACTCGGTACTTTGACGGTTGAAGTGATTGACTCAGTCAAGCCTTATATGGCACTGATGGAGTCGTTATTTGATTTCGATCAAATTCGTCAAATGTTGAGTTCTGGCAGTTTGAAGATGTGTATGGACTCTCTCCATGCCGTAACAGGTCCCTATGCCAAAGCAATTTTTGAGCAACGTCTCGGGGCCGCAGAGGGTACGGTTCAAAATGGTCAACCCCTAGAAGACTTTGGCGGGGGTCATCCCGATCCCAATTTAGTTTATGCCCATGATTTAGTAGAAGTCATGTTTGGTGAGAATGCCCCCGACTTTGGCGCGGCTTCTGATGGGGATGGCGATCGCAATATGGTTTTAGGTCGCCACTTTTTTGTGACTCCCAGCGATAGTTTAGCGGTGTTGGCAGCCAATGCCCATTTAGTGCCGGGATACAAACAGGGGTTAGCCGGAGTCGCCCGATCGATGCCCACTTCTCAAGCGGTGGATCGAGTGGCAAAACAACAGGGAATAGACTGTTATGAAACCCCGACGGGTTGGAAGTTTTTCGGCAACTTATTGGATGCAGGAAAGATTACCCTTTGCGGTGAAGAAAGCTTTGGCACCGGGTCTAATCATGTCCGAGAAAAAGATGGGCTATGGGCTGTTTTGTTCTGGCTGAATATCTTAGCAGCCCGGGGAGAATCGGTTGAACAAATTGTTAAGAGTCACTGGCAAGAGTACGGCCGAAATTATTATTCTCGTCACGACTATGAAGAAGTTGAAAGCGATCGCGCCAATGAATTAATGGGTCAGTTACGGGCAAAAATGTCTGAACTCAAAGGTCAAACTTTTGGTCAATACGAAGTAGAATATAGTGATGACTTTAGTTATACCGATCCGGTGGATCAAAGTGTGGCTGAATCTCAAGGGGTTCGGATTGGATTTACAGATGGCTCTCGGATTGTGTTTCGTTTATCGGGTACCGGCACAAAAGGAGCCACCTTACGGGTTTATTTAGAAAGTTATGAGCCCGATGCCAGCAAACATGATTTAGATCCCCAAGCGGCTTTGGCTGATTTAATTCAAATTGCCGATGAAATTGCACAAATTAAGACCCTGACCGGACGAGAAGAACCGACTGTTATTACCTAAACAGAGGTGATTAATTTTAAGTTATTTATTGTTGGGTGATTGAAGCGGTTGCATCATTGATGTCAACGCGATCGCTTTGATTCTCAACTCTTCTTCGGTTTCAATTTCTAGAATTATAGCGCGATTCCTTATTCCCTATTCCCTATTCCCTCGGCAAGATAATTATCATGTCAAACACAAACACAATGTAGCTGCTCTATCATCCTGCATGATAGAGCCACAATTAAACCGGGAGTTGGTCTAAAACCCAAGGCTTGAGCCTCTACATTAAATCAATGGTCTCTCATCTTTTTAGATAAGATGGTCGATAACTATCAAGATCGCTCTTGATCTAATCGCCGACAATCTCAATCCATCCCATCATGAATCAAACTTCGATTGAGAACATTCAAGCTGATATTCTCATTGTAGATGATACCCCTAATAATCTGATCTTACTTTCTGCTATTCTGTCACAACAGCAGTATTCAGTCCGTAAGGCCCTCAGCGGTAAGATGGCATTGCAAGCTGTGAGCCTCAAGTTACCGGATTTGATTTTGCTGGATATCAAAATGCCGGAGATGAATGGTTATGAAGTCTGTACTCACCTCAAGGCTAATCCAAAAACTCAAGATATTCCCGTTATTTTCTTGAGCGCATTAAATGATGAAAAAGATAAAATCAAAGCGTTTGAAGTCGGGGGTGTGGATTATATGACCAAACCGCTGCAAGCAGAAGAAGTACTAATGCGGGTTAAAACCCATTTAACCCTACGACAGCTTACCAAAAAATTAGAACTGCGAGTCGAAGAGCGCACCACAGAACTCACAACTGCACTGCAAAACTTACAGCAGACTCAAAATCAACTTGAACAATCATTACAAGAATTAACCGTTGTCAAAGAAGCCGCAGAACAAGCCAACCGTGCTAAAAGTAAATTTTTAGCATTAATGAGCCATGAACTACGAACGCCTCTCAATGCCATTATTGGTTATAGTCAATTGCTGGAAATGGAAGCGGCAGAACAGCAACAAGAGGATATGATCCCAGATTTACAACAAATTAATCGTTCGGGTGAACAGTTACTGGAGATTTTTAACAATATTCTCGAGATGTGCCAACTCGAAGTCGATCAGTCTCAACTGCACCCCTCTACTTTTGCCTTGAGGTCATTAGTCCAAGAAGTGATTTATCAAGTTCAACACCAGTATAATCAAAATCAAAATCAAATCGAAATTCACTTGATCAACAATATCGATCAAGTGTATCTCGACTGGCTCAATCTGCGTCAATGTTTATTTCATCTATTAAGTAATGCCTGCAAATATACTGAGCAAGGGAATATTTTACTCACCCTAGAGCACGTCTGTTACATGAAGTTATCTCAACAAGTTCCCCATTGGTCCGTGTTCAAATCCACTTCTACCCCACCGCCTCAAGATTCAGACTGGCTACTGATAAAATGTCATGATAATGGAGTTGGGATTAACCCACAACAGCAATCTCGGATTTTTGAACCCTTTACCCAAGTTGATGAGTCTACCACTCGTAAACATGGCGGCATTGGTTTAGGGTTAGCAATTGTCAAAAAACTCTCCCAGATGATGGGAGGTAATGTCACGGTTGATAGTCAACCGGGACAAGGTTCTACTTTTACCCTGTGGCTGCCAATAGCGCTCAAGGATGTTTAGTTCCGTTTCAATACTATTCAAATATTATAAACAGGTATCAGTTTAAGTTAAAATCCTGGATGGACTTTGAAACAATCACCAGACTATGAAAAGTGAAGCGTCTCCATCAATTCCCGATCCCGATGGTCAACTCCATTTAGTCAATCGTGAAGATATTTTAGCCCGAGCAGAAGACCGCAGAAATCTTTGCCGAATTCTGTCCTGGGCGCATCTTTATGTGTCTATTCGTTGGTCGAATACTAACCTTTATATTGGAATTCCTAGTACTATCTTTGCCGCCCTTGCTAGTGTACAAACAATGTCAGAATTGGGAAGCAATGAATCGAGTTCTTTTAAAATATTACACCTTATTTTTTCAATTTTAGTCACAGGTTTAGCCCCTTTACTTACTTTTTTAAACCCCAGTGAACGGGCAAGTGGTCATAAAGTCGCCTCTGGAACCTATGAACTCTTAGGCGATCGCTATGATGAATTTTTACTAAAATCTACAATCAAGCCGCGACCCCTGGCTGAAGAATTGAATCAGTTGGTTTTGCTGAACCAGGAATATTCAGAAGCGAAACAACCCCTTCCTATCACTCCAGAGTGGGCTTTTAAAAAGGCTGAGAAAACAGCACAAAGAACGTCTTTAATTGCAACCAGATCGACAGAATATTCCAGTCAACTTTAAATCACTTGATGAATCGTTTTAATTTGTAATTTTAATCAATATCCTCAGACGGCTCAAAAAATAGTGGGTTCTCCAGTGAAGGGATCAATACAATTCATTTGTAGAGGTTTGATTTATGCAACCTGATTTGGTGGGATTAGAAATTAGCTGGGGAGAAATTAAAAGGTTGACCGGTATGAAAAGTAAACAGATTTATCGCCCGCTGCGGCTGAAAACTTTTACTCGCGAAGGTGTAAAAACATTAATAGCCAGTGGCTTGGTTTTACTGAATTATCTAATTTTGGCGATTATTTTTCCCAGTTATCGGCCGCTACTGGCAATCATTCATGGTGTTGTTGTTTTGGGCTTAGGAGTAGAAGACTGTTATAAAATTGTTTGGAGTCTAAAACATCGCAATCTAATCCGAATTATTGATGATGTGGATAGATATAATGCCATTCTCAAAGCAATAGACTTGAATGATGAATTAGAAGCAATCGGAAATACTCAAGTGAAATTAAATCAGCGAGAACAGGTAATAACGGCGATGCAATTGATTCGAGAAGATTTAATCAGAGCCATGAAAACGGAGCGAATTTTAAGAAAAAATCGTAAGTTTTTAGCAAAGCACGAAGATTTATTTATTACGAATTTAACCGCTTTAACAGGATTACAAATTAGCGATCGCTCGAGCGTACAGGGTAGATTATTGCATGAAGCGCTACAAATTGCCACCCACGTTCAGGCTGAACTGAAACAACTTCAGGATCAACACTCACCCGAGGACGATGGCGATAATAAAAGCTTTTCGTCTTAGACCGTTAAATGATAGTCTGTTAAAGATGTTGTAGGTTCAGACAAGCGGCGGATGCAACCGAAAATAATCGTTCTGGATGATGATCCCACCGGATCTCAAACTGTTCATAGCTGTTTATTGCTCACTCGTTGGGATGTAGACACCCTGAAGTTGGGTTTGCAAGACCAGTCCCCCATTTTCTTCATTCTCACCAATACTCGCTCCCTGACTCCAGAACAGGCTGCTAAAATTACCCGTGAAGTGACGATAAATCTCAAAATTGCGATCGCCGAGACTTCTGTTGAAGATTTTTTAGTCGTGAGTCGATCGGATTCCACATTACGGGGTCATTATCCAGTAGAAACCGATGTTATTGCCGCTGAACTTGGGCCATTTGACGCTCATTTTCTGATTCCAGCCTTTTTTGAAGGGGGACGCATCACCCGAGATAGCATTCACTATCTGATGGTCGATGGGGAATTGACTCCGGTTAATCAAACCGAATTTGCCAAAGATTCTGTATTCGGCTATCATCACAGCTATTTACCGGACTATGTTGCTGAAAAAACTCAGGGCCAAATTCCTGCCGAGTCAGTTGAACGAATTCGCCTGACGGAAATTCGCGCCGGTATTCAACCCCGATTGATCCGATTAGAGAATAATCAATGTGTGGTGGTGGATGGGGAAACCCAAGCAGATTTTGATCGATTTGCCGCCGATGTTCTGGCGGTTGCCAGTCGAGGGAAACGGTTTCTGTTTCGCAGCGCGGCTAGTATTTTAACCTCCTTGGCTTCCCTTGGTCCCCAACCGATTGCGGCTGAAGAAATGGCAAAATATACCCGAAGTGATCAACCGGGGGTTGTGATTGTCGGATCTCATGTGAAAAAATCGACTCAACAGTTAAAACAGTTATTGCAAGAACCGAACGTGACCGGGATTGAGGTGGATATTGCTCAACTATTACCCAATCGTAAAGGATCGCGGGATGATTTGCTCAGTCAAATCCTGGAACAACTGCACAAGGTTTATACTGAAGGGAAAACTCCGGTTGTTTATACCAGTCGCCAAGAATTGACCTTTAATCAAGTGGAGGATAGGCTGGAATTTGGTATAGCCGTCTCCGCCTTATTAATGGATATTGTCCGGGGTTTACCCGCTGATATTGGTTTTTTGATTAGTAAAGGGGGAATTACCTCAAACGATACTCTGAGTGAAGGATTAGCCTTGACGACAGCGCGGCTTTTGGGTCAAGTGTTGGCGGGTTGTTCGATGGTGAAAACTCCCGGAAATCATCCTCAGTATCCTGACTTACCAGTGGTGTTGTTTCCCGGAAATGTCGGAGATGAGTCGGGGTTAGTCACGGTTTATCGGCGACTGAGTCAAACCTCAGCGGCTTAACATCTTTGAGTTGTCTATCCTCGGGAATGATATGATGATCGCTAGATCCCATTTGAAGTTGAAATGGGATCGGCACCAGCGAAGCGGTTCTCTTAGGGGAAGCTGTCAATCAATAGAGAAATTAGGGATTTGAACCAACAACCGCTAATTTTTCTTTAAATGATGGGTCGCCAGGTTGTGCTAAGTTTGTCAACGGGGTAGAACCATCAACGAAATGTGCAAGGCATGGGAAGAAGAGTCACGTACCAAGAACAATATATTCCCGGTGAGTTAGATCCATTGCTGGTATTGCAGCAGTTGATTGATGCTGGGTTTTTGTCCGATTATCTTCTCTACCAAAACCATCAAGAAGTCCGAATTGCAGCCAATCCTTTAGCTACTGTTACGGTTGATCCACAGACTATTACGATCCATTATCAAGGTCACACCCACACTCATGGGGTTAATGATCCCCTGAAACAAGTTGAGGCAGGATTAGGGGATTTACCCATCGACAATTGGACCGCTTACGGTTATATTAGCTTTGATTTTGCTGGGTTTTACTATTCTTATTCTAAAGTACTTCAGCAACCTTTACTGTATTTTTTTGTTCCGAAAACTGAGATTTATATTCGTCCTCATGAAATTTTGATTAAAACGATTGAATCGGTCTCCACCCTGAAAGAAATTTTAAGTCAAGATTTTCCAAAAAAAAGCTATTCAATCTCACAAAATCTAGCTAAATTTTTACCCGATTCTCAACAGTATATTCATCAAGTGACTTGTTTGAAAGAAGCGATTATACAAGGAAAACTACAAAAAGCAATTCTTTCTAGGTCGATTAAATTTAAACAGGAATTAGATATTATTAATACTTACAAATTAGGAATTCAGCAGAATCACGATCACCGATCTTACTGTTTTCAACTGGGTGATTTTCGAGCCGTTGGCTTTAGTCCAGAAGCTTTACTGGAAATTCAATCAAAACAGCAGGTTTTTATCAATCCTTTAGCCGGAACCCGCCCCCGTTCCGATGATTTAGCCGAAGATACCCGTCTGCGACAAGAATTATTTACCAATGCCAAAGAAGTCAAAGAACACGCCCTCTCAATTTGGCATATTCAGCAAGAAATGAACGGGGTTTGTCAGCCAGACACCGTAAAAATTCAGGATTTTATGCAGGTCAAACGGTATCGTTATGTGCAGCATTTATCCTCACAAGTTGTCGGAGAATTGCAACCGAATAAAACCCTTTGGGATGCAATTAAAGCCCTATTTCCGGCTGTCACCGTTTCCGGTATTCAAAAAAGTCAGGCTATTGCATGGATCGATCGACTCGAAGACGAACCACGGGGGCTTTATGCAGGCGGATTGGGTTGGATTAATAGCCAAGGACAGGTGGACTTAGCCATTCCTATTCGTTCAGCTTGTCAATATCAAGATCAAGTCTATTTGAATGCTGGAGCCGGAATTATGGCAGAATCGATTCCAGAACAAGAAGCAGACGAATGTCTGAGTAAAATGAATACCATGCTGAAAAATTTAGTGCTAAAAAGCTAAATTTAACCCGGGCTACACTAAACTCGTCCTAATTCCGATAAGATAATAAATTGTTCTGTCCACTACAGAAACTTGATGTTAGCTCCATGACTTCTGACTTAACTTCTAATCAAGCTTTACCCCCGAGTAAAGAGTTACCGTTACTTTCTCCGGTTGTTGAGCTACAAGTTCGATTTAAAACTGAAGGGAAAAGGCTATTACTTTTTCTGCCCCCTGAGTTAGATTCTCCCCAGTCTAACGCCCAAACTTCGGCTGACTGGGCTGCACTATTGCAGCAACTGCGATATCGGATTAATGCTGGCGAAAAAGGATGGCAACCGGGTACTGAAGTTATTTTAATGGCAGCTCGGCGATTATTGGATGGGCGACAATTACAAGAGATTGCTCAAGCCTTAACCCAAGCCGGACTCAACCTGACACGGGTACACACCAGTCGGCGACAAACCGCCATTACCGCTGTAACAGCAGGCTATTGTGTCGATCAATCTACCGAAGGTATATCCTTAACTCAAGCGCCTGAGACTCCAACTGAAATCTTAGCCGATCCTCTATACTTGCAAATGACCCTGCGTTCAGGGGTTGAAATTCGCCATCCCGGTACAGTGGTGATTTTAGGAGATGCCAATCCAGGCAGTCTCGTGATGGCACATGGAGATATTATCATCTGGGGTCGTTTACGGGGAACCGTTCATGCCGGGGCTAATGGCAACCTCAAGAGTCAGGTGATGGCATTACAGATGCAACCGACTATCATTCGGATTGCAGATCAAGTGGCTCGTGGCCCGGAAGATCATCCCAGTCAATTTTATCCTGAAGTGGCTTATGTCACAGCCGAGGGTATTCGCATCTCTCCAGCCTCAGATGCGGCTAAAATTAAACGCGGGCAAATCTAGTAATAACTAGATTAATTTCAGAATTGAGAATATTATCAGGTACTATAGTCTCACTCCGATCAAAGTTAAGTTCGTACAGATACTCCTCTAAGCCTTTTGCCGGGACAACTCAGTTGTCATCTGTTACCCCGGTTCTGTGTTACTCGCCCAAATATTCAACTTTTAAAATTAACCTAATTGTTATTAATATGAGTCGCGTTATTGTTGTTACCTCTGGAAAAGGAGGAGTTGGAAAAACCACTAGTACAGCCAATATTGGCATGGCATTAGCCCAAGCCGACCACACCGTGGCGATGATTGATGCTGACTTTGGTCTGAGGAATTTAGACTTACTGTTAGGTTTAGAAAATCGGATTGTTTACACAGCCCTTGAAGTCCTCTCTGGAGAGTGCCGTCTAGAACAGGCTTTGGTTAAGGATAAAAGACAATCTCGTCTCGTGCTACTGCCAGCAGCCCAAAGTCGAACAAAAGATGCGGTGACTCCAGACCAGATGAAGCAGTTGGTGGGAATGTTAGCCGATCAGTATGATTATATTTTGATTGATTGTCCTGCCGGAATTGAACAAGGGTTTCAAAATGCGATCGCCCCCGCCCAAGAAGCGATTATTGTGACGACACCTGAAATTTCGGCGGTGCGGGATGCAGACCGAGTCATTGGTTTACTCGAGGCTAACGGAGTCAACCATATCCGTTTACTGGTTAACCGTATCCGTCCGCAAATGGT
Organism: uncultured Lyngbya sp.; assembly: GCA_964401105.1. Taxonomy (GTDB): domain Bacteria; phylum Cyanobacteriota; class Cyanobacteriia; order Cyanobacteriales; family Microcoleaceae; genus JAAURB01. The sequence goes on along the minus strand of CAYNXM010000196.1, from coordinate 16,629 downwards.
ACAAGCTAATGACATGATGTCGGTGCAGGATGTAGAAGAAATTTTAGCTATTCCGCTGCTGGGGGTGGTTCCGGATCATCAAGATGTGATTGTTTCGACTAATAAAGGTGAGCCTCTTGTCTTGTCTGAAACCTCTTCTGACGCGGTTAAAGCGTTCTGTAATATTGCCTGTCGTTTGCAAGGAGAAAGCGTAGAGTTTCTGGATCTTAATCCCCCCCCGGAAGGCTTTTTTGCCCGGTTACGAAAGCTATTCACTGCGAGATAAATGACTCAACACTGGATTATGCTTTTATGGAATCTATTTGAAATCTCTTCTCAGAAGATGATGAGATCAGTATTTCTATTAAAATCTTTAAATTGACGGGTTGGCTGTAGAGATCTATCAGTTGGGCTGACCTGTGAAGTGACAGTATGCATATCTTTGTACTTTTGTCAACTCACGACTAAAGGCAGAGCTTTAATGTATGTTCTTTCTCCATACTTTATACTTTTGAAGCCGTTCAACTCAGTTTGATAGCAATAGCTGATCTGATAGGAAAATATTTGGTGTTAGCTGACCCGTTAAGAGAGCCAACTTTCCCTTGAAATCAGGATTTGAAGAGGATACCTATCTAGCTCAATGGGGCTGAAGTAGTGAGTAGTGAGTGATAAGTTATAAACCAAATTATTGTTTTTAGGCAAGGCTATACTCAAGTATAGCCTATATCTCATATCATACAATACCGGACTCGGAGCTGTCAACCCCTGCTAACTCGTACAATCCTAACTGCTTATATTTCGTTACAATGTCACCATAAATTGACAAATATATTGATTTTTAATTTTTTAACTCATAGTTGTTAAACAGAAGTTATTAAAGCTGGGAGTTGGGGATGTATTTTCAACTGATGATATCCTCTCACAATAATCCTAGATGGTTTCTATCTGTATAGGGTGCGCGACTTAACACACCCTACGATTATCTACAAATTATCCCACTGTAATCTATTATGAGAAACTAAAGTCTGAGCTGCTTAAATCATTGACATTAACGCCTTGTAATAAGAGTTCATTACCGTCAACAAAGCTAAATAACGCACCATTATTGGTATTAGTTAATAAGCCTTGAGATTTCATTTGATTTAGCCAAGTTGAACCATTAATTGAGCCAACCCCTTGGAAGGCAATTTGATCCACGCCCGTATCAAAGTCAGTAATAATATCATAACTTCCCCAACTCCAACTATAGTATGAATTGGTACTTCCAGTCGCTTCTGTCGTTGCGAGGGTCTGAGCTGAATTGACAGATAAGTCTTGACTTTCAACTGAAACATTCGTCAGTTGATCATAACTGGCTGCTTCCTCATCTAACCAATCTTCGGGCAATTCTAACAAAGAATCAACCCATTTTTCATCTTGATCGTCGGTTGCATATTCTGTTTCATCTAGGAATTCTTCTGCTGTTGCTTCTAGATCTTTGACAGCGCTTAATTCTTTTGTCTCGACAACAATTGCATCTGTTGAGGCGATCTCTGCTTTAGAGATCTCAAATTCTTGATTGACTGACCCTTTCAAATTCGAGGAGACATCCAATTGTTTATCAACTGATGCTATCAAATTCGAGGAGCTATCAAAACTCATAGAATAGAGAGAAGTCGTTGAAATATCAATGCCAGAAAAGACAAAGGTATCACTATCACCGCCCCCGGTCATGACATCATCTCCATATCCGCCACTGATGAGATCGTCGCCATTGTCGCCATAAAGACGGTCATTACCCCAGTTGCCGTAGATTGCGTCTTGATCCTCACCGCCGTAGACGGTATCGTTGCCAGATCCTCCAGCCATTAAATCTTTGCGATCGCCACCATACATTGAATCATTACCCGATCCACCCAATACTATATCTCGACCATCGCCACCATTGAGTTTATCTGCGCCGCTATGACCATACAACAGATCGGCACCACCGCCCCCCTCTAAGGTATCGTTACCCCCCCAACCATTGAGGATATCAATTCCGAAACTGGCGTAGATTTTATCACCCCCGGAAGTCCCACTCAGCCAGTCATGGCTAATTGTTCCATATTTGACATCATTGCCGAGATTATCGATTAAATAATCTGCGATTAATTTAGTAAAGCTTTCATTAATTTGAACTACAGTAATATCAGTGGCCCCGCTAAAAGTACGGCTATAACTTCCGACACCAGCGGCGTTAACAAAATCTTCCCCATTGTTACCCCCAATATCCATAAATTCATCATCACCATTGAGGGTAACATTGCTACTTTTACCCCAGTCAACATCCCCAACAGCTTTAGAAGAAATCAGTTTTCCATTGACACCAAAGTAGTCTAAAACATCAGGATTATTGGGATCGGAAATATCCAGCACAACAAAGCTACTTTTAGATTTGGCTTTGCTATATTCCTTATCGTCATCTTCAATTTCTTTTGCTTCTAAATCTAGATCCGCTGTGAAGTTAAATGAGAAGGTTTCATTCGCCCCAATACTAAATTCTGCTCGAACTTCAGTGTTGGCTTGGCTAGTCCCATAAAAATCTTCTTCTAAGGCTTCTACAAATGTGTCGGTAAATAAACTGGTAAAAGCAGGATCGTTAATAAAAGTTGCAGTAGCCTCAACTAAAGCGGCACCGACCCCACCATTGACCAATGCATTTAACTCGGCTGAGGTTAAGCTATCTGTTGCGGAATGAGAATAGCCAAAAAACGTCGCGTTTCCGGTTGCACTCGCATAGTTAGGATTAGGATTTCCGGAGTTAACAGGCTGTAAGAAGATCGTTGACATGAGTAAAAACCTCGCTATTTTTTCTAAAGGTTAGTTAGATTGATAGACATTGAGTCTTAGGTGAGTAGATACACCTTTTAAACAGAGTTGTTGATTGAATAAAATTCTAAGTACAGTGTTTCTGTCTTTCTGGCTCTCTTTGCTTGCAGATTCAAATATTGTTTTGTGGATTTTAGATAAACTTAAAATCACTCGAACTGAGATTATTCACACTCACTCCTTCGATTAAAAGTTGTCCGCCTGTATTCAACTCAATGACAGTATTTGATCCAGAACTTTTGATGTATCCTTGACTGACTAATTGATTGAAACCATTACTTGAACTTAAATTGCTGAAGTTGTGGAATTCAATCTGATCGATACCAATTTGAAAGTCAAGAATGCGGTCAAATTCTCCACTGAGGAAGCTATTACCTTGTTCAAAGATAAATTGATCGTTGCCTGCTCCCCCAGTCATTTGGTCATTCCAAGTGCCACCTGTTAAAATATCGTTTCCTGATCCGCCAAACAGTTGATCGTGTCCACTGCCACCGGATAAGCGATCTGCGTCGTTGTCTCCATATAAGCGATCGTCGCCATTGTCTCCAGATAGGGTATCTTGACCACTACCTCCATAGAGTCGATCTTGATGTTCCCCCCCGTTGAGTTGATCTTCACCGTGACCGCCTTCTAAGATGTCATCCCCATCACCACCGCTTAAGTTATCGTTTCCGGCCTCTCCCCACAGTTTGTCTTGATTCTGACCGCCCTCTAAGGTATCATTGCCTTCTCCACCCCAAAGCCGATCGTCACCATATTGTCCTTTTAACCCGTCGTTTCCACTCCCTCCCACAAGGCTATCTTGACTCCCACCACCATCGAGAATATCGTTGCCAAAGCTACCGTGAAGTTTGTCATTGCCGTCATCTCCGTAAAGCCAATCGTCCCCTTCACCGCCTTCGAGGATATCGTCGCTGTTATTGCCGCCAATGGTATCATCACCCAGGCTGCCGTAAAACTGATCTTGATTTGAAGTGCCGTTGAGTTGGTCGTTTCCTAAGCCTCCGATAATTACATCCGAACTCAATTCTTGGGCTAAAGCATCTCCCGACAATTCAATTTGACTCGAATTCAGCTTGACTAAGGTTAGATCGGTGGCAGTGTTAAAGGTGCGTTGATAGCTGCCAGCAAAGGCATTAGCATTAATTGAGTCGATGCCATTATTACCGTCTAAATCAATCACTTGATTGCTGGTAAAGTTGACATTATGACTCGAACCTGAATCAACATCAGCTATTGCTTCCCCTGAAATTAATTCTCCTGAAATACCGAAATAATCGATCACTTGAGGCTGATTCAAATTTGAGGTATCGAGAACAACAAAGGATGTTTTGCTATTGGCAAAGTTTGCTTCTGCTGAGTTTTCAATTTCCTTGGCACTGAGGTTAATTTCAGCATTAAAATCAAAGGAAAAGGTTTGATTGGGACTAATATCAAAGGTGGCAATCACCTGAGTTTGGCTTTGACTATCCGCGAAATAAACCCCAGTTTCTCCAACTCCGGAGGTTTCGGTAAATAAACTGGTAAAAGTAGGGTCAGCAATAAAGGTAGCATTGGCATTGGCGATGGCGCTGGCAACTCCACCCTGAACTAAAGCATTTAATTGAGCACTCGTTAAGCTATTGGTGGCGGCATGAGAATAACTGAAAAATTGAGCGCTACCATTAGCATTGGCAAAGTTGGGGTTAGCCGTTGAATGGTTGGGTTGTAAGAAAAAGAGTGTATCTTGTGACATAAAAATCTTCTTGACCCTGATATGAATGGGTGTAGACAAATACAAGAGAATGTTGTGATTGAGTACTGGTGATTCGTTTACTGCTCATCGCTAATAATCAATAGCAACAATCCCCATTAGCAATTGGACTGGTAGATACACCCAAACATCTAGAAGTGACGGCAACTGGCTTTGGCTTAAATCAGAGTTAAGAAGGATTGAGATGCTAAGGTACTGCCATCAATTCCCACCACCAAAGCAATCACATCGCCATTGGCCAGTAAGGCTGCGTTACCTCCTGAATTAGCCAGGGATAAACCCGCAGTTGTAGGCACGCCAATTCGGTCTACCCCTAACTCAAATCCTTCAATTTGAGCAAAGTCACTGCCGCCATTACCGACGTAGAAGAAATCACTGCTACCTGGTTGACCGACTGCAAATACATCCCGTGCACCATCAGCACTGCTAATGTAGCGATCCAGTTCCCCAGTACCATTGGTGGTGGTATCGCTGCCTTGGAAGAAGTCTTCCCCAGCACCACCGGTGAGGGTGTCATTGCCGCCGCTACCCTCGAGAGTATCGTTGCCAGCAAGACCGTCTAAACTGTTGGGTTGAGCATCACCCACCAGAGAGTCAGCAAAGGCAGAACCAATGACGTTCTCAATATTGGTTAAACTGTCGGTATTGCCAAAGCCATCAGTGGCTGTTTGAGCGCCCAAATCGACTTGTACCCCAGCCGGATCGCTTTCATAACTAGCGGTATCAATATCCGGGCCACCGTCAAGGATGTCATTTCCAGCGCCCCCAATTAAAGTGTCATTGCCTTCGAGTCCACTCAGCTCATCATTACCTGCGCCACCATCGAGGATTTCCGGGCCGGCCGATCCGGTGAAGACATCATCTCCACTATTATCCACTGGGGGACCTACAAAAGTACCCGCCGCTAAAGCGGTATTTTGTCCGACAATTTGCGCCAGAATTTCAACCCCGCCGCTAACTGGAACCACAACAAAGGTATCATTACCAATGACGGCAGTTCCCACTAGATCGGGATCGTTGACTTGAATTTTATCAACGCCGTTTTCAAATAGTTGGATAATCGCGCGATCGCCTTGTCCGAGGAAATTGATTCCACTCACAGTAAAGGGATCCCCTGCACCGCCTACATAAAAGAAGCCTTGGTCATTGCCCAGAACTAAAAGATCTTGTTCTCCATCTGCACTAACCGAACCCACTCCATCAATGACTGCGGTGGGAATCAGCCAGTCTATTTCCCCCGCTTTTGCACCACCGCCTTTGAGGGTATCTCGTCCTAAACCGCCTCGTAAAGTATCGTTGCCATCGCCACCGAGGATGTCATCATTACCGCCGTTATCGTTTTGAAAGGTCGAAAGCAGATTATCACCGCCATCGAGGAAGTCATCCCCTAAACCCCCGAGAATCGTGTCATCTCCCCCACCTGCCGAGACCACATCATCCCCATCACTGGCTTGGATTTGATCGTTACCGTCGGCAGCCCCTGATGCATCCCGGTCTCCAATCAGTCGGTCATCTCCGAGTCCTCCTAGAATCAGGTCACCACCCCCTTCACCAGTGAGAGTATCATTATCTAAACCGCCGAGGAGTTCATCATCTTCAGTGCCGCCAAAAATCCGGTCGTTGCCATTGCCGCCCACAGCAGTATCTTTACCGCTTCCCCCGTCCATGACATCATAACCGAATTCCCCCAGCAGTAGGTCATCTCCAGGGCCACCCACTAAAACATCAGTACCAGTAATCTCACGGGTGGCTGGATCTCGGGTATTCGTGCCGCCAATCAGGGTGTCGTTGCCCGGACCACCATCTAAACCATCGTCTTCTCGACCGCCATTGAGAATATCGTTACCATTACCGCCAAAAATTTGATCGTTGTCATCATTGCCGAAAAGTTGGTCATCTCCGTCTCCCCCTTCTAGGGTGTCATCTCCGTCGTCGCCCCTGAGATAGTCTACTCCGCCTAAGCCTTGCAGCAGGTCATTGCCACGACGAGCAAAAATCTGATCGTCACTATTAGTCCCCTCGAGGGTATCCCCGCCGTTAGTTCCACTAAGAAATGCCATATATAATTTCCTCGATATTTAACAAATTTAAATTTGAATTCCTATGCTTAGGTTAGTGAGTTTTTGATCATTAAAGATGCCACATTGGCAGTTTTTATCCAATTGAAATTAAAACGATTAAGTTATGAAAAGTCTTTATAAATAGGGTGATGTAACAGATGTTTGGTTAGGGTGTCAGTGACCTAGATGTAGCTTTACTTGATCTTTACATTGTAGGGATTTAGTATAAAGCTTTGATGAGGCCTGGGAATTGAATGAGGAGGATTCCGAAAATTTTCACTCATTGACTTTAAATCTATCATCAAAGTTTAAAAAATAATTAATATTAAAAACTACAATTTGCTTTTTTGATGAACACCATAGTTCTGTAGGAAATTCACTCTTTTCTATTTTTATATAAACTCTGGTAAGATCTGCTATAGCTCAATTTTATTCTCAACGTAATACAGAGACTATCCGTCTTTACCTGCTCAGTATTCCTTGAATTTTGATCTGATGCCAGGTCAGAGTATTCTCTATTACAGAAGACTCTGGTCTCATATAAAAGATAAGATATGTTCGGCTTTATACAGTGTAAAACTTGAGATTAATGTGTGGCTCACATTCATTTTGAAAAAGTAAAGCGGTATTTTGATAGGACTTTTATCAATTCATTCAGAGAAAAATATTGCAAGAGTATCACATCAATCATAATTCTCCGACTTAACTGACCCTAATTGTCAAGATGAATATCAAATTTTTGCCAATTTGGCAACATAACAGATTTCAAACTTGTTTTAATTATTAACGTATAAAACTAATTGCCCTCTTGATAATTGTTTGTCTTTTAATCACTCACACCTTTTACTTTTACTCTATTTTTGTCCTTAGCCGGAATGATGACAAAAGTATGGGTGTATTCACTCTTAGGATGATTAACTATGCCTTCAATCAAAATATCAAACCGTTCTAGCTCAAATGTAACGAGTATCTCCGGGTCAATTAATGCAGTTGTCGATGAGAGTGGCTCTACTAGTAGTGGTGGTGTCAGTATTTCTTCTCCTATAGGGGAAGTGAGCGACTTGCAAAATCTGTTTCAACCGGGAGGCTCTTTTAGTGAGTTGGGGGTGTCGGTGAGTGTATCAGCTGATGATGTCTCAATTGTGACAGATGACTGGATTGATCTGCCGAGCATTGACATTAATGATGTTATTGAGTATCCCAATCCCTCCGATACAGATCAAGATGTGATCTTGCCACCGAGTGACGACAATTTGTCAGTGGATGTTTCAATTGAAGATCAAACTACAACGACTCCAATTCCCTCAACCGACTCCGACTCATCCAGTTCTGAAAGCAGTATCTCCGGTGAGATTAGTGTTTCTTCACCTGGAAATACAGAAGGAACAACGACTGTTGAGGTGACGACAGATGGGACAACCACCAGCACAACCTTTCCGGGTTCATCCCTGGGGGTTCGGATTGTCGGAGAAGGAGATGATGAAATTATTGGTACTCCCAATCCCGATCTACTCTTTGGAGATGGGGGTAATGATACCATTAAGGGAGGGATTGGCAACGATACCGAGCGGGGAGGAAATGGAGATGATCTATTAATCGGTGGACAGGGAGATGATTTTCTCGTAGGAGACTTCGGCAATGACACCTTAACAGGTGGCACTGGAGCAGATTCATTTGTTCTCAGACCCGGAACCATCACCGAATTGAGTACCGGTGATATTATTACAGATTTTGATCCGTTAGAAGGGGATAAAATCGTAATCGTGGGAGATTCACTCGTAGAAACTGTGGAATTTGAACCGATTGATTTAGATGGGGATGGCAGCGCGGATGCCACCTTAATTCGTCTCGATTCAACGGTGAATGACGGCGTATTAGGGATTGTCCTAGGGTCTGTTGACGGGGCAGGTCAAACAACCCTAGGCCAAGATAACCTGCACTGGGTATCTTAAGTTTTAGTCTAACACTTGATACCTTTAAATCCAAACCATGATTAATCTTTCTAAAGCTTCTATTGAGCCGGACGATATGATTCGCTTTTTGAAAAGTCGGCTCCAAGTCAAGGATGTTTGTCATAATATTCTTTGTCAAAAAGTAGTCCGTCAGGCCGCTGAGGAACGGGGAATTCACGTTTCACAAGAAGAAGTCGAAGAAGAAGCAAACCGCCAACGGTATGCCAAACGGTTAGAAAAAGCGGCCGACACTTTATCGTGGTTAGCCGATCAAATGGTGACAGCCGATGACTGGGAAACGGGTATTTATGAACATCTGTTAACTCAAAAACTGGCAAATACTTTATTTGATTCAGAAGTAGAGAAGTCTTTCGCTCAAAATAAGCTTGATTATGAGCAAGTTTTGCTCTATCAAATTGTCTTCACAGAAGAGGCTTTAGCTCAGGAGATATTCTACCAAATTGAAGAGGGTGAAATTAGTTTTTATCAGGCGGCTCATCTTTACGATCTTGAGAAGCGCCGTCGCCTCCTCTGTGGCTATGAAGGACGACTCTATCGTCATAACCTAAAACCGGATTTGGCTGCTGTTGTTTTTGGTGCAACCCCTGGGGAAGTTGTTGGCCCGATTTCAATCGAACAAGGTTATCACTTGGTGATGGTTGAAGAATTTATTGAGGCAGAATTAACCCCTGAACGACAGCACGAAATTAAACAGCGGATGTTCCAAGAATGGTTAATGAGTGAGCTAAATTATATGCTTCACAATAGCCCGATGGATGATTATGAGTTTAAAGACGAGTTTAAAGAAGAGTAGTCATTTATTGATTGCCTATTGGGCAAGTCACCACAGTTCGTCGCGATTTGCCCTAGGTTATTTATTGCTTGACTCAACAATAATGATGGATAAATGACTCCCTATTTTTTTCTAAATTAATAGGATAAATCACTTCTGTTTTATTCAAATCATTCATAATATCAATCATGAATATTCTGATTCTGGGGGATGCAACGGATGCTCATGCTGTTCATCTCAAACAAGCCTTAGAACAAGCCGGAGCATGGGTTAATTATCTCAATATCCGACAATTTCCTACACAACTTCGACTGTCTTGGCAACCCCAAAATCATCAAGGTTGTGTGAGACTGCCAGGGGGGGAGCAATTGGCATTCGATCGGGTTAAAAGTATTTTTTGGCGATCGCTATATAGCGTGCAAATTCCGGCTATAGAAGATATCCATCAACATCGTATTGCTGTGAATGATTCGACAAGTACGGTGCGATCGCTGCTACAAGCTTGTCCGGCGCGTTGGGTTAATTCTTGGCAGGCTTACCAATTTCACAAGGAAAAACCCCTACAATTGAGTGCAGCCAGCCAACTGGGAGTTACTATTCCAGGGACTCTAATTACTAACGATCCCCAAGAGGCAATTGCCTTTTGTCAATCTTATGAGAAAACCATTTTTAAACCTGTTTATGGCGGTGCTCATACCCAACCTGTTACTCCGGCTCATTTGGAACCTCCACGGCTAAAAAATGCCTTAAGTCTGGCTCCGGTGACTTTACAAGAATATATTCTCGGGACTAATATTCGGACTTATGTGATTGGAGAGGCAATTTATAGCGCAGAAATTCGGACGAATGCCTTAGATTTTCGAGAAGATATCCAAGCAGAATTAATTCCGATTACAGTTCCAGAAGTGATTCAACAACAATCTTTAGCGATTACGAAAGCTTTTCATTTAGAATGGACAGCAATTGATTGGCGACTCAAATCTACAGGAGAATATGTCTTTTTAGAGGCAAATCCTAGTCCGATGTTTATCCATTTTGAACGACAAACCGGATTTCCTATTACTCAGAAATTAGTTGATTTATTGATGAGTAATGATTGATGATTCATTATATAGCGCTACACGCCCTTAGTTAGAACATTTCTATCTAACTCTTGAGTAGATATAACTATTACGCTCTAACTCTTGAGTAGATATAACTATTGCGTTACAAGAAAACAACTTCCCTCTTCCCTCTTCCCTCTTCCCTCTTCCTTCGTCATGACAATATAATCTGATGGAGTGAGAGACTCTATTTAACAAACTTTTCAAGAAAAAAATATCAATCACCTATTCGTGTAGCGCTATACCACCCCTAACCGAATCGAAAATCCCGAACTGCGATCGCACAATTTTGATCTAAGCTTAAAATGTAAGAACTATTTAAAATAATAATTATGGCGATTAAATTCCAGCGCCCAATCCTTATCGGTGGGATTGGATTATCCGCATCACTTTGGCTACTGAATAGTTTACAAGAACACGCTACAGAATTTGGGGAATTAGCCTTACTCGGAACTTTGGCAGCCAGTGCCGGAGTTTGGTGGTTTCAACGTCAAGTGCCTCAGATCGCAGAGACAGAAACTGTCTTAAAACCGATTACCCGAGAGACTGTGGAAGCGGCAATTAATCAGACTGAGGCGATGATCGCTCAGTTGGAAACAGAGATTAATCAAAACACTTCTAAATCGGATATTAATATAGATTTGACGGGTTTAAAGGCAAAACTAGCTGAATTAACTCCTCAACTAGATCGGCAAACTTTACAACTGGCAATTACTGGAGGTAAATCAGTTGGGAAAACAACTATTAAGCAACTGTTAGAATCAAGTTGGCAGGCCGATCAATCTCAATCAATTGAGTTGACTGAATTATCCTTAGAAGAAACTGAAAAAATCAATCAAGCTGATTTTGTTATCTTTGTGATTAGTGGAGATTTAACCGATCCGGAATATCAACAATTTTCTCAATTAATTTATCATTATCATCGAGGAATATTAGTCTGGAATAAAGAAGATCAATGTGCTGTCTCTGAACAACCTGTGATCTTACAACATCTGCGGGAAACGGTAGAAAAGTTCTTATCTTCTGATGATATTGTGACGATTTCCGCTGCACCCCAACCGGTCAAAGTGCGTCAATATCAAGAAGATGGTTCGGTACAAGAATGGATGGAACCACAGCCACCAGAGGTTTCCTCTCTAACGAGCAGATTAACTCAGGTGATTCAACAAGACCAACAAGTTTTAGTTTGGGGAACAACTTATCGCCGGACAATTGGTTTACAAAATGCGGTTAAAGAAGCCTTAAATCAGGTGAGACGCGATCGTGCTTTACCGTTGATTGAACAATATCAATGGATCGCGGCGGCTAGTGCTTTTGCAAACCCGGTTCCGGCATTAGATATGTTAGCAACTACCGCAATTAGTACTCAGTTAATTGTTGATTTAGGCGGGATGTATCAACAACAATTTTCTTTAAAACACGCCCAGGAAATTGCTAAAATATTAGGGACACAAATGTTTAAGTTGGGTATGGTTGAACTTACTACTCAAACAATTACAGGATTACTGAAAAGTAGTACTGTGACTTATGTTGCCGGTGGAATTGTTCAAGGTGCAAGTGCCGCTTACCTCACCCGAATTGCCGGATTAAGTTTGATTGAATATTTCCAAATTCAGCCATTAGAAATGACAGAGACTGAGAATTCCGGCTTTAATATGACGCTACTGAGTCAAACTATAAAAGCAGTATTTGAACGCAATCAAACATTAAATGTATTGCCAACTGTTGCTCAGCAAGCGATTCAGAAGTTAACGCCAAAAATGCAACAGCAGCCGCAAACTGCGGTTGAACATTCAGCCTGATAATCTATAAGGGTGCTAATCGAATCAAACGGCTTGCAGATAACTGATAGTGAATGTCACCTAAATGAGTGACATTTATTTTTTTACAATTATGTAGTACAATTGTATTCTAAATTAATGAATCGCACTTTTACCCAGCAATTATGGCTACCATTCAAGAGATCTGCAATTATTATCGACAGTATCTCCCTCTGTCAATTTTTAGTATCGGGGCTTCTAGTACATTTGAACTGATTGATCTAGTCGTGCCCTATGCAATTGGACAAATTTTAAACGTTGTTTCCGGTCAACCTATTGACCAAGTCGTACAACCTTTAATTAATGCGATCGCAACGGTAGCAGGAGTTACCGTAAATTCTCAACTGGAATTGATTGTTTTATTGGGCTTTATTTTCCTCGTTACTGTTGCAAAATCTCCGATTAAACCATGGTTAAGTTCTTGGTTTCACTGGTCAATTTCCTTTAAAGCCCGGCGAGATCAGTCTCGAAAAGCCATAAAAAAAATCCTTTCATTACCCATAGAATATTATGATGAAAATAACCCTGGACAAGTTGCAAGTCGGATAAATCGAGGCATTGATAACCATGTTTGGACCTATACAGAAATTGCTGAAGATCTGATTCCAAAAATGGTAAGAATTCTAGGAATTTTTATTGTTATCCTCCTAATAGAATGGCGAATTGCTGTACTATTTATTGCCTCTTTTCTGTTCATTGCATGGTTTACAACCAAAATCATTCTGGATCTAATTAATAAAGAAGAAGTTGTAGATAAATACCAAGAACGCATTAATAGCCGCAACTCCGAAATTATCACTAATATCAAAACAGTCAAAGCCTTTGCCACCGAAAGCCAAGAATTCAAACGGCAAACCACTCGCCTGGCTCGAGAATTCAAATTAATCATTTATCGACTGCATAAAGGTTATGTCTTACTCAACGTTTATCAAGATACAGTCGTTCAGTTTTGTCTATTTTTAGTGCTGGGATTTACCTTAGCCGCGACATTAGGGGGTAAAATTTCCCTCGGATACTTTGTCACCATTTACACTCTGGCAAGTATGGCTTATGCCGAACTGACTCCGATTGGTCAAATTGTGGAAGTATTTGCCCGTCGGTATGCCTCGATGTCTCGCTTAGAGGAATTTATGCAAGAACCCGAGGGTCAGGATGCTGCCAATTTAACCGGAGTTGATCTGGCTGCCCCTTACAAATTTACCGGGAAAGTTGAACTGTGTAATCTCAGTTTTGGATATCTTGCCGATAAACCCGTTTTACAAGATATCAACTTATTAATAGAACCCTATCAAACAGTAGCATTAGTGGGGCGTTCAGGTTCTGGGAAATCAACATTAGTCAAGCTCTTATTTCGCTATTTTGAACCCAACTCAGGACGTATTCTGATTGATGGCAAGGATATTGGCAACTTAGATGTCACTCGCTATCGCCAACGTTTGGCTATTGTTCATCAAGATGTGGATATTTTTAACGGCACTCTACTGTCTAACCTGAAATATGGTAACCCAGAAGCCACAATCGCTGAAATTGAGGAAGCCTGCCGCATCGCCCGCGTGGATGAATTTCTCCATCTGTTCCCCCAAGGCTATTATACAGTGGTGGGAGAACGAGGAGTGCGCTTATCGGGCGGTCAGAAACAACGCTTAGGAATTGCTCGGGCTTTACTGGTGAATCCAGATGTGTTAATTTTTGACGAAGCAACCTCTAGCTTAGACTATGAATCCGAACGTTCGATTCAGCAAGCGATGCACAATATTTTAGGGACTCGAACTACGATTATTATTGCTCACCGTTTAAGTACGGTTCGAGAAGCCGATAAAATTGTAGTTTTAGATCGAGGCAAAATTGTTGAAGTGGGCAATCACGATCAACTCCTAAACCATAAAGGAATTTACCATCGTTTGCACGCCCTCCAAGAAAGTGGGGAATTGATGGTCTAACAATTTCTCAAAGCAGCGTAAAATAACTTGTAGCGAAACATAGGTGAAGAAAGCATGACCTCAAATTTCACTCTACAACAAGCACTCAACCAAAAAAAAGCACTGAAAGTCATCAGCGGCCTAATGAATTTTGATATTCAGCGGGTATCAGCCATTGTTAAAGCAGCAACTCAAGGCGGCGCAACGTTTGTTGATATCGCGGCAGACCCGCAGTTAGTTCAAATTGTTCGCAATTTAACCCATTTACCTATATGTGTGTCTGCGGTTGAACCGGCTAAATTTGTGACCTGTGTTGAAGCGGGTGCAGATTTAATTGAGATTGGTAATTTTGATGCCTTTTATGCTCAAGGACGACGGTTTGAAGCCGAAGAAGTGCTGCAACTGACGGGCGAAACGCGATCGCTATTGCCAGATATTACCCTATGTGTAACCGTTCCCCATATTTTGGAACTCGATCAACAGGTACAACTGGCAACTGAGTTAGTGGCAGCGGGGGCAAATATCATCCAAACTGAAGGCGGGACAAGCGCTCAACCCAACCATGCAGGCACTCTTGGGTTAATTGAAAAAGCAGCACCCACCCTGGCGGCAGCTTCTGAAATTTCGGACGCTGTTTCTGTTCCGGTTTTATGTGCTTCTGGTATTTCCAGTGTGACGGCACCAATGGCGATCGCTGCTGGGGCCGCTGGTGTTGGAGTTGGATCTGCGATCAACCGCCTTAACAACGAAGTGGCAATGGTGGCAGCCGTTCGTCGTTTAGTTGAAGCCTTGGCAACCATTAGTTTAGGGCAAGTTCGCGTTTAAATAATAAACCGCTGAAATTAATCCTGATGTTGGGTCAATCTGTTGGTTGACCCAATTTGTTATTCAGACAAGTTTTAAATTCTCCTTGGCATCTGTCAATATTGCCTGCGATCGCTCACTATACGTTTACTATACACCCGGATTTTATATGATTTCTAAACTGCACCAATTCATTAAAGCTGGGATACTCATTTTGCAACACTTTAATCGCAACCGAACACTGTTGAGTGTCTTCTGTGGCGCGATAGACTGCTGTTCTTGAACCATTGTAGAGTTGCTCGACAATAGTATAACCCGAAATTTCTGGGAAGCAATTGGAGGCGATGGAAGGTTGGAGTGTCATAGGTGGGGTAGTGAATTCTAGTCAGTGTTGTTAGTGTTACCTAACGTCAGTTCGGGTTAAGCTGAGGGTGATGTAGACTCTAAATGTTAGGTTACGCTCTATCAATAAAACTCAGGAATAGATATAAACTTAAAGAACACGATCACCTCCTTTTTGTGATTAATTGGATTTAGCTAAGAATTGAGTCTGAAAGGCAGAGATAATAAAATTTGTCTTTGCTGTATCTAAAACTGAAAATAATACTGTTTTAAATCTGCCGTAAAATTCTCTATTTTCTAAGAGATAATCAGCAAACATTTTGGCAACGACTACGGGATCATTTTTGAATGCGCCACAACCCCAAGCACCTAAAACTATGGCATCACAACCTTGTTGTGCAAATAAACTTAAGATCTTAGAACCCCGTTGATAAAAAGTATCCTGTATTTTATTGATATCTTCTGGATGATTGTTTAAAATTGCACCTGCATTTGGAGCCGGACTTGTGAGAAAATCCACTGAGGAAGGAGATTCCAACAAAGTGCCATGATCGGTCTTAAAAACGGGGCAATCTGGAGAATAAATCATCCGATCGGAATATAACCCTGATTTTTGCTGGCGATGAAAACTATAATATTGTTGACATGAAATCAGGCTTTTATATAGTCCCGAACTACGAGCTAAACTTTCTTCTTGAGCTTGGCTCCCTTTAAGAAATCCACCCCCTGGGTTTTTAGCAGAGGCAAAATTTAGCACACCAATTTTCTTAAACTCTTGCGTTTTAGCCAGTCGTTCTGCTCCCATTAAAGTGGTTTCATTCCTAACATCAAATTCAGTATTTTCAAACTGAGGTGGCTGAGAAAGAATATTTTTTACTATTTCTGACAGCACATCCGGTACATAATACTGAGTTCCGGTAATACAAGTATTTAAGTTCTCTGTTAAGTCAACTCTTTGAGCTTGAGGAGAATAATAATAACCTGTATTCAGAATTTCAACTGTATCTTGAGCAATTTCAATCAGCTTCTTCATCGTTTTTTTATTCATTGAAATTATTTAAGAAACTATTAACTAACTATTATACGATTTCCATGAATTCTTGTAATATGATTTATAGCACTGAGCGCTGGTATATTTACAAATACTGAAAAGCCGCCGAAGCGGCTTTGTGCACATCAAAATTCTGTAATGGTAATTCTTTTCTAATCGCGGTTTTGACTCGATGCCACCAATGCTCAATGGGGTTGAAATCG
>CAYNXM010000195.1:0-9435 GCA_964401105.1 uncultured Lyngbya sp. | reverse complement strand
AAGTCAGAGCGAGGATTCGGCATCAGGTTGTTGAGGATCTGTTCTATGCACTTGTGGAGGCTTTGACACGCTAATTAAACGGGGGGCTGAAACACGCTCCCCTGCTATAATTGAGAAAAAAGCTTTACAGCGATAATATAGATAATATGAGATTCACCCTCGCTACTTCAAGCCCCTCACTGGGTTAAAGAGTTGGCGTGAATGATTGGCAGCTCTCACCCACCAACAGACTGATAGAGGGTGGGTTGTATGTTGCCCTCGAAAATGAAACGATTCACCCGGCCTAACCCGTAAGGTGCTCAGTCGTCTTCAATTCTGTCAAGGGATGAGCTAGCTTTTAAGTTGGATACAACAACTTGATCGGTTTTAGAACACAATTTTCTATGAATACTAAAGAATTATTAGAAAGCTATGCTCAAGGAGAACGAAATTTTCCGGGTGCAATTCTGATTGGTGCAAAACTAAAAAAAACAAACTTAAATCGAATTAACCTCAGTCGAGCTAACCTGATTAATGCTGACTTAGCTAATTCTAATTTTAGACAAGCTCATTTGACGAGTGTTAATTTAATTAATGCCAATCTAAGCAATGCAGATTTGAGAGGCACGGACCTGACAGCAGCTTATCTCACAGGTGCTAAATTAATTGGTGCAAATTTAACGAAAGCTCTATTAATGAAAGCTTATCTCAATGATGCTAACCTCATTCATGCGAAATTAGTAGAGGCTAATTTAAAATGGGCAAATTTAACAAAAGCTAAACTAATTAGTGCTAACTTAAACTCAGTGAATCTTAAACACGCAAACCTAACAGGTGTCAATCTCATTGGTGCCGATCTTCGAGGTGCAGACTTGAGCTATGCTGATTTAACCAGTGTTAATTTTAGTGGAACAATGATTGATGAGACAACAATCATGAGCGATAAATGGCGCTTAGTGCGTGAAATTGTCACCAAAGGTGCAAAAGGAATGAATTTAAGTTATGCTAACCTCAGCGGTGCAAACTTAATTGGAGCTAACTTTATCGAAGCTAATTTGACCGGGGTTAATTTCACGGGGGCGAATTTAAGTGGCGTTTATCTGAATCAAGCACAAGTTAATAACACTCTTTTTGTCGGTGTCATTGGTTTATCAAAATCGGCGAAGTTTGATTTAAAAAGACGGGGAGCAATTGTTAAAGAATAGTCAAAATTCCTCAGAAACGCTCACTCCTGAGGAATTTATAATCATTCAATCGGCTCAATTCATGACGCTACATTAATGATTGTGCCGCCAAATATTTAGTTTTAAGAATCTGCTTGGGGAAGTGTAGTCGGGTGGGTATCGCTCAAAAAAGCGATTTGTATAGAGTTTTAAGCGCAGGAAAAGGTTAACCCACCTGACCCCCGATTAATAAAGCTTAGCCGTAAAAGTGCTTCTCTAACAAATCCGTTCCTTTCCCATCCATTTCTTTTAGGAGTTGCTCAATTGCATTTAATGCCAGTTGAGAAGGTTTTGCATGACCCCGCTCCCATCGGTTAACAGTTTGGAATGAAACACCCAAAGTTGCTGCTAACTTTTCTTGAGACAAACCCAGGCGCTGACGCAAAGCGCGAATCAGAGCAGGAGTGTCTTGGTTGAACATTGTTGTAGTTGTCATTTTTTTTTTTTAACTCTAAATACAGGTTAAAATATAACAGCTCTTATATTCAACAGTACGGATACGGAAATTTTGAGGCTTTCTATTGTAGCCATTTTTGAGGATAAATAGAGAAAATACTGAGATTATTACTTTATTGTTGTAAGATAATAAAAATAGATCAAACTTGTAGGAAAAAAATTAAGATATTTTTATTATTTTTATCAAAACAAAACTGTTATTCAAGTATTAACTTGAAATTTAGAATATATTTTCAGTGAAAATTGGCTATTTTTATATGCTGTTTTTGCCAAAAACAATATATTTATATTTAATACTTAATATTTTATATTTAGCTTTAAACTGATTAAAGTTATTTTTTATAAAAAGTTATATAATATATGTACCTGAGCACCCTCCCTGAATATCGCTTCTTTCTAAATAGTCCAAAAATGTCAAAAATTATTGGCGTATTTTTAGAAATTAGTTGCTAAATTGGTAATATCTTTGGCTCGGTAATCTCTCTGCGAATAATTTTTGAGCCATACAGTTTTTGCCCAATGATGAATTCCCCGTTAGTTTACGGATGAGTGTTGAGCTAATCTAATAATAAAGATCTTCTATAAGTAGGAATACAGAAGCCTATCACAGCATCGGATATCTATACTATGGAATTAAGTCTCTCTCTCAAGCTGCCTCAGTGAATAAAGGTTGATTTGATACTCAAGCCCAGGGGGACTCAAGGGGCTATAATCCAGATATAAAGCGGATTTTCGAGAAAAAATACCAACTCTTTACATTAAACCCTAACCAAAATGAAAATAATATGCTATACTCTTTTGTTGAATGGCGAGCGTAGCCAAGGGGTTAAGGCAGTGGATTGTGGTTCCACCATTCGTGGGTTCGAGTCCCATCGTTCGCCCTTATATCAGATCAATATTCTATATATATAAGGATGCGTGAGTACAGCCTGACTGTAATCTGTTGCAAAATACTCGGTTTGCTTCCTAACTGTCCAAATCCGATAACATAGGAAACGGAATTGGCTGTGATTAATTTGATTGAAATCGTTATGGAAATTGCAGGTTTGCAGTTTGCCTTCCAATTTATGTCTCCTGGCCCAATTATTGTTGAAATTGGCCCGGTTGCCCTCCGTTGGTATGGCTTACTCATCGCTTCAGCCCTATTAATTGGAGTAACTTTATCTCAATACCTCGCCCAACGCCGTCGCCTGAATCCGGACTTGATTGGAGATTTAGCCATTTGGCTGGTTTTAGGTGCGATTCCTGGGGCCAGACTATACTATGTTGCCTTTGAATGGGACAATTACGCCCAAGACCCTGGCCGAATTCTGGCGATTTGGCAAGGGGGTATCGCGATTCATGGGGCGATTTTGGGGGGAGTATTGGCAGCCTTAATTTTTGCCAAACTTCAAAACGTCTCCTTTTGGCAATTGGCTGATGTGGTGGCACCGTCCTTGATTTTAGGTCAGGCGATTGGACGCTGGGGAAATTTCTTTAACTCAGAAGCCTTTGGCCGCCCCACAGATTTACCTTGGAAGTTGTATATTCCGCCACAAAACCGTCCTCCTGGGTTAGCCACTTATGAATACTTTCACCCGACTTTTTTATATGAGTCTTTGTGGAATCTTGCAGTTTTCGTCTTACTGCTGAGTTTATTTTTCCGAGGACTTCGAGGCAAGCCGCCCCTCAAAGCCGGGACCATCTTTCTGGTCTATTGGGTGGCTTACAGTAGTGGTCGGGTTTGGATTGAAGCATTGAGAATGGATAGCCTGATGTTGGGGCCGTTGCGAATTGCACAAATAATTAGCTTAATGGGTATTGCATTTGGGCTAATGGGGCTGCTATGGTTATATGTTATGAATCGTTCCTTGCCTGATGTAGTTTCCTCTAATCGCTCAAAGAAGACTTCTTAAGTCATTTCTTGCACGAGCAGTGCTAGGACTTCAACCCAGGTGAATCTACCTTCAATGATTAAATTAAGGTTAAAAAAAAAGCCCTAGAGTTTTCATCTAGGACAATATAAAGGGTATGTGTACCATTTGTTCTCACTACAGAGAAAACCTTCGACATCAGGAATGATTCATTAAATTTCTCAAAAAAAATAGCCCCGGATAATTAAATCCAGGACTCAACCAGGGTGCATCTACTATTGGTTTTCTCGGATAAAGGGTGAAGGAATCCGGAATAATTGAAAAAATATTTTGGAAATTGTCCACAAAACACCCTCACCTGCAATTAGTTCAACTTCTCAAAAAAAATAGCCCCGGATAATTAAATCTAGGGCATCAACCAGGGTGCATCTACCATTTGTTTTATCTGAAATAATGGGTATGAATCCGGAAAAAAGCCAAAAAAAATGCCCCGGATAATTAAATCTAGGGCCTCAACCAGGGTGCATCTACCACTTCTTTTATCCATGAAAGTCTGATACTATCCGGAACAGTCTATAAAAAAAGTTGCGAACTGTTTCAGGTGAATTGTGATGAATACACTGGATAAAGAGTCTCTAAAAGCTGCGGTTTATATTGTAGGTGCCGGGCCTGGTGACCCGGAATTATTAACCTTGAAAGCCTGGAAACTCTTGCAGGCAGCCGATGTCATTGTCTATGCTGACTCCTTAGTGCCTCAACAAATCCTCAAAGCGGTTCGTACAGACGCTGAACTGGTACGGACTGCCAATAAAACCCTAGAAGAGATTTTACCTTTGATGATTGAACGAGTCCATCAAGGCAAATCTGTCATTCGCTTGCATTCTGGCGACCCCAGTTTGTATAGTGCCATTCATGAACAGATACAACGGTTGGCTGAAGCTGAAGTTGAGGTGGAAGTGATTCCTGGCATTAGTGCCTATCAGGATGCGGCAGCGAAGCTGAAAATCGAGCTAACGGTTCCAGAACAGGTTCAGTCTATTATTTTAACACGAATTAGTGGACGAGCCACCGCTGTACCAGAAACGGAAGAATTAGCCAGTTTAGCCGCCCATCGCGCCAGTTTATGCTTATATCTTAGCGCCCGCCATGTTGAAGTTGCAGGGCAAAAACTGATGGAACATTATTCGCCTCAAACCCCTGTGGCGATTTGTTATCGTTTAGGATGGCCGGATGAAAAGATTAGGATTGTACCATTAGAAAAAATGGCGGTTACCACTGAACAAGAACAGTTAATTCGCACTACATTATATGTTATTAGTCCAGCTTTAAGTTTGAGTCAGGAAACTTCTAACACACGTTCAGGTTTATATAATCCCGAACATACTCACTTATTTAGAAATCAATCAGTCAAGAATAAATAGTGAATTAATAACTGATAATGCAACACGTAATTATCACAGGAGGTTCAAGTGGTATTGGCAAGGCTACAGCGAAGTTATTTGCTTCATCGGGAGCAAATATCACAATTATTGCCCGAAATATCGATAATTTAGAAATAGCGAAGACAGAAATAGAGGCTGTTAAATTAAATTATAAACAGCAAATTTTAACTTTAACGGCTGATGTTTCTCAACGGGAACAGGCTGAAAGTGCCATTCAAACTTCTATTGATAAAAATGGGTTTCCAGATGTATTAATTACCTCTGCTGGAATAGCTTATCCAGGATCTTTTCAAGAGATACCTATAGATATCTTTGAACAAACAATGGCAGTCAATTACTTTGGTTCTTTATATTGTATTCGGTCTGTGGTTCCCGTGATGCAACAGCAACAGCGAGGACAGATTGTATTGTTATCTTCAGGTGCAGGATTAATTGGCATTTATGGTTATACAGCTTATAGTCCGAGTAAGTTTGCTTTACGGGGATTGGCTGAGTCTTTGCGAGGAGAATTAAAGCCTTTTGGTATTGGTGTTTCTATTGTTTATCCGCCTGATACTGATACACCTCAATTAGAAGCTGAAAATAAAACAAAACCTCCAGAAACACGAAAAATCACAGAAACTGCAAAAACGTGGACAGCCGAAGCAGTAGCTATGGAAATTATCAAAGGAATAAAAAAGCGAAAATTTGTGATTACGCCCGGTTTGGAAATTTCTTTAATTCATCGATGGCATAGTGTATTATCTCCGATATTAAATTGGTATATGGATAAAATTGTGACTCAGATACAACAGAAGTAAAGCTTTAATAGAATTGCTAATACTAAAAATTAACTGTTATTGTATTTGTGATAAAGGAAAAACTTTTCCTGTTAAATAAGCATCAAAATGAGTCTTAAAATAAATCCAAGAAGTCATATCCATTGCTTCTATTTGACTTAACGGTGCTGTTTGATATAAAGAAAGATTACCGTTAATTTCAGTTTTAAGTAATAGCGGTAAATCCTTTATATCAGCAACTTTACTTCCCCAAGCACTATAAACTAAAGAACCTAAATGATTACCCATTTTCATCCAGGGTAGCCACGGCCCCATCCGATCCCAAGTTAAAGTCATTTGCTTAACAGAAGTGAGATTGGGGTCTTTTAACTCTACCGTAGGAACAATAAATTTAAATAATTCTGTTGCTTGATAAATGGGTTGAGGACTGTATTCTTTAAATCGATATTCTGCTGCTAAAGGATTGGGATAATTAGCAAATAAATCAACAATAAATGTGGTTAAATCGGCTGTAACAATTCCAGGAAAATTATATTTTAAATGCCGTTGAACTAAATGATTAGCAACATGAACTACAGGAACTGTTTCTCCTGTCCATGGATTTTGCCAACGGTCTATTCTCTGTGAAGTTTTGGCATCGAGATAATAAGCTAATTCCCGAGAAGTTAAAAACCACGTACCATCAGTATTTAATAAACACCGGGCAACACTCATGCCTACCATGTTGAATAAGTGATGTTTACCCTCTTCTGGAAGAATGGCATAAATAGAACCTTTCCAGGTCAGAAAAGATTGTTGTCCGTCTGTACTTGCCCGAACTTTTACCCAATCTTTTGGTTCAAATATTTCTTCTGTAAAATGAGTCATAAATCGAGATAAATTAGGAAGTATGAGAATCTTATACAATAATATTGTACTAAATATAACCCCTCTACATTCTCCTACATCCCTCCTACATCCCCCCTTGGCAAGGGGGGACACAGGGGGGTGGCGACAAAGGGGGGTTGATTAATGAAAAATAACTGTTTAATGACTTCAAGCTTTCATAATAACTAAAATCATATTATAAAAATTTTTAAAATTGCCATAAAATCATGAATATTTTGGTATAATTAATTCTGTGAATTATCTATATACACTCGAACAACTCCAAGAGGCAATCCTTCTTTCTCCTGAAGCTTGGCGACCTTTAGTATTAACCAATGGTTGCTTCGATCTGATTCATCCTGGACATACTCGCTATCTACAAGCAGCAAAAAACTTGGGGAAATCCCTTATTGTCGGACTCAATAGCGATGAATCGGTGCAAACGATTAAGCCTACGAAAGCTGGATTTCCGCCTCGACCTATTGTACCACAAATGCAACGGGCTGAAGTATTAGCTGCGCTTAAATCGGTAGATGCTGTTGTTATCTTTAATCAACCCACAGCTACCCAATTAATAGAAGTTCTTCAACCTGATACATACGTAAAAGGGGGTGATTATACCATTGAAACATTGCCAGAAGCCCCGGCTGTACAAGAGTACGGAGGAAAAATTACTTTAATTAAAATTGAAATTCCCACTTCAACAACAGAAATTGTTAATCGAATTTTGCAGAAAAATGATTAAGTTTATTTGCCATAAAATCACTCAAATATATTCTAAGACAAGGCATTTTTCGGGAAACCGCGAACATCTTTCATGGCAGACATAGAATTTCCATTCGCTTTAGGAATGACGCTAAACGTTCCATCTGTTTCGAGAACAACGGCTTCTATATCTTCGATTGATGCACTTCCATTAGTCCGAATTGCAGCTAATACTTCCCCCTCTGTGACTCGTTCACTCTTCAGTGTTTTTTCCAGAAATCGTCCTTGATAAAGTAATAATGAAGGTTCTGATTTAATTAACTTCTGCACAACATTAGAACGGGCTGCAATCCAAGTGATTACGTATTGAAAGATAACAAGTAAGGCAAACCCAAGAGAACCTTGTGCCAGAGAAGTATCTTTTGATAAAAGTAATGATGCTAGAATTGAACCAAAGGCAATGGTTGTAATAAAGTCAAAAGAATTCCACTTTGAAAGGGTTCGTTTTCCCGAAATCCGCAATAGAAAAACAATAACAATATAAGCAAGAATAGCAGTAATGAGTGTATTCAGAAGAGTACTGAAACTATCAAATAACATTTAGGATTTTCCTATTAATTCTCAATTTAATTATCAATACTTATTGAACGGAAATAAGGATTTCTACAGGTCTAAGCTTGAGGAATTTTATTCAATTGACCCTCTCCAGACATTCCCGATGTCCCAAAAATACGCCAATCTCGGATACCATATTCACTGAGAGTGGCTTGAGCCGCTTGAATTTCAGCCTCAGTGCCTTCAACTAATACCATATACTCATTATGGTCATAGACACGAGTATTATAATAAATCGCTTGGTTTTCGGGAAGACCCCAACCAATCAGCGCCCCGACTAAACTCCCGCCGGCTGCCCCTAGTCCTCCTCCAAGTAGCATATTAGCCAGCAAAATTCCCGCCTCAGCAACCGGGCCAACGCCGGGGATGAGCAAGACTCCTAAGCCGCCGAGTAAACCCATTGCACCCCCTGTGGCAGCACCCATAATAGCACCTACGCCTGCGCCTCCTTTAGCTTGTTCAGTTTTGCTCTTTTCCCCAGCTATAGGTGTAATATCGTTAGTATCATCTATGTTGCGGTTGATCACAGAAATATGATCCATATCAAAACCATTATCGCGCAAACGATACATTGCTTGCTCTGCTTCTGTGCGACTAGAAAAAAGTCCAACTGCACGAGAGTGTGAATGATTATCTGGAATATTCATGAGTGTTTCTCTTTCTCTATTTGTGGTTATTTAAATTAAGGGATAAAATAATTTAAACTCGTGCTCAACAATTTTATCCCTCTGTGTTTAGAGTAAGCGGGTAGCAGTTGATCTTCATCTATCTAGAGAAATAGCTTGACTGAAAGATAAGTGATCTGAAGATGGAAAGCTCAATTTTTTTCTAAAAAATAATGATATTAAAGATATTGATAGTATATTTCTTACTAAAAGTAAAAAATAATATTTAAAGTAATATCTAATCATCAAAAAAATAATAAAATCTATATAATTTTGATTGAATTAATACCAATTTATTTAAATATTGTGATTCATTAATCCTTTGCAGCTCGCCCTCAAACCCTATATTTAAACCCCCTATATCCTCCCTTATTAAGGGGGGAAAGAAGTGCAGTATTATAGAGAAATAGTATAAGGTGTATTATGTCTAATATTTTTGAACAAAGTCGAAGAGGTTTTATTCAATTTAGTAAAATTGCGATTGGCAGTAGTATCGGTATTCTATTAAGTCATAAATTTCAGAAAAAATCATCTTCTGTTTTGGCAGTTGAGCCACCTATTTATTATGTATCTCCTTCAGGAAAAGACTCTAATCCCGGCACATTAGAAAAACCTTGGAAAACCATTCAAAAAGCAGCAAATACCCTGCAAGCGGGAGAAACAGTTTATCTTCGAGAAGGAACTTATCCAATTACTAAACAGATACGCCCTCAAAATTCTGGATCTGAAAATCAATGGATTACTTATGCGGGGTATCCAGGAGAAAAAGTTATTATTAATGCAGATAAAGTCTATGTTGAACCGCCTATGGGAGAACCCCCCTTTGCTCACGATCAAGGTGCTTTCCAAAT
>CAYNXM010000194.1:0-32263 GCA_964401105.1 uncultured Lyngbya sp. | reverse complement strand
ACCATCATCGCCATCGCCGCCGTTGAGGACATCATCACCACTGCCGCCGAAAATTTGATCGTTATCGTCATTGCCAAACAGTTGGTCGTTGCCGTCTCCGCCATTAATTTCATCATCCCCATCGTTTCCTAGGATGATATCAACCCCTCCTAACCCCGTGAGGACATCATTTCCCTCCCGACCAAAAATTTGATCGTCTGCTGAACCTCCGGTGAGGTTATCTGCATTTTCAGTTCCTCGAAGAAATGCCATAACAATTGTTTCCTTATAACAAAGTTGACTCGCGTTGAACACCATTTTCTCTGGGTTGTTCCACGCATTCTATCCAGTCTGATTAATAGAATCGAATAGTTTTGAGCAAAATAGATGCCAATGTGGCAGTTTTCATGAAGCTTTAGTGATATAAAGAGCATTTATAATAAAATGACTGTTAAAAACCGCATATAGCCTAAAAAAGTCAGATTTGACAAAATTTGCCATATTTATCGATAATATCCTCAATTTTTTTCTTCACTTCCCAAAGTCTCAGTGGTATTCCCACGGCCCCTAGGTGTAGGAGTAGCTGGGACTTAAATTAAGTCTTTGGAGAGAGGCTTAACTTAAGTTTTTTAAATTAATCTTAAAAGCATCAACCCAGGCGATCTGCCACTCAGATTCATCACTCTAAAAAGAGATTCTAACGTGAGTCAGAATAAAATCTTAACTCAATCATTTCTAGCGAGAATTTTTGAGAAAAAGCTGATATTAATTATCTCATTTAACTCTGTTTAAAAATCTCTATTCTATTTTTTCTATTCAAATCAAAAATGGGAGCAAACAATGGCTAAAATTGAATTTAAATTATTAGCAACCTATAATAAAGATGTCAAGCTAGTGGGCTGTTTTTCTAACTGGGAAGACATCTCAATGGAAAAGGATCAACAGGGTTATTTTCGGACAGAAGTTGATTTAGAAGATGGAGTCTATCAATATAAATTCCGCGTTCGTTCTAAAAGCTGGTTTTTTGAGGCTGATGAATGGGTAACGATTACAGACCCTTATGCCACTGATATTGATAATTCTAGTCAAAATGGTGTCATCCGGATTAAAGAGGGTGAAAAAATCATTGATACTTATGTTTGGCAACATGATGAGAAACCATTACCGGCTGACCATGAATTAGTCATTTATGAACTACATATTAATGATTTTACAGGAGGAGAAGATGACCCCCATGCTAGAGGGAACTATAAGCACGTTATTGAGAAGCTAGACTATCTTTGTGAACTGGGAATTAATGCGATTGAGTTAATGCCTTTTAAGGAATATCCGGGTGATTATAGTTGGGGTTATAATCCTCGTTATTTCTTCGCTTCAGAGTCGAGTTATGGTCCAACAGAAGGACTAAAGCATTTAATTGATCAATGCCACGGTCGGGGTATACGAGTATTTATGGATGGTATTTTTAACCATGCTGAAGCCGAATGTCCCCTAACACAAATTGACCATGACTATTGGTTTCATCATTCTCCCCAAGATCCAGAATTTAACTGGGGTCCAGAATTTAACTATGAGTTTTATGATGAGAAATTAGATATAAAACCGGCTTGGAAATTTGTGGGTGATGTCGTCCGTTTCTGGATTGAGGAATATCATATTGATGGTATTCGTTATGATGCTACCCGACAAATTGATAACTACGATTTCCTTCATTGGATTGTTAACGAGGCGAAAACTACAGCCGGAAGTAAGCCCTTTTATAATGTGGCAGAATATGTTCCTGAAGATCCCAGTATCACTAATTTTGAGGGGCCGATGGATGGCTGCTGGCATGATAGTTTTTACCACACAATGAAGGAGCATTTATGTGGAGAAAAATTTGATTTAGAAGAACTTAAAAATGTCTTAGATGGTAAGCGTCAAGGCTTTATGGGTGCTACAAATATGGTTAACTATTTAGGAAACCATGACCATAATCGATTAATTGTGGATTTAGCAGATAATGGAATTTTTGACGAAGCTGCTTTCAAACGAATTAAATTGGGCGCTGTGTTACTAATGACGGCGGTTGGTCTTCCGATGATTTGGATGGGAGAAGAATTTGGAGAGTATAAACCAAAAACAATAGAATCAGCTAAAATTGATTGGACTTTGCTAAAGAATGATGCTAACAAAGGTTTATTTCATTATTATGAAGGTTTGATTGATCTTCGCAAAGATAATCATGCCCTTTATACAGAGAATATTGATTTCTTCCATGAAGATCCTGACTCAAAAGTTATCGCTTATACTCGTTGGAATGACGAAGGATCGCGAGTCGTTGTTATTGCCAATCTTTCAGATAATTTCTTGGCAGGATATCGAGTACCTAATTTCCCTGCTAATGGCAAGTGGCATGAATGGACAAATGATTACGATCTTGAGTCTGGGGATGAT
The DNA here is from genome assembly GCA_964401105.1 of uncultured Lyngbya sp. GTDB lineage: Bacteria > Cyanobacteriota > Cyanobacteriia > Cyanobacteriales > Microcoleaceae > JAAURB01. The sequence goes on along the minus strand of CAYNXM010000194.1, from coordinate 29,848 downwards.
AATGTTCTAATTGACTTACCAGAATATGAAGCTAAAGTGTTAGTTTGGCAGTAATATTAAGAGAGTAAAAGAGTCAGGGATATTAACAATAGAATCATTAGTTAAATCCTATTAAACCTTAATTAAATGCTATAGAGATGTTAGCGATGACATCTCTTTTTTGTTCTTTATTTTCCCGATAATTGCAATACTATAGCACTACGCGATCGCCTGTAGTTGACAATTCTATAGCAGTTTACACCTTAAATGGGTGGTGCGTGACAGTCACGCACCGTCACGCACCCTACTATCAATCTAGCCAGTTAGAAAGCCCTAAGGAATTAATACTACCTAAAAGATGAGCGCCAATGAGATTAACATCAGCAAGAATTAGAAATAAGTCCAGCGATCGCACAGTATTTTCTGGTTCATAAACAGCAATTCCTTGAGGTTGAGATAGAGCTTTAGTTAGAACAGTAACAGTGGTTATTTCTGTTGCCAAAAAAGCCAGTAACAATCCGATCAAGCTACTAATCAAGCCTAACTTAAGAATTTCAATGACTTTTGTTTTGCTGATATTTTTCTTAGGTATATCCCCTTGTAATTGCTTTGCAAGTCGGGTATAGCGCCAAGCCCAATAAACTCTAAATCCTAAAATTATAATAGATGAAACTGCTAAGAATAAACCTAACCCAATCCAAGCATTATTCGTTCCTTCACTAGCATTTCGACTAACTGTAACCAGTAGTAATGTAATACTAGCGGCAATTCCCAGGACAAGCTGTATCCAAAAGCTGATTCGACCCAGAAGTTTTAACACTTTTGCAAACTGAGTTTTAGAAGGGGTCGATCCAGAAGTAGACTGAGACATAAGCTATAATTTTGTAATCCTAAATTTTATTGAATATAATCTGATAATCTTAGAATCTTGATAAGAGATCGATTAATGAAACTGTTGTCATACAGAATCAATATCTTTGCTCAAAATAGATGATGATACATTTAACTCTTTCTATTCGGTTAAATCTGGTCTCAGATTATTACCCTATGGTCAATAGGATAGCTTCTACCATGCCTGAGTTGAAGCTAAAATTAATCTAACTTTGGAAATAAATATTTCTATTGACTAAGGCATTGTATTTGCTGTTTTTGTTTTGCCTCAGATGAGATTCAGTCCATACAATAAAAAAGGAGAGGTATTCACTGCCTCTCCCTCATTTTATGATTAAAACAGAAAAGTTAAATTACATCACTGGCAGTAATCTCTACAATTCCATTAATTGTCACCAGTAATTCGTCTCCCACTTCAATCAGAGTGGCATTTTGTGTTTGAGTAATACTGAGATCGCTGAAGACTAAACCATTATCTAATACGAGGAAATCTACCCCATCTTCAAAGTCTGTAATCAGATCTGGGCCGAAACCTGCTACCAAGAAGAAGCGATCGCTTCCCTCACCCCCGGTTAAGGTATCACTCCCCTCAGCCCCTACCAGCCAGTCATTGCCAGCGCCACCCGTGAGGCTGTCGTTGCCTTCACCACCATCAAGAGTATCATCCCCTGCACCCCCAATCAACACATCATTACCGACGTTGCCATCCAGCAAATCGTTGCCATCACCGCCATCAAGGGTATCATTGCCGTTATGACCAGAGAGAGTATCCTCACCTTCGCCTCCTAATATTTGATCGTTGCCATCGGATCCTTCTAAGGCATCATTGCCTAAGTCCCCATAAATCAGATCCTCTCCGATACCCCCTATAATTTGGTCGTTATTTTTACCGCCGTAAATACTGTCATTGCCCTCACTGCCATTAATCAGATCATCTTCTGTATTACCGAATAGCAGATCATTTCCAGCTTCAGCATTGATCGTATCGTTGCCGCTATCACCAAATACAATATCATCATCTATACCAGCGAGGATGCCATCATCATCCTTGCCACCATGAAGCGTATCGTCTCCGGCTTCTGCCTTAATATAATCATCTCCTTGGTTTCCATTGATCCAATTATTATTGAGTGTGCCAATAATATTGTCGTTACCTCCTAACCCAAACGTTTCTATTGCATTGCTGAGGGTGATAGCATCGGCGGCATCAGTCCCTTCAACGCTAATTTGGACTTGAGAATTGGGGATAGGATTTTGGAATGCGATCGCGCTAATAAACGCTGTTGGATCGTAGACAGAGGTATTATCACCATCTCCACCCGATCCATCTGTCCGAGGGATAGTTGGCGTGGGAGTCGGTGTGGGTGTCGGTGTGGGTGTCGGAGTCGGAGTTGGCGTGGGAGTTGGTGTTGGCGTGGGAGTCGGTGTTGGCGTGGGAGTCGGTGTGGGAGTTGGAGTTGGATCGGGAGTCGGAGTTGGTGTTGGATCGGGATCGGGAGTTGGTGTTGGTGTCGGAGTCGGAGTCGGATCGGGAGTCGGAGTCGGAGTCGGATCGGGAGTCGGAGTTGGAGTCGGAGTCGGATCGGGAGTCGGAGTCGGATCGGGAGTCGGATCGGGAGTCGGAGTCGGAGTGGGAGTCGGAGTTGGTGTCGGAGTGGGAGTCGGATCGGGAGTCGGATCGGGAGTTGGTGTGGGAGTCGGATCGGGAGTCGGATCGGGAGTCGGTGTCGGAGTTGGAGTCGGATCGGGAGTTGGAGTTGGAGTCGGAGTTGGAGTCGGAGTTGGAGTTGGAGTCGGATCGGGAGTTGGCGTGGGAGTTGGAGTTGGAGTCGGATCGGGAGTGGGGTCAGGAGTTGGTGTGGGTGTAGCAGCATCAACTGCGATCGCAAAGCTTTGAGTTGCAGATAACCCGCCTACATCTGTTACCCCTAATTCAATGGCATTATTTCCGATATCATTGCTAGTGGGTGTACCATTTAAGGTTGCAGTACCGTCGCCGTTATCCGTTAAACTTAACCAATTGGGTAAAGTTGCACTATTAATGGTGCGAGTATCCCCTGTATCTGGATCAATAGTTTGGATGTTGTAGGTGTAGAGACTGCCTTCTGTAACTGCTGTAACGGCATTACTGGTAAAACTAGGTGCTTCATTAACATCGGTAATATCAAATGAAACCGTTGTGGTTGCAGATAAACTGCTATCAGAAGCTTGAACTATTAAAGTATGATTACTGTTGGTTTCAAAGTCTAAAATGCTGCTGTCAGCGACAGTAATTTGCCCTGTATTAGCGTTGATATCAAAAATACCTGCACCATTTCCGGCTGTAATGCTGTAAGTTAAGGTATCCCCATCACGATCGGTTGCAGCAACTTGACCAATAACAGTGCCGTTGGCTGCATCTTCTGCGATCGCATCGAAGGAAAAAGCATCCATTGCAGCGGTTTGAGTCAGGGAAATTGTACCCAACGATACAGACGCACTAGAACTAGGTGTGTTATCACCAATAAATATACCACTCTCGAGGGTGTAGGGACTGGGAACGCCTAAAGGGGCATCAAAATCTGTATAATCTCGTAAGGTTCCCGTTAAAATCGGCTGTCCATCCGCAGATAAAGTATAGCCTTCGCCAAAGATATCCAGGCTGTAGTTGATTAAGCCCGCAGTGGTATCAAAGGCAGCACTTTCGGCTTGGGTAAAGAATGTCAGGTTAGCTGTATTAGCAGTGCCATCGGGTTCAGCAGCAGGATCTGTTTGTGTTGTACCATCAGCTTGGGCAAAAATGCGATCGCTATCAAACCCCAATTCTATTGCTTTTTCGCCATCAGAACTGACAGCAGTAATACTAAACCCAGCCCGATCTAATAGTCCATCTCCATTGCGATCGCTACCGTCATTATTTTCAGAAGTTACCTGAGCGGAGAAGTTGATGCTGTATCCGATGTTACGATCTAAGCTGGGGAAAGCTGGATCAACTAATTCTAAGGTTACCCCAGTAAAGCCAATACTGGCGACATCATAGTTACTGTAACCGCCATAAATATCGTTATTGGCTGTGGTATCAAATAGGGTTGTGGTGCCCGAGGCAGATCGGTTAACGTTACTATTACCGCTTAAAATTAGATCGGGATCGATAAACGCCAGTTTAGGTTGAGTCGTGCCAGTAATGGCGTTAGGATCATCAGGTAAAACCGAGAGGTTATCATACAGGCTAACCGTTTTGATAAAAGTAGGTGCTTCGTTTACCGCCGTTACCGTAATATCTGCGGTTTGAGTGGCGCTTCCCCCTTGACCATTGTCTATGGTAATAGAAAGAGTCCGAACAGCAGTAGGATTATTAGAAATGTTCTGATAAGTGATATTCTCAATTAATCGTTCAACTGCTGCGGGGGTAGCATCTGAGTTGAAGGCTACATTTAGATTGTTACCGGCTAAGCCGTTACTGGTAATCGTACCAATTTCAGTCCCTTCGTAGAAAACGGTAGTCCCATCTAAGCCGATTTCACCGCTGCCTGTGCCTTGGTTACGAATCGCCAGAATATCTTCAATTAAACCACCATTACTGTAACTAATGGTAACTTGAGCGCCATCGTAATTAGCAGCATCATCCGTGAGGGTGACATCAGTGTCAATCACTTGAGGGGTGGCGTTGACATCAGTTTCTGTAAAAGTAACGGGGTCTACATTGGCTAATACTAGGTCAGTATTATCATTAACGGTGATATTCACTCCAAAAATATCGTTATCATCTTCATTATCATCAATGTCACTATTACCGGTCGAAGTATTGCCAGTAAAGGTGGTATTGCTTAAAGTAACTGCACTCGTTACTCCATCAATATCATCATCGGTGACCATAGCAAAGATTCCACCGCCTAAACCTCGACCTGCCCCACCGCCATTACGACCATTACCGTTTGCGGCTGAGTTATTGTCAAAAGCACTATTGGTAATCGTTAAGCTGCCTTCCCGGACAAAAACAGCACCACCAAAGCCAGCGCCACCGCCACCGCCATTTTGTGCACCATTTCCGCCGCCGAAGCCGTTATAACCCCCTTGAGTGCCACCGCCACCGCCGCCGCCGCCATAACCCCCGTTTCCGCCTTGAGTTGAGCCAGCCCCGCCGCCCCCACCGAAGCCACCGTTTCCACCTATACCGTTATCATTAGCGCCACCGCCGCCGCCAAAGCCGCCATTACCACCGCCATCATTACCCCCGTTACCGAAGCCACCGTTACCGCCGCCATAGTTACCGTTGCCACCATAACCGCCATCGTAACCACTAGGACTACTGGCAAATAAACCACCGCCACCAAAGTCGAAGCCATCGCCACCAAAACCACCGCCGCCTTCACCGCCGCCCCCATCGGCATCTCCGCCAATCGCGCGGTTATTACTGAAAATAACATTATCAACAGTAACATCCCCAGAATAGAGGAATAAACCCCCCCCGAGTCCAGCGCCACCGCCACCAAAATTACTGTTTCCGCCTCTGGCAACCCCGCCATCTATTGTTAGGTTTTGAAAGGTAACCTCTCCAGACTTAACGAAGAAAATAGGACGGTCATCACCATTGGTATCAACAACACCATCATTATCGTTATCGCCGCTAACGGTAAAGTTATTGCCTTCAATGATAATATTGCTATCAATTAAAGACTGCATCCGCTTCAGGTCATCGTCTAAGTTGAGTCTGACATTATTGCTGAAGCTAACAATATCATCACCGTTTGTTTGGTTAGCCTGTTTAATCGCCCAACTCAGGCTTCCTGTGGTATTGCCTGTGCCATCATCGGTCGGTTGATTAACCTCAAATGTAGCAAACACTCCAGCATAGGTTTCTCGGACTTGTGGAGAAAAGGCTAAGGGAGTCCGGACTAAACCCATTCTAAAGTTTAAATTCCAACTGCCTCCCAGTTGGGCGCTACCGACTCGACCCACAGCCGCCGCGACATTGGCCCCGGTTAATTCACTCAAACGCAGCACAAAGGCTTTACCATCCGGGGTTTGAGCCACATTACACCCATATAGCAAAATATCGCTATTGTCTGTTAAGGCTGCGCCCCATTCTTCTAAAGTAGGGACGTGGGTTTCAATAGTCTCAGAATTTAGGGTAGTTTGACCCAGTTTCAGAGTACCATCTTGACCATGGGCAACGATATGTAAGGCTTGAATAGGAGCTTGACTGGTAAGAATTTTGCTAATTTGATCGATGCCATCATAATTAGGCTCTAAAATAATAACTTTAGCATTGGGATCAATCCCTTGAATTAAAGCATTATAGTGAGCAATTTTAGAATCGATGACAATTAGTTGTTGACTCATGGCTTTCTGACTATCAATTAGTAATGACGGGTGATTCGATGATGATAATGAGAAGCAGATGCAAGAAAACCCTAAGGATGACTGTCTAAATACAGTTGAAATTAAAAAGTTTAAGAGAATGGGTCTCAAACTCACATAAACCCTGATTGATTAATCTGAATTATTAAGTCTCATTATTCAAGATTGAATCAATTTTGAGAAGAGTTTAATCAGATTTAGCAAAAAGACAATTATAGCCTTTTTTATAATAGATGCAGGAGGAAATTAGCATTGACAATTACTATTTATGACTCTTTTATTTTAACTTTGTTCCCTAAACAATAATCGATAATTTTCTCAATTTTATGTTGTTTTCAAAATTATTTTTCTAGCGATCTGTTAGGCTGAACACAAACTACGTTAGCCAAACTATCTGTTGTACTTGTCCAAAAAGATAACTGGCTAAATCGCTCAAATAAATCGGGGGGTAAAATGGTTTTTCGAGGTTTAAACTCAACTGTTTTATCCACTTGATGTAATCCTTTCGTTCTCAGTTTCCGATCAAAATTGGGTTCTTCGTACTGAACATTTTTAAAGTTATGCTCAAAGGGTTGTTCTCCAATAAATTGATAAATTAAGGATAAAGTTTGAGCTGGCCCTGTTGTCAGTAGTTCGTAGTCTATCAGGAGTAATTTATCTGCATATTCACTATAAAATGCTTCCTTGAGAGCATTATAGGCAAATCCCACTAAACGATTTCCTTGACTTAAAGCTTCTGTCCGGCTATAAACCGTTGCGGTTTCATTGCGGTTATTAAATAGACGAGAAACCTCATACGCATTCTGCCTCACTAACCGTTCTAATGAGTCCATTACCCAAGCAATATTCCGAACGCAGCAGATGATTTTAGCATGGGGAAACAATTGATCAATTAAAGCCAGTTTACTACACCATAAACGATTAGTATCAAAAATAATTGGATATTGATCAATTTGTTTTTGATAGTAAGCTGAAAACAAACTCAAAAGGATATTCTTTTTTTGCTCCGGAGATAAGAATACTGAGAATTCATTGTCTTCGCTCATGGCTTCTAACATTCGATTCACTAACCCTCCCACAGGAGATGTCATCGCTCCATAAAAACGGGGATTTTGTCGGAGAATTGCTGCCAGAAGCGTTGAACCAGAACGAGGTAATCCAGAAATAAAATGAATTCGATTCGCCAAGACATTCATCTCATCCATGTTACCTCCGCTAAAATAGGTAAAACAACTTATTTGATTAGATCTGGACTGATGATTAATTGAGCTAACTATCAACCTCCTTATACCCCAGAGTTAATATAGATTTACCTCAAGATAAATCACTATCAGGATTTTCCGAAAAATTACTGACATTAAAGTAGATGGATTAAGCTGTTTTCTCCGTAATATCTAGCATATCTAAAAATAAAAGTTACATCAATCTTTTCAGCCCATCTTTACTCAATTTTGATGATTAATCGGCAATATTTTACACAAGCTTTAAACTTGAAATATCCACTCACAGAGCCAAAATAGTGTCAGTAAGAGGGGTATTGTAATAGGATTGAAAATGGCTAAACTCTGTTTTGACAGCGATATTATCTATATTAGAATCCGCTAACTGACCTTTTTATAACGCATTGCAAATCACGCTGAGATCATTGAAGTTGGTGAATTTGGGGCTATCGACTTATCAACAATGATTTTCTACAGTTTCATGTTTATGATACAACGGCTATAGTTTCCGGTTGAACTATAACCTCAGAAACATTCCCGGCAAATAACTCCTAGCCTCTGCCATATCTCGTTTAGTGGCTTCCCTAAGCTGTTCTCTCAAAGCGGGCATCGCAGCTAAAGCCCTCGTCCAGTCAGGGATTTGAGCACCGGCTGGATTCTCAAAAAACAGTTCACCCGTTTCAGCAATCACTTGTTCAAATACTTCTACAATCACTTCTTCTTGATGACGGTCATAATTAAGGTTATTAAAACGCGCATCGACAAAATATTGGCGGCTAAAGTCTTGTGCTTCTCGACGAAACTTAATTCGCAATGCATGAATATGTTCCATGCTAATGATAACTCTTTCGGTTTCAGTTAAAGTCCGTAGAATAGAGCGAAAAATATCTCGGCACATCTTCCGTAGTCCTTCATTACTGGATTGACCAATGGGTTGATGTTTGTGGTCAAATACACCGAGATCGACCTGAGCAATGCGTTTTTCTGCTACATTACGATACACTTCACCTAATAAGCCGATTTCCAAACCCCAATTTCCCGGAATTCGAGTATTGAGGGCCAGATCATTGGTTAAGGCAAACTCTCCAGAAAGAGGATAACGATAAGCACTAAGATAGCGCAAATAGTTTTGATACCCAAATAAATCTGTTAATGCTGACAGCAACGGGGTGACAAATAAACGCATCACTCGACCATGAAAACGTTGAGGCTCACCACCAATACGAGCATAATAGGCTTTATTGAACGAAATACCGAGATCTTTTTCAACCAAAGGAAACAGCAGCTTAAGTGGATAAGATTTGTCGTAGGTGATAATATCAGCATCATGGAGCGCGATCGCTTCGGCTTGCAATGAGGCAATCCCTAAACCAATCCAAACCGCTTGACCTTTACCTTTAAAACGGAGTAAGTCCAAGCCTTTTGTTTTCAAGTTTTCTAAAAGCTGAGTCACTCTAGAGCCATTTTCCCAAATGACAAATGTCGGTTGAGGTAAAATACTAAAAAATTCAACAGTCTTGGTATATTGTTCCGGAGTTTGAGCATTAACTGCCACCACAACGTTGTTAACAAATTTGCACAAGGCTAATTGATCCCGAATTCGGGTGAGTGCGGGTCGCTCTAGTTCTTCATACAAAGCAGGAATCAGTACTGCTGTCGGTATAGTTTCAGTCAGTTGGGTGAGTCGAGCCTCTAACAGCTCTAAATCACAACCAAAATCATGAATTGTTGTAATTAGTTCTTGTTTGTAGTCCATAACAAACACCCAACTTCCTTAGTTTGAATGATACAGTCTCGATTATAGAGGGTTGTGAGTAACAGAAATGCATGAAGTTATACCACTGTTGTTGTGATAATTCTGATTTCTCAAGATTTGATCCGATTCTTAATTAATTGAAGGCTTTGCTAAAAAAAGGTTCTCTTTCTTGCCAGAAGGAAAATATAGTAAATGCTCATTTTTTTTCGATCCTACAAAATCTTGATCATGACAAATTATTAATTGATTTTAGAGAATCTATTGTACAATGGGTTTCCATCAGGATTAATATTCAAAGCTAGGAGGGAAGAAATTCAATGAATCTCGGCTTTTTGCCATTTATGATCGCTTGAATTAGAAGTGAATCAGTTATATTTCTATTATATCCATAACAATTGTCAATTCAAAGTCAATGCTCTAAAGTTTTAATAATTGAGTCAGAAACCTCTAGGATTTGACTCAACTAAAATATAAATTGTCTTTAACAAACTAATGATGATGAAAGCAGTTATTTTCAATCAATATGGTGCGGCTGATGTCTTACAATATCAGGATATAGCCGATCCTAGTATTCTACCGGATCAACTTTTGGTTAAAGTTCATGCCACTAGCGTTAACCCAGTAGACTGGAAAGTGCGCCAAGGACAACTGCAATTGTTATCCGGGTTTGACTTTCCTAAACAACTCGGATGTGATGTTTCTGGGGTGGTTGTGGCTGTTGGGGAAAACGTCACAGGGTTTCAAGCGGGAGATGAAGTTTATACCTTTCTCAATCCCTTATCAGGTGGTGCTTATGCTGAATATGCAGCCATTGAGGCTGCCACAACGGCTTTAAAGCCCAGTCATATTTCCCATAACCAAGCCGCAGCCCTGCCAGTGGCGGGACTCACCGCATTACAGGCGTTACTCGATTTGGGTCAAATACGAGCCGGACAAAAAGTCTTAATTAACGGCGCTTCTGGGGGTGTGGGAAGCTTTGCAGTGCAAATTGCAAAAGTTCTGCAAACAGAAGTCACAGGGGTTTGTAGCGCTGCTAATTTAGATTTAATCAAACAATTAGGGGCTGATATTGTGATTGATTACAATCAAGTTGATTTTACCCAACAAGCAACCCAATACGATATTATTTTTGATGCGGTGGGTAAACAGTCCTTTTTTAACTGTCAAAAAGTATTACAACCCGATGGAGTTTATATTTCAACCCTTCCCACTCCTGAAAATATTGCAGCAGTGGCGCAAACGTTTTTATTTTCTCGTCAGAAAGCTAAATTAGTTTTAGTACAGCCTGTGCGGCGAGATTTAGATGCGATGCGAGAGTGGATTGAAGCGGATAAAATTCAAATAGTAATTGATAAAACTTATCCGTTATCGGAGGTCATTCAAGCCCATATTGACAGTGAAACAGGACGAACTGTCGGTAAAATTGTGATGGCAATGGGTGATACTTAATAATTTGATTCGGCTCCATTCTAATCATGAATGGAGTCATTTAAATAAAAATAGTTCAAGATTATGCGGCAAAAATCTTTTGATGGTCAACGCCATGCAAGATACCAAGCTGTCCTAAACGCTGCACTTCCTTAATCATCTTATCTGCATAATGTAGTGGCATTGGTAATCGACTACTAGTAAACGCACTAGCCGGATGAAACTCACTCAGTGCAAAAATCTGATGGGCTAAAACTCTCAAAGATGCATCTCCATGTATCCTCACCACTTCTAAAGGTCTGGCACTACCCCCAGCTTGTGCCTTACTGGTAACAATTCTGAAAGCATCCTCAGCGATGCTAAACCCAGTCCCTGGCTTGACCTCGTGAAATTTGCCATCTGTTGTCCGTTGAGCCATCCGTCCCGCGCCTGACTTATACACTTCTAGCAAGTCTACATCGATGTTTTCTTCCTCAAGATTATTGATAGTGTGGCCAAATTCGCAGTCCTGTACAAATCCATCTCTGAGTAACAGGACTCTCCGAGGCTTACGGCTATTCAAATGATAGAACCGCTCTACAATAGCAAGTGTAGCATCCCAAATGGCTCGTTGAGAAAACCGCTCACCCACCTGAGCCTCTGGAATTTCCCAGCCTATACTTTTACCATCTGCCAGGACTGCAAAAGCGCTTGTGCCGTAAAATAGCCTTCCGTTAGTCCCAGCATCAAAACCAATGGTTAATTCAGCTACCTGTGGGTCATCCAGCATTTTAATACCAATTGGCTGCCAACCTGCCTTGACTAATAGTCCGAGGGTAATATTCGCGCCTCGATAGGGGTCAGGTTTTGCCATGGGAAGCATAAATTGTAAAGCAATACCGGCTTGCAGTGCCTCACGCCTTAGTTGAGTTTTATACTCGCTTCCTAACCACCCACTCACCACCAACATTGTTTTGATATTGCTTTCTGAAACTTCTGACCAAAATCGACGACGTTCTATATCACTATCAGGCAGTTGTTCGCCACTATATTGATAGTTTAGATCAATTGTTGTTTCACTTGCTTCGGCTGTGGTCAGTAATTGTTGTTTAATTAACTCCGGCCAGTCGCCGTCTGTGTGTTGGAGATGCAAACAACCAAACTGAGTTTCTCCAACCCGTAAACAACCTTTTTTAATCGCATCATTCGGACGCTTGACAACAATATTATTATGAGCAATAAAAGTGGGTGGAGAGAATAAAGTTGCAATTTGTTGCTGAGGTTCTAAGTTATCCTCAGTTTTATGATATACATTTTTGAGCAACCATTTAGCGATCGCTTTGCCTTTATCTAACCTTTGTTGAATAGGTAAACGCACTTTTGTTAACACTTCTGCTGCACCACAATCTCCTTTTTCAGCAACGTAGCTGAGAATTTCCATTGAAATACTAGGCTTGAGGAGTTTTGATAAATGAGGAGTAAGGTCTTGTCCCTTACCTTTCTTCGTATGGCGAACATAAACCACACGAGATTCTTGAATAATATGTTCTAGAACTCCCTTTTCTCGGTGATAATCTGCTAAGCTTTTTCCTAAGTCTTTTATAGTAATATTCTCCGGACGCGCTTGGCTGACCTTAATAAAATACCAAGAGCACTTCTTGTCTAAGTTGTGTACATAATTGAGTGGTGCATCTGGGTATTTTTCTAACCATTGATGTAGTGTCCAAAGTGAATCAAAGCGGTAATGACTATCAATTTCTAGGTTAAGTTGTCCATTTTCATCTATGGCAACATCCACTAAAGCGCCTTTCACAACTTGCCAACCCTGTCCTGATTGCTCAACTTTTGATTGATCCCATAAAATCAATCCTGTTTGAGATCTTTCAACTTGTTTGTTATGTTCTGTTCGTAAGGAATGATAAAGATATCGACGATATAACTGTTCTAAAGTTTTCCGCTCTACAGAATTTTTAGGATTCAGTTGCTGTTGTCTAAGAAATGTTAAATTCCAATTTTTCCCTTGTAAATTGCTCTCTGCGATCGCCTCAGTCGTGACAATTTCGTAACCTAATTTTGCACCCGTTACACCACCAATATTATAAAGAATATTATTAACAGCTCTATATATCTCAGTTCCTTCTGGTGTCTGATTAAAAAAATACTTGTATACATAAACTGTACGGGATTTTTCATCAAGAGAGCAGACAGGAAAAGAATTCAGGAAAACTTTAGAGCGCTGGTTCATACGACCGAATGAGACTTTACAATATAGTCAAGACATTAACGCTTAATTATAACCTATATTTGATTAATTTAAACTATATGCAAGTAATAATACCAACTAATATCTATGAAAAAAAGATCGAGTTAAGTTAGGATTAATTAGATTCACTAGAGTTGTTTAAATCAATTATTAATTGATATCACTAGAGAAGCGATTATCCTCATTTAAAAGTTTACACCAATAACAGTTTCATGCAGTTTTTGAGTTCAATCTAAAAGAGGTTGAGGAGTAAGATAATGATTCTATTTCATCATATAACGTGAGTTCAATAACCTCCCCTAGCACCTCCTACAAGGAGGGGAATTAGAAATAGGTAATAAATAGTGTACTATATCTACTCTGGTGAAAAATAACCAGAAAAAAAAGGAGAGGAATTCAACCCCTCTCCTACTTATTGTATAAATTAAACAATTAATCTTCTGTATCTTTGTGGTTTATTTATTACCACTTCAATAAATTAAATGCCTCCATATCTACCGTGTTCCGGTTCCGATAAATTGCTAAAACAATCGCTAACCCGACTGCTGCTTCAGCCGCTGCTACTGTAATTACAAATACTGTAAAAACCTGACCTTTAATACTCGAACCATCCAAATAATTCGAGAATCCCATTAAGTTTAAATTAACAGCATTTAATAGTAACTCAATCGACATTAATACACGCACTGCATTCCGGCTGGTAATTAAACCATAAATCCCAATACAGAATAAAGCCGCAGCAATTAACAAAAAATACTCAAGTTGTAATTCCATAAATCCTCTTTTTTATCATTAACTTTCAGACTCTGAACTATCGGTCGAAACAGAGAGTAATTCTCGGGGCCGTTCTTGCAGTGTCCAAACACTAGGCTGGGCTTTTTCAATCTGTTCAGCATCGGGAATAAAATCACGACGGGCTAGGATAATTGCCCCCACCATTGCCATTAATAGAAATACAGATGCTAATTCAAACGGCAGTAAATAATCACTGAAAAAGTGCTGTCCAATTTTCAGGATCGAACTTTCTCCACCCACAACGGCTTCTGGCTGAATTGCCCAAGGTGTGGAAATTACCATTGTACCTAATAGGGCAAATAAGCCGATACAAACAACCGCTGTTGCACCTTTTTTAATCCAGGTTTTGGGCAAAACTTTAAAGTCTTCTTGTTTGTTAACGAGCATAATCCCAAATAGGATTAATACATTAACAGAACCGACATAAATTAATACCTGCGCTGCTGCCACAAAATCAGCATTTAACAGCAAGTAAAGCCCTGCCATACTCATAAACACTCCCCCGAGTAAAAAGGCGGAGTAAACAATATTATTCAGTAGTACAACACCCAATGCCGCACCAATCATCATGGCGGTGAGGATGCCAAATGAAACCAGTTGTACTCCTTCTGCTAGATTCACCGTTTTTGTTCCTTCAATGTGTTGTTGTTTATTCTAGAGACGTTGCTGTGCAACTTTATCACTCACCCAACGTCTCTTAATTAAATCAGTCAGAGTTGTCTTTAGAACCTTGCTTTTCCATTTGTTCTAAGATTTCCTCCGGACGCAATCCAGATCGACGCGCCGTACTGGGTAAATCATGAGGTTCTGTCACGCCTTTAGGTAAATAGGCAAGTTCTCGTAGCGGCGTAACCATTGGGTCATCAGTCACTTTATAAGGTAGTCGTCCCAGAGCTACGTTATCATAATTCAGCTCATGGCGATCGTAAGCAGCCAATTCATATTCTTCTGTCATTGATAGACAGTTGGTCGGGCAATATTCTACACAGTTACCGCAGAAAATACAGACCCCAAAATCAATACTGTAATGCAAGAGTTTCTTTTTCTTGGCTGCCTTGTTCATTTCCCAGTCAACCACGGGTAAATTAATCGGGCAAACTCTCACACAAACTTCACAGGCAATACATTTGTCAAACTCAAAGTGAATCCGACCCCGAAACCGTTCAGAGGGAATTAACTTTTCGTAGGGATATTGTACTGTAACCGGACGACGGCGCATATGGTCAAAGGTGACAGATAGCCCTTGACCAATATATTTTGCAGCCTGTACCGTTTCTTTGGCATAATCTGCCACTTGATTTAGGAATTTAAACATGGTGTTGTCTCTGTGCGTTTCTAAATAGTGTGAAATGGATAAATTTCACTTAGCCACCGAAAGCAACTGGGAAAGCTAACTTCAAAGCGGCTGTTAGTAATAGATTAACCAGGGCAATGGGTAGCAAAAATTTCCAACCTAAGTTCAAGAGTTGGTCAATCCGAACCCGAGGCACTGTCCACCGCAACAACAAGGCTGTAAACAATAGCAGGTAGGCTTTCAAGATGGTTATAGTAATGCCCAACATTGCGGTTAATACTTGTAACCATGGGGTTGTTTCACTCACCCCTATCCAGCCGGCAATCCATTCTACTGGAATGGGAAAATTCCAACCGCCCAGGTATAACACAGAAACCAATAAAGAAGCCAAGACCAAATTGACGTAGGATGCTAGGTAATACAAAGCAAACTTCATCCCGGTATACTCGGTTTGATAGCCCGCGACCAATTCTTCTTCAGCTTCGGGTAAATCGAAAGGGAGGCGTTCACATTCAGCTAAAGCGGCAATCCAGAAAATTGCAAATCCTACGGGTTGTCGCCAAATATTCCATCCGAGAATCCCATAACTCGATTGCTGTTCAACAATGTCAATGGTACTGAGGCTATTCGACATCATCACAACAGCTAACACCGCTAAAGCCAAGGGAATTTCATAACTAATCGATTGTGCCGCTGCCCGTAGTCCTCCCAATAGAGAATACTTGTTATTGGAGGCATAACCTGACATCAACAACCCAATCGGTTGAATACTAGAAAGGGCAATCCATAAAAAGATGGCTGTTCCTAAGTCAGAAATGATCATATTCTGTCCAAACGGGATAATCATGTAGGACAGAAATACAGGAATAGCAACAATTACTGGCCCTAAAGTAAATAATAGAGGGTCAGCTTTGAGGGGAATAATATCTTCCTTGAGTAACAGTTTTAAACCGTCAGCCACGGGGGCTAAGGTTCCTAACGGGCCGATAAATTCGGGGCCAATCCGTTGTTGGGCAGCGGCAGAGATTTTCCGTTCTAACCAGACTGAACCCAACACACCCACCGTTGCAGCCACAATCATTAGCCCCATCGGTAGGGGCATCCACAGGGTTTTGGCAGCCCCAGAGGGGATTCCCAAATCCATCAGGGCTTCAATAAAACTCCTTTGTAGGTCAATTCCAGGGTTCATATATCCAAAAATGCAATCTTCGTTGAGTGATTCTAAGGGTAAAAAACGTACTTTGGCTACGTTTTCAGTTGAATTAAGAGTGATGTAAAGATTTCTTAAAAACTACACTCTCAACAGTATAGCGCTCGACGGTTCCTCAGGCTTGATTCAAATTTAACAACAGGGAACGAGTAACGAGTAACGAGTAGGGTTTCTGATTATCGCCGGTGGGTTTTTACTCCTTACTCCCGTAGAGACGTTGCATGCAATGTCTCTACAGACTTCTTATTCCTGCCCTAGTGCCTAACCTATAACAGAACCATTTAGATCAATGGCACAATTACGCTGTTCGATTTTAATATAGTTTTCGTTGTGGGCACCGGTGTAGATTTGAGTGGGACGGAAAATCCGGTTTTTCACCAGTTGTTCTTTCCAGTGGGCTAACCATCCCGCCACCCGTGCGATCGCAAAAATCGGGGTATACAAATCAGTGGGAATCCCTAACTTACGATAAACTAACCCGGAATAGAAGTCTACATTGGCATAAACGCCTTTATGTCCGAGGCGTTCAGTGACTGCGGCTTCTAATGCCAGAGCAATTTCGTAGTATTTATCGTAACCAAATTTATCGAAGAGTTGTTCTGCTAGTTTTTGTAAAATGATCGCTCTTGGATCTTTAACTTTGTACACTCGGTGACCAAAACCCATAATTTTTGATTTACTTTTAATTAACTGATCGAGATAGGGTTCAACATTCTCTACAGAGCCAATATCTTCTAGCATTGTTAAGACTTCCTCATTGGCTCCCCCATGCAAGGGGCCAGCTAATGTTCCCACCGCTGAGGCAACCACAGCATAAGGATCGGTTAGGGTTGATGCAGTTACCATCGCGGAAAACGTGGACGCATTAATGGTATGTTCTGCATGGAGCGTCAAGCACACATCAAACACTTGAGCCGCCAGGGGATCGGGTTCTCGTTCACTCAACATATAGAGAAAGTTAGCGGCATAGTCAAGATCGTCACGGGGTTGAATCGGATCATTTCCTTTTCGCATCTGTGCAAATGCTGCCACCATTGTCGGAATTTTCGCTAACAGTCGGATAGCTGCACCTCGTATATACTCTGGATTATCCAGGGCGCGGCGAGAATAGAATAATCCCAACGCTGCGGCTGAGGTTTGCAAGGCATCCATGGGATGACCCGTTTCTGGAAAGCACTTCATCATGTCGCGAATCCGGTATTTAATCCGACGATGGAATTGAAGATCGTGCTGAAACATATCCAGTTCATCTTTGGTGGGGAGTTTACCCCAAATCAGTAGATACGCGGTTTCGAGAAAGGTGCTTTGTTCGGCCAGTTCTTCGACTCGAATTCCTCGGTATTCCAGCACTCCTTTCTTTCCATCGACGTAGCTGATACTGGACAAGGTTGCAGGAACACCTTCCAAACCGGGCTTATATTCGTCGATGAGAGTCATAGTAGTTTCTCTAAAATTAATAGAACCTATTTAGGCTACATTATCAGTTGACGTACTCCGTTCCTAAGCTCCGCTATAGAAACGGATTCTTAAAAACAGAATTTCGGAGGCAGCTAACTGCTAAACCTACTACTTTCACTTCAGAGATGACTCGCACAACGCATGAACCAATCAATCTTCGATTTCGTAGCAACCTGGCTGCGTCAAACAGACCCTATCCTCTCAGGTAAAACCCTTGAGTGTACTTTTTGGAAAATACAGCTTATCATCGTCGGCAGAGGCTTTTGCCGCTTGCCAGTAAGCAAAAGTCTTTTCTAGACTTATTGGTTACTTGATTTTACAATAAAAAGACCCCGTCCTCGAGCTTCCCCTACAACCGAATCGAAGATGACGGTCCCAGTACCTAAACAGGCGGAGTGATGGACTGATTGAGTTGCTATTTTTAGCAAAATCAATTTATCCCAGCAGAAATTTGGGAGGACTCAGCCAAAATAGCTCACTGTTTCCCACAACTGTTCCGTTTTCCGGTAAAGTAATACCGATAACGCCTGCTTTTTTTACAATCAATCTTTCTCGGCTTTCTCCCCAAATTAATATTTCCGCCCAATGACCTAAATCGGGTTGATGTCCGACCAGGGCAATACTTTGATTTTTTGCTGAGGTATTGCCATCGTACCAACTCAGCCAATCTTGAATATCTCCAGAAGGAGATAAGGCGTTAAACTCTTCTACAGCCGAACTTAAGCCTTGCTGGTGTAAAATTTCTGCGGTTTGGCGGGCGCGGACAAGAGGACTGGACAAAATCCGATCAAATTTAATTCCTAAGCGATCAAATTTTTGAGCAACTTTACGAGTTTTGCGATCGCCCTCAGGCGTTAAAGGTCGATCCTCATCATTATTATAGATACCTCGATCCACCGCAATTCCATGGCGAATGAAATACAGATTCGTCATACTCTATTTAACAAAGCTTTTATCAATAAAAATTGTTATACCATCAAATTTTAGTTAAATATGATATTTTAAAACCCCTATTCCACAAAGAAATAGAGGCTTTAAAGACCAATCACATATTTTTGCCATTCTTGATGCATCCCAGTTTTGAGGTGTTTAGTCACTTCAAAGTAGAGACTACTATAAGGTTTTCGGGGAGAATTTCGCAGAGGCATTTCAGCTTCTTTGGGTGTGCGGCTGCCCTTGCGAACATTACACCGAACACAAGCAGCCACGAGGTTTTCCCAGCTTTCTCCTCCCCCACGCGATCGCGGAATCACATGATCGAGAGTCAGTTCGTCTCCGGTATACCCACAGTATTGACAAGAGTGTGCATCTCGGTGCAATATATTTCTCCGGGTGAGTGGAATTTCTTTATAAGGCACGCGAACGTAATAACGCAATCGAATCACAGTGGGTAGTGGAAAATCTGGTAAAAGATACCTCCCGTTATGCTCAACCTGTTCAGCTTTGTTCTTCAATAACAGAACAACTGCACGTCGCCAACTGGTAATATTGAGCGGTTCATAGGAGGCGTTCAATACAAGAACGTTGCCCATTGACAATTGTTGCAAATACAATTATTACACTGATAGTAACATAGGCGATGCTGTTGTGGCCTTGAATCAGTATTGGTCATCATGGTAGAAGTAAGAAGTAATGAGTAGTGAGTAAGGAGTAAGTAGAGACGTTGCATGCAACGTCACGACATGAGTAAAAACCCACCGGCGATCATCAGAAACCCTACCCATTCCCCATTCCCCATTCCCTAAAATGCACCACTTTATCCCACCTGAACGATTTTTCCCCTATCTCACCTGGACTGAAATTGCGGCGATGGAGGATAAAGAAAATACTGTTATTATTCAACCCATTGGTTCAATTGAACAACATGGGCCACATTTACCCTTAATTGTTGATTCAGCCATTGCCACAGCAGTAGTCGGTAAAGCTTTAGCCTTACTGCCGACTGATATCCCAGCCTATGCTTTATCACCCCTGTATTACGGAAAATCAAATGAACATTGGCACTTTCCGGGGACTATTACCTTATCCAGTCAGACCCTAGGGGCGGTGTTGATGGAGATGGGAGAAAGCATCTACAGGGCCGGATTTCGTAAATTGGTGTTTGTCAATGGTCATGGGGGACAACCCCAAGTTTTGGAGATAGTCGCGCGGGACTTACGTCAAAAATATGAGGATTTGATGATATTTCCGTTATTTGTGTGGCGAGTCCCCAATGTGGCAGAGGAATTGTTAACTTCAGAGGAATTAGAATATGGCATTCATGGCGGGGATGCAGAAACAAGCATCATGCTTTCAATTTTACCCGAACAGGTAAGAATGGAGAAAGCGGTACGAGAATACCCTCACAGCTTACCAGAGGAGAGTTTATTGAGTATGGAGGGGCAATTGCCATTTGCTTGGGTAACGCGGGATTTAACCGAAAGTGGAGTGTTAGGAGATGCAACTGTCGCAACAAAAGAAAAAGGCGATCGCATTTTAGCCTCTTTAGTTCAAAGTTGGGCGGGGGTAATGCAAGATATTTATAAATTCAGTCAACCCCAACGGTTTAAGAAGTAGTCTCGTTGTCTTTTTCTTCTAACAAGTCTGGACGGCGTTGTTGTGTTCGTTGCAGTTGTTGTTGTTTACGCCACTCGGCAATAGCGGCATGATTACCCGATAAGAGGATATCTGGAACTTTTAACCCGCGAAATTCAGCCGGTCGGGTATAGTGAGGATAATCGAGTAATCCATCTTCAAAGCTTTCGGCTTTTAGAGATTCTGCTTTACCAACTGTACCCGGACGTAAACGAATCACACCGTTAATTAACGCTAAAGCTGGAATTTCCCCAGCAGTCAGGACAAAATCCCCCAGAGAGACTTCCCGTGTGACTAAATGCATGACTCGTTCATCTACCCCTTCATAATGACCGCAAATTAATACCAGTTGGTCAAACCCGGTGGCGAGTTGACGAAATAAATTTTGATGCATTCGTTCCCCTTGGGGAGTCAGAAGAATCACCTCTCGCCTCGGAAGCGTTGGGAGAGATTCAAAAGCGGCGAAAATAGGTTCGGGTTTTAATACCATCCCCACGCCACCACCATAGGATTCATCATCCACTCGTCGATGCTTATCGGTGGCAAAATCTCGGGGATTGATACAATGAACTTCAGCAATTTCTTTGGCTAAGGCTTTGCCCAACAGTCCGGAGTTGAGGGGACTGGTAAAGAAATCAGGAAATAACGTGATAATGTCGAATCTCACAGAAGCTTGAGGGGTACTAAAAAAAGCATACGTCAGTGGCACTTTATGATATATGATAATGAATTAACCTAAAAACAAGCTGATTTTTGTATCAAAATATACTAAAATGACTGAATAGCCATGATGTAGATCGTTTAATTTTAACTGGGAAAATTAGGAATATTCTTCCGAATGCTCTATATGCCAATTTGACGAATGGGTAAACCTAATCGCAATCAAATTAAAGAGCTAATTCTCAGCCCTCAGTTCAGAAGAAATCTAGCACCCGGTTCTTCTCAAAGTGAGGGATAAGATGAGATATTAAATATATACAGGAAGTCTTATCGGTAGATCATACAATGTTGTCAATTTCAAAGGGCAGAAATACACCACCAACCATGCAAGCTACTGGATTTAAGCCAATGTGTGAGTTTGTGGGGGTGGGTTAGGGGTACATTCAGCATTCAACCAATCAATTAGAATGCAATATATAAGGGAATTTTCTGAATCTAAGAAGCATCTCATCTGAGACAATTCCAGGAACCCTTTCAATTAAACTGGTAACTACAAAAAGCTAGCCAGAGAAAAACCGAAAAATTACTCCAACACAAACCAAATCCAGTTGAGCGAATCATGAAGCTGTTCTGCCCACAGACTGAATGAAAACATAAAAGTCGTCAGCTTGAAAAGTATTTTGAGTTCAAGACTGATTCAACTGCCGACTTCGGATAATCGCTTGAGATCTTTTAGATTTAGATTGAACTGGATTGTCTAGCTCGGAAAAACGGAAATCATTCGCCCGTTTAATCCTTGTCTAATTTGTTTGCTGTGGAAGTCTTAAAAAAGGGATGATATCCCTGAAATGAACTCATGCTCATTAGATGGAGATCGATTATGCAGCAGTTGACATCTCAAGCCCTTGAACACATGATTCCCAAAAAAACCCAAACATCTATTCTTGTAATTGGTGGCGCAGAAGACAAAGTTCATGGACGTGAGATTCTACAAACCTTCTATAATCGAGCTGGGGGAGCCAATGCTCAACTGGCGATTATTCCCTCAGCTTCAAGAGAACCGGCTTTACAAGGCGATCGCTACCGGACAATTTTTCAGGATATGGGAGCCAAAGACATTAAAGTTTTTGATATCCGGGAACGACATCACTGTCAAGAGCCGGAATGGCACACTTACATGGAAACTTGTACAGGTGTATTCATGACCGGTGGGGATCAGCTTCGGTTATATAGTCTACTGGCTGATACCCCATTAATGGAGACAATTCGCGACTCCGCTCATAACGGTAAAATAGCCCTGGCTGGAACCAGTGCCGGAGCCGCTGTCATGAGTCATCAGATGATTGCCGGGGGTGGCAGCGGAGAGGCTCCCAATCGCGCTTTAGTCGATATGGGAACGGGACTCGATATTTTACCACAGTTAATTGTGGACCAACATTTTTATAATCGCAATCGTTTGGCTCGTTTAATTAGTGCGGTTGCATCTTATCCAGATCGACTGGGGATAGGAATTGACGAAGACACTTGCGCTTTGTTTGAGGGAGAAGGTCTACTAAAAGTGATTGGTAAAGGGGCTGTTACTATCGTAGATCCTCGAGAAATGACCCATACAAATGCCAATCAAGCGGGTGCAACCGATCCGTTGAGTGTGTTTAACCTCAAAGTTCATATCCTAACCCACGGAGACCAGTATAATATACAGTCTCAGCTCTTAATCCCTAGCCTGGGGTTATAACCATTTAATTTTCATCTCAATTTGAAAAATAGGGCAATGGCAACTTGATTTTATGACGTTGATCGCAGTGCAATCAACAGAAGTGTCATCAATTCTTGTCGTCTCTCTTGGTGCGCGTTCGCGCTTCGCTTTGAGACAGCGCGGGGTCGCACCGCCCCTATTTTTTCTTAGAAAACTGTTCCTCGTGAACAGTTTAGATGGATTCTACGGTTGAAATTAGATAAAGCAGGCTAATCACACCAGAAAATTCCGGCATCACCTATAAGCACGAAAATATGAAAATTCTTAAAGTTCTTACCTTACGTGGTCCCAACTATTGGAGTATTAGACACCAGAAGTGCATCGTGATGCGTCTTGATCTCGAGGATCTCACAGAACGATACACCTCTGAAATTACTGGCTTTTATGACGGCTTAGTTGATGTATTACCGAGCTTGGTTGAACACCACTGCTCCCCTGGAGTCCGGGGCGGTTTTTTAAGCCGAGTAGACCGGGGAACCCTCATGGGTCATGTGATTGAACACGTTGCCCTAGAACTTCAAAGTTTAGCAGGGATGACTGTGGGTTTTGGCCGGACTCGAGAAACAGCAACCCCTGGAATTTTTCAAGTGGTGTTTGAGTATGACAACGAAATGGCAGGACGCTACGCGGGTCGGGCGGCTGTTAGACTGTGCCGTAGCATTGTAGATACCGGAACTTATTCTGAAGCAGAATTAGAACAAGATATAGAAGATCTCAAAGAACTTAAAATTCAGTCTTCTCTTGGCCCGAGTACAGAGGCAATTGTTAAAGAAGCCGAAGCCCGAGGTATTCCATGGCTGGAATCGAACGTGCGCTACGTGATTCAATTCGGTTATGGGGTGAACCAACGCAGAATTCAAGCCACCCTCACTAATAATACTAGTATTTTGGGGGTTGAGCTTGCTTGTGATAAAGAAGGGACAAAAACGATTCTCCGCAATGCCGGTGTCCCCGTTCCAGTCGGCACAGTGATTCGCTATTTTGATGAGCTAGAAGATGCGATCAAATATGTTGGGGGTTATCCCGTGGCGATTAAACCCTTAGATGGTAACCACGGACGCGGTATTACCCTCGATATTACGAAGCCGGAAACCGCAGAAAAAGCTTACGATAGAGCTGCCAAAGCTTCTAAAACGAACAGCGTGATTGTGGAACGGTTTTACAAAGGAAATGACTATCGGGTATTGGTGGTCAATGGTAAAGTTGTTGCAGTCGCTGAACGGATTCCGGCTCATGTGATTGGGGATGGACGTTCAACCGTGGATGAACTGATTCATCAAACCAACCGCGATCCCCGTCGGGGAGATGGTCATGACAACGTCCTGACTCGAATTGAGATTGATGATAACGCAATGTTACTGATGGATGAGCAAGGTTACACCCTTGACTCTGTCTTGCCCAAAGGAAAACGCTGCTATCTGAAGGCAACGGCTAATATTAGTACGGGCGGGATTGCGATTGACCGCACCGATACAGTACACCCAGAGAATTTATGGCTGTTTGCCCGCATTGCTAAAATTATCGGGTTAGATATTGCTGGAGTGGATGTGATTACTCCCGATATTACCAAGCCGTTGCGAGAGGCAGATGGGGTAATTGTGGAAGTTAACGCTGCACCGGGTTTCAGAATGCACGTGGCTCCCAGTGAAGGGTTGGCTCGGAATGTGGCGGGGGCAGTACTGGATATGCTATATCCTAATAGTAGTCCGAGTCGGATTCCGATTTTAGCAGTGACGGGAACCAACGGTAAAACCACTACAACCCGTTTGTTGGCTCATATTATGAAGCAAACCGGGCAAGCAGTGGGCTATACCACTACTGATGGGACTTATATTGGGGACTATTTAGTTGAACCTGGGGATAATACTGGCCCTCAGAGCGCTCAAGTGATCTTGTGTGACCCCATGGTCGAGATAGCTGTATTGGAAGCCGCCAGAGGGGGAATTCTGCGGT
Organism: uncultured Lyngbya sp.; assembly: GCA_964401105.1. Taxonomy (GTDB): domain Bacteria; phylum Cyanobacteriota; class Cyanobacteriia; order Cyanobacteriales; family Microcoleaceae; genus JAAURB01. The sequence goes on along the minus strand of CAYNXM010000194.1, from coordinate 5,292 downwards.
CTGGCTTAGGTTTTGAGAGCTGTGATGTCGGGGTGGTGTTGAACGTTGCTGCTGACCATTTAGGGATTGGAGATATTGACACCGTTGAACAAATGGCAAAAGTGAAGGGGGTTTTGGCAGAAACAGTGATGCCCAGCGGCTATGCAGTTTTGAATGCTGATGATCCCTTAGTGGTGGAAATGGCAGAACGGGTAAAAGCCCAAATTGCCTACTTCTCTATGAACCCAGAAAGTGAAATTATCCAGCGTCACACAGAGGCAGGGGGACTGGCAGCAGTCTACGAAAATGACTACATTTCTATTTTGAAAGGAGATTGGACGCTGCGGGTTGAACAAGCGGTAAACGTGCCGTTAACCTTGGGTGGCAAAGCACCGTTTATGATTGCCAACTGTTTAGCCGCTTGTCTGGCAGCATTCTCTCAAGGGGTGAAAATTGAGTTAATTCAAGCCGGGTTAGCAACATTTGTGGCATCAGCCGAACAAACCCCCGGACGGATGAATTTATTTAATCTGGGAGACTATCACGCTTTAATTGATTATGCCCATAATCCTGCCAGTTATGAGGCTTTGGGCGGATTTGTGAATAACTGGGATGGGACTAAAATTGGGGTAATTGGTGGCCCGGGCGATCGCCGCGATGAAGACTTTGTCACCTTAGGTTGCTTAGCGGCTGAGATGTTTGATCAGATTGTAATTAAGGAAGATGATGATACTCGTGGTCGTCCACGGGGAGATGCTGCCGATCTGATTCGTCAAGGCGTTGAACAAATTCTGGGCCGAGTCCCAGACCCGAAAGTTCGCCATCAAACGATTTTGGACGAAACCAAAGCGATTAACACCAGCTTAGACGAAGCACCCAAAGGCAGCTTAGTGGTGATTTTACCAGAAAGTGTAACTCGCGCTATTAGTTTAATTAAAGCCCGTAACCCGATTAATGAGACTCCATCTCAACCGGAGGAGATTGAATCGAGTCCCACTCAGGATGGTCTAAAACCCTCCCAAGTTTAAGATGAATGACCGTAAACCCGCAATTCTCTTTGTCCAGAGTTGTGGGTTATTCTTTGATCTGTGACGTACTCGACACACTAAGCTGACGCTATAGTGGTCGCTTCTCTTGGATTTCTCCTAGAGCGTTTTATAGTGAGGACAACGCCCAGCCCCACTTTCTTAATCAGTCTGGCACTGGCAACATCTCTATCCTGCTAAGCGTCCACAACTAGGACAAGAATGCCACCTGTCAGACAATGTTTTGTCAACTCTATTCAGGCAATCAGGGCAATGCTGCGAGGTTCCTCTAGGATTTACTTTGACAACTCTCACACCAGCATTCTCAGCTTTGAATGAGAGAATATCAAAGAATTGACCTATCCCTGCATCAGCAAAACTCTTATTCATACCCGACTTGGCAGATTGACCATTCGGCAAGAAGTAACCCGCTTCATCAAGTTTCGCCTTGTTTCGTCTGGTCATATTGGTGAGCTGCAAATCCTCAATAAATAGAACCTCAGCGTGATTGATTAAATCTCTAGCGGCTTCAAAATGAAACTGTTTTCTCTGCCTTGCTATTTTCTGGTGCAGCTTACCCACTTTGCGGTAGATCAGCTTTCTTGCTCTACTCTCCTTTTTCCTATCACTGGCCTTTTGCTGTAGCTTTTCCAGTTCAGCCTCAGCTTTGCGAAAGTATTGAGGAACAGGTATCAACTCACCAGTAGATAGGGCTGCAAATTTCTCCAGCCCCATATCAACGCCAATGCTATTAGATTCAGTTGGATTGATTTGGCTTGGAATGAACCCTGGAACCGAATTATCCACCAAGGACAAAGTGATGTAGAATCCGTCCGCTTTCTTGGTAACAGAAGCAGTTTTGATTGCAAAACCATCTGGTAACGGACGATGCTGTATCACCTTGATCAAACCCAGCTTGGGTAGCTCAACCTGATTCCCCTGTAAACAATTAGCTTTAACCCTGGGAAAGGTGAATGTCCTATATCGGTTCTTGCCCTTAAATCGTGGCAAGCCACTTTTCTTGCCATTACAGTCCCCTTTAAAGAAACGATCAAAGGAGAGTTTGACCCGCTTAACCATGTCTTGAAGCACATCAGCATGAATGTCTTTGTACCAAGGACGGCTACGCTTGAGTTGCACCAATGACCGCTTTTGAGCGTAGTATTCAGGATGATCTCTCAACTGGCTCAGGTGGCAAACGTCAATAGAGCAAGCATTAACAGGACACCTGTTTTGCTCATACCAATCAAACCTGTCTGCCAGTAAATAGTTGTATTGACAACGTAACATATCAAGCCAGCGATTTAATCTGGCTTTCTGTTGAGTGGTTGGCAGTAGCTTGTATTGGTAGGCAAGTCTCATGCTACGATTTTAACACAGAGTTACTTAGTGTATGTGTATTATCGTTCAACAGGTAGAGCTGTTTCAGCACTTCAAGCTCATTTAGTGTTGACAACAAAATACAGGAGAAAAGTTTTAACCAAGCCCATATTGGATGATGTTAAGGCAGAGATATTAAGTCTTTGCCAGAAATGGAATGTACTTGTGATTGAATTAGAGGGAGAGTCAGACCATGTTCACATCCTCTTCTCCTACTACCGACAATTAACCTTAAGTAAGTTTGTCAACAACTTGAAAACTGTGACCAGTCGGATGGTCAGAAAGGAGTTTGCAGAAGAATTGAGCAAGACTTACAAAGGTAAACCAGTGCTGTGGAATGGCTCCTATTTCGTAGCCTCATGTGGTGGAGTTACTATTGAGACGTTGAAAAAATATATTGAAAGCCAGGACACCCCGCAAGACCCCGACTAGCATTCCTACGTGCTTACGCCTAACGGCACGCGTTCGCGAACGCACACGCGCCTGCGTTCGTCATGCTAACCCTGTAGGTATAGCGGACGGCTCCTGCTAGTTATGCTGAGTCTTCCTCTGTGTCAGGTTTTTCCATTTCATTCTTGAAGCCTCGCAGGGTTTGACCCAGGGCTTTACCCAGTTCAGGAACTTTCTTCGGCCCAAAAATTAAAACGGCAACCACCAAGATTACCCCAACTTCCGGCAACCCTAAACCAAACATACAAACTTGCTCCGTGATATTAGTAATTGATTCATTATCATCGATTTATTGAGATTTATGGGGCTAGTGTGGAATAATCCTCAGCAACTGATATTCTGGATCTATTAAAATATAGAGATTTCAATGATTAACATCGGTTGAGATCGCTTAATAGGCTAAATTTTGGCATGATAGAACTCACTACCTCTTCTTTGCGTCAGCAGCAACATCCCCTAATTCATCGACTTGCCAACTCTATTGAGAAGGTATGGCATCGTTATTTAGAGATTGAACCCTATCACTTACCTGAGGAGTTGGGGTACATGGAAGGGCGGCTAGAAGGGGAAAAGCTAACGATTGAAAATAAGTGCTATCAAAGCCAACAATTCCGGAAGATGCATTTGGAATTGGCAAAGGTTGGTAAAACTCTAGATATTCTTCATTGTGTCATGTTTCCCCGGGTTAATTATGCCCTGCCGATGTTTGGCACAGATATAGTCGGGGCAAGAGGTCAGGTTAGCGCAGCAGTGGTTGATTTATCTCCCCTGAGTTTAGATAAAACCTTACCCTCAGCTTATCACACTGGATTACAACCTCTACAAAATTATCAATTTTCTCAGCCTCGAGAAATTCCCACTTGGGGAGATATTTTTTCTGAGTTTTGCTTATTTATTCGTCCTACTAGTCCAGAAGAAGAAAATCAGTTTTTAGAGACGGTTGAATCTTATTTAAGGGTTCATTGTGAATATGCTTCCTGTCAAACTCCGGTTTCAGCCGAAAAGCAATTAGAAAATCAAGCGGCTCAGCGCTATTATTGCACACAACAACAACGCAATGATAAAACACGACGTGTTCTAGAAAAGGCGTTTGGTGTGGAGTGGGCAGATTATTATATTAACACTGTTTTGTTTGATTATGTTGATTAGTTTGATTTGAAGTTGTTTTTCTTGATTCTAAATCTATTGATTCAAGCTCAAACAATTTATATCAAGTTTCAGATTATATCAAAAGTGAAAGTGCTAAGGGAATTACTCGTTTTACCCCTTCTTTCACTGTTTCAATAACAGCCGTTTCACTCCCTTTCCCCAGCAAAGATTGACTCCAATTTTTAAGATTTTGTTTAAAAGAAGGATCTTGTTTTGCTTTCTGGGCTAAATCTTCTGCAACCATCTGTTCAGCTTCTGCGGGGGCATAGGTTTGAGAAAGTTGATTAAGAAGCTGTTGAATTTCTACGGCAGCCTCAGCTAAAGACTGTTTTTGTTCGGGAGCATAATTATACTGGTTAGTGTGCTGACGCGCATTGTCTTTCACTACATTATTAGCGTAGTTACCAATATTTGCTCCTTGTAGATTGTTATTAAAGGTTTCTGAAGGATTGTTGACCACAGCTTTTGCCTCCGTATTAATCGGTCTACTGGCTAATAGTTTAGTTATTTCTAGTATATTCACACTTTCTCGCTTATAGCTCTCAATTTCACTTTCCTTCATCTGTAGTTGCGCCTTGTACTCTCTTTCTAGCGCTTGCAATCTTAACTCATAATTCTGAGTAAAATCACTGTGAATCTTTTCCTTATCAGCATCCAAGGGAACCTGTACTTTAACAATAATTACCCCATCTCCCTTATTCTCGATACTCTGAACTGTTAACTCCGTCCCTTCATTCTCAACTTGCACCTGCTTAAAGGCAGAAACAAACGCTTTCCAATTCACCCCATCTTGAAAGATTAAATCAACCGTATTAAAAACTTCCTGAAATAGTTTCGTAAATTCTCCGGGTGCAAATATCCCACTACTGGGGCGACGTTCCTGTTGATGATTCAACAGATAAATATAATCACAATCAATGTCATCTAATTGAGTGGTGCTATCTGTATTCCAGGCTTCAATACAAGCTGCTGTTAATGTCGCTTCGCTTAAATTGGTTCCAATAGCATTAATTTCTGTTAGATTTGTCCCTTCTAAATTCGCCTGATGTAAAGTCGCTTGGCTCAAATCAGCTTGGGTTAAGTTGGCATAACTTAAATCTGCATGATTCAGATTCGCTCCTCGTAAGTCAGCCTTAGAAAAATCCTGACCCTGCCCTTTTCCTGAAACTAAAATTTCTTGTACATCCCATTGCGCTAAAATCGATTTTCCGGGCCGAGCTAAATCTAATTTATCTACTTTTTTCCAACGGGTTCGAGTTAAATTTGCCTCTCGAAAATCAGTATTTCTAAGAACAGCATTTGTGAAGTC
>CAYNXM010000193.1:0-9108 GCA_964401105.1 uncultured Lyngbya sp. | reverse complement strand
AATTGATTATCTCTAGAGCTTAACTCTTTTATTAAGGTATCAATTGTCAAAAATGCCTTAATAATTAGAGCAATTATTGCCCCATCAGTCCCCATTTCAACCCAGTCTTTAATCTCGATTATGTTCATCGCTGCCCTCCTCAAAATAATGTAATGATGGAGGTAGATATCTCGCTTTCTCTATTAAAAATGATTCAAGAGCATCAAGTCTTTGAAATGTTAAAGCTTCAAATCTTCTGCTTTTTTGTCCTAGCCCGTCGATGTCTTTTTGATTAACTCTGTCTCTATACTTAAGTTCTCCATAAGCAGAGGCTGTTTTCCAGACGAATGCTCCTAAAACCGTAGCTTGCCCTACTAGGAATATAGCCCAGCCTTCTGATATTTGCATTAGTTTGTGGAATCAAGATTTTGTGGTAACAATAGAAGAAACACACCAATATTTCTTCTGTTTGTTTTTTTCAAGTTCAGGTGGTTTCTACATACTGCTGTATTTCTATAGTAATTTCTTGATGCCAGAAAGCTGATTCAAATTGCAGATGCCAGTTTTGAGCTTCATCTAATGGAAAATGAACAATTTGCCATTGGCGCAATGGAATGGTTGCAGACTGATATCGAAAAGATGTAAAGTATTCAATGGTTCCAACAAACAAAAGTAATGACCCCGCTAACCACCAGGACGGCTTGCCCTGTGGATTTTGAACTAATACCTTAAAATAGTTAGACAAAAAAGGTACATTAATTAAAATCGGCTCAAGTCGATTGTCGCGGGCAGGTTTGCCATTTAAAAGACGACTTCCCTCGTAAATTGTTGTCCAGTAATTTTCATTGTTTAAGTTGACCACTCCGAGTTATTGCAATAATTAATTTTCTCCTGAAGTTGATATTAAGCTCGTTAATTTTAAGTTGTTTGTTGGGATAAACTTTAAAATGGTTTTAGTAACACTTGCCTCATAAACAAATTGAGTTGAGGTTTTAATAAACTAAGCAAATCCCATTTCATCCATATAGTCTCCAATGTTGCACAGATGTTCGTTCATATCAAGATGACTACACATTTCTAGATGGTCGCAATAGTCATCCCAAGATATTTGACCAAGGATGAGTTTGTAGGCGGCATCTCGAATTAATGCTGCTTGATAAACCATCGTACTTAATTCTTCTTGTTCGCAATTGACAGGAATTGCGACTGTGAAATGCTTTGCCATATCTTGAATGTGGGGTACATTCCAAGATTGATTGAGAAGAATGGTGCTCATAGGGTTTAAAATGCCGTAATAGAACCCGGATTATCAAGTGTAGACAGCCACGACAGCGCGGCGGCTGTGGGCTGCCAAATCTCTGCCTCAAATGATACGCTTTTAACTTTTGAACCACTCGGTGCTGCGGTAGTATCCCGAATTTTCTCGCTCAAATCGGCTTCCATGTCCTTGTAATCGACCGCATCAGTATTGCTTAGGGCTGCCCCTGTGGTTGCATCCGAAGGTGGGGATGATGTTCTGCGGCCAAAAGGAACAGAAGCCGAACGGGTTCTATGTTTTTTGTAGTCCCTTGAAGTTAATTGAGACACCCTGGGTTGTGGAGTAGCTCCTTCTCCTATGATTGTAATCGAGACCAACGCCGGGTAAAATCCATCTTTAGCTGCGTTGGTTGCATCAGCAGTCTCTTCAATTCCAAAAGTTGCATAAGAAATCCCCGACATCGCAGTGATAAACTTTGCCCCTGCTCGGCTGATTGAGGCTGCATCGTGTTTGTTTCCGGTACTGGGCGGGAAAAACCAAAGGGGACAACACCGCAAGCATAACGCTCCTTATCTTCGGCCGGCGCCGCTCGTTCTACTCTATACTGGCGTTCTCCTTTTTTGATTTCGACGTATCTGTCCCACTCGGACGATTTTAATCGAGAAAATTTTGGTGCTCTGCGACGAGGCATGAGGGTTTTCTTTTAGCTGGATTATCGTCCCCATCATAGCTTCGGTTTGTCGCTGCAACTGCGTAATTCTGTGAAATGCTATTCCAACCCTATATAGGAGTGAAACGGCAAGCCAGGATAAGCTACTTGACAGCCCTATGCGATCGCCTAAAATCTTCCTCAAATTCACCCTCCGGTTAAGGGTTGTTTTTCCCGGTTTTGTATAAGCACAATCGGTTCGCGCCAGTACTAGAGGTAAAAATGCAACCCAAAAACATCATTATTGGACAAAGAATCACTTCTGAAAAATATCAGCGTTCAAAACAACTTCGCCAACAAATGACCTCGGAAGAAAAAATACTCTGGGAACAGCTAAGAAGGAATAAATTAAAGGGATTACACTTTCGTCGCCAACAAATTATTGATGGTTTTATTGTGGATTTTTACTGTCATAAAGCTAGATTAGTTATAGAAGTAGATGGTGAGGTTCACAATCAACAGCTTGAATCCGATCAAGAACGGGATCAAATTTTATCGGCTAGAGAATTGAAGATTGTACGAGTAACAAATCAAGAGGTAAAAAATAATTTACAAGAAGTTTTAGATAAGATAATAGACAGTATTTAATTTTAAATCGTCAGAAGAGACATCAGTAATTTTTTAGTAATAACTTCAATAATATATTGGCGATCGCCCACCTTAATACTCTCTTTAATTAAGAGTTAAACAGTATTCGATTTCTTTCGATTACACCTAGCACACAGTAATTGAAGATTTTCCCAGACTGTCAAGCCACCTTTAGAAAAAGGATGAATATGATCGCATTTAAGTTCTTTAAATCCCTTCGGATCGCGAAAAACTTGTTGACAAGCTGGACATATATATCCTTTAACTTTTTCATTATAGTTCATTCTAAAGTATGCTTCTTTCCAAGCCAAAGGAAAAAGTCTTTGATCTTGATCGCATTGTTTTAATCCTTGAGGAAGATTATACATAGTTTCTAATAATTATTAATTCTTTTAACTATTTCCACAAACTTGTCGCATTGACGTTTCTGACCACTCCGGTTTACCCACCTACCTTTAGATTCAGGATAAGTATCGTTACCTCCTAATATCTCTTTACCTTTAACTCGAGTACTCTTCATAAAATCACCTATAACATTCCACTGTTGATCAGATAACTCATTTGGCTCAATTTTCAGCTCTACTAACCCTGCTATCAAAAAAGCTAACTGTTTATATTTATTAGCCTTAATACTAGGTAATTTTCTTGAAATGATTTGATAGAAAAATGTCGCAAAACTACTAAAATATTTACCCGAAAGAAAATTAATATTCAACAGTAAAAAATCTTTATCATTTGTAGAATCTTGATATTGAAGTTGAGCACAGTAAATATCTAAAGCTTCTTCTGTAGTTTCTCTAAAGCGAATATTGAGGTGCTGAGTTCCACCAGGGGTAGTTAGGATTCTATTCAGTTGATTTCTATCGAGGCAAATTAAATACCAAAGAAACATTAATGATGGTGTTTGACCTTTCTGCTGATTGCTCTTATCCCACCAGTCAAACCATACTTCTTTTGCTTCTGGATAACTATCCCAAGGATTATTGAGTCCTTTATTATTTGCTTCTGTCAATATTCGATTTGCTGATTCACTATTATTATGTAGTCCGGTAAGGCGAATGAAGAAAACACTTCTCGATTGACTATAATAAGCTAGACGAATATCTTGACCTGTTAGTGGTGTTCCTCCCTCATTAATTCTTCTAAAAACCTCGAGTTTAATACTCAATTGCATACTTTTCGGAAGGTTTATAATGGTTAATGGATAGTTATTGAATGTTTTTTTAGCGTCTTATCTAGGTCACTAAACCTTTTACCTCTATACTGCACCGCATTAGGTAACAGATAATTGATTGATTCATCTTTGCTCACTTCAAATTTATCCTGAGCAAATTGTAAAATGGTTGTTAATCTTTGCTGCCCATCAATAACTTCATCATTATATTCTTCATCTCTACAAAAGAAAAAAGCAGGAATAGTTAGATTATTTAAAATGGATTCGATAAATAGAGATTTTTTTGCTTCATCCCATTGATCGCAATCTCTTTGATAATCAGGAATGTATACTTCTCCATCTTCATACTTTCCAATAATTGTTCGTATACTTTCACTTTGTGAAGTTGTAGGTTCTTTAACTAAAGGAAGTTCAGAATTATCAAAATTTTCCATTACGACACAGGCTAACTAATATTGATACTATTCAGATTTGTTATACAATTTATTATATTTAATCAAAAAATATTTGTCAACCTCATACAGAAAAGTGTGTCATTTAGTTAAAAAAGTGTTTTAGGAACCGGATTTAGCATGATTACTGATCATAATCTGAATCTATCATCAGGGCTTTTTGTTATGATCATAAGTCAGGAGTAGTCATGATCCTTATTAATTTATGCTAAAAACTGTTGAAGGCTTTTACCAAGACGGACAGATTAAACATCAATAAAATACAGCGATCGCGCATTAATCAGTAACAGTATTATAATTTTAGACAAAGCACAATCTACCTCTATAAATAATCAATAAAAGGATAATGCCAGCTAAAGATATTTACCATGATGCAGTTAAAGCGGCTTTAATAAAAGATGGCTGGATAATTACGGCTGACCCCTACACAATTCGTTTTGAAGATGCAGAACTATTTGCTGACTTAGCGGCTGAAAAACCAATTGCAGCAGAACGAAATCAACAGAAAATTATTGTAGAAGTCAAGAGTTTTCTGAGTCCATCACCGATGCGAGATTTTCAAACAGCTTTATTGTCAATATATTCTATATCGCAATCTCATTACTCTGACTGAACCTGAATACTGTGTTTATCTAGCGATTAAAGATAGTGTATATGAAAAGTTTTTTAGAAGAAAGTCTATTGAAGTTGTGGTTAGTCAGAATCAAGTCTTTATAATAGTTGTAGATACAGATCGGGAGGAAATTATTCGATGGATACATTAGAACATTACCCAATGTTAATCAAAAAAATATTAACGGAATATCATGACTGGGTTTCGGGTTCATCAAATTTGACAGAGGAAAGCTGTTTAATATTTGATGATAATCACGATCATTATATTTGGATGTTCTTAGGTTGGGAAAATAAGAGACAGATTAATCATACGCAAGTTCATATTCGGATTAAAAATGAAAAAATTTATATTGAGGAAGACTGGACAGAAGAAGGAATTGCTACTGAATTATTAAATCTGGGAGTTCCGAGAAAGGATATTGTTTTAGCCTTTTATCCACCCGAAGAACGGAAATTTACTGAATTTGCGATCGCGTAGCGTGCGCCATAGCCGTATCGCCTAATTTATCTTGATCGTTAAAATCAGGAAATTACAATGACCTCAGCTATCAAAAATCAAAGACTGAAAAAAAATTAAGAAGTTATCCAATATTATTTTTTATTTCCATATTAAAAAGAAGATTTCAGGCATTACCTTAATCTTTCTTTCTTAAGCCGATGCCTATTTTTTCAACCTCTTTATGAGAAAATAGCCAATAGCAACTTAAAGATGTTTAAATGGTATCTGGATCGGCTTTAACAAAAATAAGAATAGTCCTGGTTGAACCCGCTGGGGCGCTGAACGTGGGTTCGGTGGCGCGGGTGATGAAAAATATGGGTTTGCAACAGTTAGTATTGGTTAATCCTCACTGTCATCCCATGGCTGATGAAGCCCAGAGAATGGCTGTTCATGCCGTAGATATTTTAAACAATACTACCATCGTTTCAACCCTACCAGAGGCTTTACAAGGCTGTCAACGGGCGATCGCAACAACGGCTCGCACTCGGAGTTTAGAAACCGCTTTAGAGACCCCCAAACAAGCCTTACCGTGGCTATTAGAAGGGCCGTCAGCCTTAATTTTTGGGCCAGAAGATCGCGGACTCAGTAACGAAGAATTGTACTATGCTCAGCGATTTATCCGCATTCCGTCCAGTTCGGTTTATCCTGTGCTAAATTTAGCTCAAGCAGTAGCCGTTTGCTGTTATGAACTGTTTCAGCTTGTAACCCTCGAAAATCAAGCCCAAACCATCAGGGATCAATCCCAATTGATCGCATCTGTCGATCAAACGATCAATTTAACAGAATCTCAACAATCTCTTGCCACAATAGAAGCATTAGAAGGATATTATCAGCAGTTAGAAGCGCTATTATTAGACATTGGTTATCTCTATTCCCATACTGCCAGTCGTCGCATGGAAAAGTTTCGTCGATTATTTAATCGAGCCAATTTATCGGATGGTGAAGTTGCCATGTTACGGGGGATTCTGTCCCAGGTGAAATGGGCATTAACCACTCAACAAGAATCGTCAGTTCATGATACCCTGAGAGCGTCCTCTAGTGATTCAGGAGATAACCCCAGTGATTTGTAGCGGCTGCTGTTTATTTTGAAATCCCTATCAAACTTTGCGATTAAAGCTACAGAAGATAGGACGATTATCCTCGTTTATCTACCGTCTTTCAACACATAACTGTTATTTATTCATAGGTATTTGGTGTGGCTCAGCGGTCTTCCCGTTCGTCGTTTTTATCTTTGATTTCGACTAATCGTTCTAAGGCAGTTCGTCAGGGACGACCGTCTCAAGGTGGCAATTCAGCTCAAGCGAATCGTCCTCGTCGTCGTCGATCTAAGGCTAAAGCGCCTCGACCTGCTCCGAGTAGTCCCACTTTACCATTAACGCCCAGGGTTGATCCCGAAACAGAACAGGTGGCTCAGCCCCAGCCCCAGCCCCAGCCGTTATCTATTCCACCAAACCCGCGAAAAATCCCTAAAACTCCAGCTTCTAAGTCAGGGCGACGAAAACAACCATCCAAAACACAGTCAAAGCCGCGCCGTCGTTCATCTAAGCGTCCTATTGCTGCACAGACCGCTGCGGTTAAGGCTCAACAACCCTCCAGACCTCAAACCGCAAAAACTAAACCTCCTGCTTCATCTCAGGCAGTTTATCGGCGCAAAGGCCGACGAACTTCACCCATGGTATATGGGGCACGGCTACTGATTCTGGGTATTGGAATTGGAGTCATTTCAGGTACGGTTTTATCGGTGTTAAGTTCTCTTGGACGTTTGGGTGCGCCAACTCAAATAACTGAATCTAGTATGGCTTCTGGGAATAACGCCGTCTCCAAATCCCCGCAGTCGGGAGGGACACGAACTATTCCCTTAGAGTTACAACTGCATCAAGAAGATAAAGCACTAAAAAATCAGATTACAAATTTAGCGGGTGGTCTATCTCAGCTTGAGTTGGGTTTAATGTTTGTCGATCTCAATACAGGGGCCTATGTTGATATTGCAGGTAAATCTTCTTTTCCCTCGGCAAGTACGATTAAAATTCCGATTCTAGTGGCATTTTTACAAGCGGTTGATACGGGAGAAATTCGCTTAGATGAGATATTGATGATGGAAGATCAACACATTGCCGGGGGATCTGGGGATATGCAATATCAACCCAGTGGAAGTCAATACACGGCGCTCGACACCGCAACTAAAATGATTGTCATCAGTGATAACACCGCCACTAATATGCTGATCGATCGTTTAGGGGGGCCAGAAGTCTTAAATAAGAAGTTTATGGATTGGGGTTTGAAGCATACAGTATTGCGAAATCTTCTACCAGATTTACCCGGAGCAAACAAAACCAGTCCGAGGGATTTATTAAGTGTTTTGACTCAGGTGAATCAAGGGGGTTTGGTTTCGATGCGATCGCGCGATCGGATGTTTCATATCATGGAACAAACTGAGAATAATGCTTTACTGCCCAGTGGTATTGGTGCTGAGGCGATTATTGCCCATAAAACGGGGACCCTTAATTCAGTCTTAGCCGATGCCGGACTGATTGACATGGCAAATGGCAAACGATATTTACTTGCTGTTTTAGTCGGTCGTCGCGATGGTGACTCAGATGCTGAATATCTGATTCAGAGTCTATCACAGTTGATTTATCAGAGCATGGAAACACCATTAGCTCCCCCAGAGGCGACTGAAGATGAAGATTCAGAAGAAAATCAAGAAAATTCTGAGTCTGTCCCCGTGGATGAGTTTTCCGATATCGAGACTGAAGATTCAAATACTGAGCTAGAAGAAGATGTTGAATGGCAAGATGAGGCGGACTGGGACAGTGATGAGTAGAGTAGAGTAGCTCAAGTTTGACATACTCCCGCCGCCAAATCAGAGATTATGGCGGGGGATTCTCACTCTCGTGATTCTTGGTTCAACGAGACAACTTATTGACTCAAGTTTCCCTTCATCAACAGCGGTTGAACTCTCCTAAGCGCGTTCCCGAATACTCGGCAGTTTCCCAATGCCCTTGGGTACTGTTATTCCACTCAACACCTAGAATGCTCATGCCCTTCTTTAAAATATTTAATGCCGCGTTTGTATCACGACAAATTTCTATCTTACAGTTAGGGCATTGATGAGTTCTGGTGCTGAGAGATTTTTTCACTCGATGACCACAATTTGAACAATCCTGGGAGGTATAGTTAGGGGCAACAGCAATTACTGTCTTATCCCAAACTTTCCCAAAATAGTCTAGCCACTGAGTGAATTGATACCAACTCGCGTCAGAAATAGACAAGGCTAAATGATGATTTTTGACCATGTTTTGTATCTTCAGGTCTTCATACACCACGACATCGTTAGGAAAATGTTTGGCGACAGCCAACTTTCCGTTAGATGCCACCACGCATCGAGCCAATTTAACAGCCCAGTCTTTACGCTGGCGTTGAATCTTCAAATGTGCCTTACCCAGTCTAATTCTGGCTTTGTGGTAATTGCTTGATTGGGGTTTCTTCCCCTTTGCAAATTTTCTAGATAACCGTCGCTGTAACTTTTTAATCCGTTTTTCCGATGTTCTTAAGTACTTGGGATAAATAGCTGCATTATCGTTAGTATCTTTGTAGAAATACTTCAGACCTAAATCAATGCCTACTACATTCCCAGTATAGTTTCCCGGTTCAGACCGCGACGCATCAAAACAGAATTGTGCATAATAACCATCAGCTCGTCTCACCACTCTCACTCGATTAATCTTAAGTCTAAATAGATCTTCTCTGGTCTCATGATTACAGAATAGAGAAAACTTACCCGCTTTAAACCCATCGGTGAAATTAATCGTTAAATTGACGGGTTGGGCAAAG
>CAYNXM010000192.1:0-3981 GCA_964401105.1 uncultured Lyngbya sp. | reverse complement strand
GACCGAAAAATCTAATTTTTTATGGAAATCTCCGGTTTATTACCCCTCATTATATATCTCAGAAAGCTTTCTAGCTTAATTAATTAGTATAAGAACAATCCGCTTCGTTTAACACACTTTAAATAGATGAATTAAATTTGTTACTAATATCTTGTCGATCAGAAAGATTAAATCTGAAAGGGTAAAAAAACTAGAAATCATATAAGTATCCTGTAGATTTCTAGCCTGTTACCCCATTTATATTGCTATTGACACAGTAAAATGAGAGTCTGTCCGATTGAATCACGTTTCAGTGTCTCCGTTGAAGCCGCGATTTATATCTTTTTTGTGACCCAGATTAAATTGAATATTGACTGAGTTGATACCCATTTGATCGATGTAAACGAGCAGTGCATGAATTAAGATAACAACACCAATCATTTCCATCGACTCTTCTATTGTTGTAATTAAAGCATAGCCCAAGTTTTGTTCTCCATAAATATATTTGTAATATCCACCCACGACTTCTACAACAATTGCACCCCCTACAAAGATAGAGATTGCTAGCAAGATGAGACCTTGCATGTATCGAGGTAAATGCCGGAAAAATCGATAAAAAATGACGCAGAATATTACAACAACAATAATACCTGGAATAACCCAAGCATTGTGTAGAATACCATCAACACCCATTTTATGGAAGGGTTTTGAAAAATGTTCGTGAATGCTAAGTAGCTCATCGATAGCGAGATAAGTGAAGATTGCAGATAAGGCTTTCCAGGATAATGTATATCTGTCTTTTAATTGGGCTTTCTGTTGAGCAATAAGCCAAAATAATACAGAACAGAGAAATAAACCAATGGATGAATATAATGTTGGAAAAGTCTGTTCTTCATTCAGGGCAAATTTACCTGCTAAAAAATCTCGTAGGGGAAAATCAGGTAAAAGATAAATTGCTCCATGACCTAATAGGGATAATAGAACAAGAATTCCAACGACAGATAGAAGAAAACGAGTGACCTTTTGGGTAGAAATAGAAGATTTAAAGCGTATAGAATCTGATTTAGAATCTGATTGATTAAATATTGGATTTTGCTGAGATTTCATGGGTAGTCTGATCCTGATAGATATTGAATGCTGAAATCAACTCAAATCAATTACTGTAAGAGATTTGAAAGATGAGTAAATGTGTCTCTCTATTCAAAATAAACTGAGATCAAGTGAGAATATATTATATTACTTTTTCATTTTTATCACCGATCAATATTTATTTTGAATTGTGAAAAACTATAGATGCTGAGAAAGATAATAGAGCTTCTACTTGATTCAATCAATTGAGTGTTTAAATTTGTAATTTACCTAATTCAGTAGAGAATAATATTATTACTCTCAAGCTCCATAAATATTAATTTTTGATTAGTTAATTTAATCAAAACCCTGATGATTTAAAGTTTAGAAGAATATAATTGAACGATTCAACTAAACAAATTAAGAAAAATATTTAGTTGTCTTTCTTAACCTAATCTTAATCTAAGCACAACCAAATGTCAATTTATTTTTTGCTGAGACTTGTCAGAGAGGAGCTACGGCTTAGCATTTGGAGACCCGATATTCAAACATAAAAAATAATCATTAAACTATTAATAACTATAATAAATATAAACTTTACTGTTTTCTTTAACCAGCATTCCCAAATTAGATTAATATCTTCTACTCTTCTACACGACTTCTTAACAGATTACTCTCAACTCTCAGGAAAGACCTCCCTAGCGCGTCAGTCAATCTCTATTTCTTTCGATAGAGAGACTCAACGCATTTTATAAAATTCTCTCATCCGATAGATGATATGTAGGGTTAAATTTGCTGTAATGGGTGTGATGTCTAGTGAAAGAGGTCTTTTATGGCTACTTTAAATATTGGATTAACAGATGAGCAACGTCAAGGTGTGATTAAAATTCTCAACACTGACTTAGCCGATCTTTATATATTATTAATTAAGACTAAAAAGTATCATTGGGATGTTGTTGGTCCTCAATTTAGAACTCTACATCAATTGTGGGAAGAACACTACGAAGCATTAACAGTAAATATTGATGCAGTTGCAGAGCGAGTGCGGGCATTAGGGGGCTATCCAGTCGGAACAGCTCAAGGATTTTTAGATTTGGCAACCCTAAAAGAGCATCCAAATGATTTACCTGATGCAAATGAAATGGTACGACGTTTAGTCAGTGACCACGAACAAGTGATTCGCAATTTAAGGAAAGACATTAATCAATGTTCTGATGATTTCCACGATGAAGGAACAGCAGACTTCTTAACAGGATTAATGGAAGGACATGAAGAAATTGCATGGATGTTACGTTCCTTTATTGAAGGAGAAAGTTTAAATCCTACAGGTTCTACCCCTAACCAGGTACAGTTCCCAGCAGGTGTGAAATAGAACCGGATTAATCATTAGTTAAGGAGAAAGTTTAAACGATGTCAGATCAATACAAAGCAGAGCGTACAATTACGGCAGTTTTTAAACAAGAACAACAGATTAATGACGTTGTTCGACGGTTAATGGATCGAGGTGTTTCTCGGGATCATATTTCCGTCATGGGTCGAAATTTTCAGTCTAATACCCGGATTACAGGCTTCATTACCAAAAAAGATGTAATTCTGGGAGGACTACGAAGCGGAGCAATTTTTGGTTCTTTATTCGGTTCACTTCTGAGCCTGTTAACAGGGGTTGGTGTTCTATTTGTACCCTTTATTGGTACCGTTGTTGCTGCTGGGCCATTAAGTTCTGTGTTGCTGGGAGCGGCAACAGGTGCAATTGCTGGGAGTGCTGGGGCGGGGTTAGCTTCCGCCCTTACCACTCTGGGAATGCCAGAAGAGAAGGCTGCCATATATGAAACCCGGTTAAAAGCTGGAGAATACTTAGTCATGGTAGAAGTGCCAACTGAGAAAACAGGAGAATATCAACTCCTGCTTGAAAGTGCTAACGGTGAAGAAATTCATGTTAGCGATAGTATTTTACCTCGTGCTTGTCCGGGGCGTTGTGGCGGTGCAGAGGACTTATCTCCTGAGGTACGTTCCCATCTGTCGGAAGAAGCTCAGCAAACCTTTATTGAGAAGTACAATCAAGTGTTTGATGAGACAGAAGATGAACAAAAAGCTGAGCAAGCAGCCTGGGATACGATTCATCAACAGTATGATGAAGATGATAACGGAGTCTGGTCGAAAGCGAAAGTCACTGCTTAATTTAAGCTATTTTGAAATATAGGAAGATTCTGAGAGAAGAAAACACCAGAAAAATTAGTCAATACGGCTATCTTTTTCACTCCCCTTCAATCTTTTTCTCAAATCTTCCCTTAATATTCGATTTTCCTTTAAACTTAAAAGATTAATACAATCATAATAGGAAAAAAGCTTAATGGTTCCTTTGCGGGATGAAAACCCAACCCGGACAACCCCTTACGTCACTTATGGTTTAATTGCTCTCAATATTTTAATGTTTATTGTAGAGCTATCCATTGGCTCAACTCAACTGGATCAGTTTTTTCATTTATATGCAATTGTTCCTCAAGAGTTAACGGCTAGCTTTAACGGGATTACAATCAATCAACCTGTTGCTGAACCCTTAACTTTAATCACATCTCAATTTCTCCATGCAGGGTTTATGCACGTGGGATTTAATATGTTGTTCCTCTGGATTTTTGGTAATAACATCGAAGATGAACTAGGACATATTAAGTTTATACTATTTTACCTAACTTGTGGTGTGCTAGCCGCCTTATCACAATGGTATTTTGATCCCCAATCTACCGTTCCATCTTTGGGAGCGAGTGGAGCCATTGCAGGGGTGATGGGAGCTTATATTTTAAAGTTTCCGAAAGTCAGAGTTTTAACCTTAATTCCTCTCGGTATCTTTTTCTATACGATTAGAATTCCTGCGGTTTTCTTTCTCGGATTTTGGTTTGTTCAACAAGCATTCAGCGGCATTTCGATGTTAGAAGT
>CAYNXM010000191.1:0-34366 GCA_964401105.1 uncultured Lyngbya sp. | reverse complement strand
TGCAAGAAGCCGTTTATAAAGTTAAAGAACGCAACCGATGGATAGGACATGAAGACGAAATCACAGATGTTAGCTTTAGTCCAGATGGTCAAATCATTGTCACTGCCAGTAAAGACCAAACCGTTAAACTCTGGAATTTAGCCGGAAAGCAGATTACAACCCTCAAAGGACATACAGGTCTAGTTCAAAGCGTTCGTTTTAGCCCTGACCAAAAAATTATTGCCACGGCAAGCTGGGATAATACAGTTAAATTATGGACAATCTCAGGTCAACTCATTACAACCCTAAATGCTCATCAAGCTTCAGTTTATAGTGTTAGTTTTAGTCCAAATAACCAAAGCATTGCAACGGCTGATTCTGATGGAAATGTGAAAATTTGGAACTTAAATGGCGAACTGGTTAACACGTTTAAAGCACACAACAACCTAGCCATATATAGTATTAGCTTTAGCCCAGATAGTCAAAAAATTGCCACAGCCAGTGCAGATCGTACAGTCAAGCTTTGGAACTTAAAAGCAGAAGAATTACAAACATTTAAAGGACACAAAGATTGGGTTTGGAGTGTAAATTTTAGCCCCAATGGCGAGATGATTGCCACTGCCAGCGGGGATGGTACAGCCAAGCTTTGGAACTTAGATGGAACAGAAATTAAAAGTTTAAATAGTCATAATGATGCAGTCACAAGTATCAGTTTTAGTCCCGATGGCGAAATGATTGCGACGACTAGTACTGATAAAACTACAATTCTTTGGAATAAGAAGGGTGAGAAATTACAAACTCTAAGCGGACATCAAAATTGGGTTTGGAGTGCGAGTTTTAGTCCCGACAGTCAGACAATAGCGACGGTCAGTAAAGACAGAAGTGTTAAACTTTGGCAAATTCAAGGTAAGAAACTTCAAGTGATTCCGGCACATCAAAGCGCAATTTATAGTGCTAATTTTAGTTCAGATGGTCAGCAAATCGCCACAGCAAGTTGGGATAAAACCGTCAAAATCTGGACTAAATCGGGTCAACTCATTAATATTTTACCCAAACATAACAGTCCAGTCACTGATGTTAGTTTTGCTCCAGATGGACAGCAAATAGTGACGGTGACTAACGATGGTACTGTAACGCTTTGGAATAAAAAAGGGGAAAAAATTAAAACCTTTAAAGGTCATGATGATTGGATTTGGAGTGTTAAATATAGCCCGGATGGTGATATATTTGCTACAGCTAGTAAAGATAAAGCCGTAAAATTATGGAGTAAAAAAGGTGAGTTCATTCAAACTCTTGAGGGGCATAAAAATACAGTAAATAGTATTGATTTTAGTCCGGATGGCAAAATCATAGCCACTGCCAGTTGGGATACAAATGCAAAACTTTGGACGCGAGAAGGCAAGTTAATCAAAACTCTTAGCGGACATACAGATGGAGTGCATAGTATCAGCTTTAGTCCAGATGGCAAAATGATTGCCACTGCCAGTCAAGATAAAACGGTTAAACTTTGGACAAATCAAGGGGAATTAATTACAACTTTGAAAGGACATCAGGCTTCAGTTTTCCGAGTCAAATTTAGCCCCGATAGCAAGATGATAGCCACTGCTAGTTTAGACCATACTGTTAAGCTTTGGAGTAGAGAAGGTCAAGAATTAAAAACCTATCGAGGGCATGATGATTCAGTTTGGAGTCTCAATTTTAGTCCGAATACTAATCAGCTTATTTCAGGTGACAATCATGGAAAATTGATTTTGTGGAATTTAGATTTTGATTTTGAAGAATTACGAGATTACGGTTGTGATTGGGTACGCGATTATTTAGAAAATCCCAGCAATGTTAGCACGAAAGATCGGAAAATCTGTGATTGAATGGGTTAATTTCAGCTAGACCTACCAGATTGACCCTGTATTTCCCTAAAAATAATTCATCAGCAATTCAACTAATACCTAAAAATAGTTAATTACTTATTATATCAATTAATCATACTATTAATACAAGAGAAATAAGAGACATGAAATTAGATTGTTAAAAAACATTTTTTCAGTTCTCATATTCTCGTTAAATGTAGTTTATTGAAATTCAAAAAATGACTGAATATACCGTACAACCTGGAGATACCTTATCCAAAATTGCTGAGAAATTTTATGGCGATGGTAGTGAAGCATCATGGCGTAAAATTTACAACGCTAATCGCGATCGCATTGGCAACAACCCTAGTCAAATCACTCCGGGAATGAAACTGATTATACCTGGAATTAATCAACCCTCACCTAATCCTAGCCCAAACAAAGGTGATTTCCGGGATATGTTAGAAGCATTAGGTGCATTTGAATCCGGACTCCCCTCCGGAAATCCACAACAATACCAAGTAGAAAATACACTGGGTTTTATTGGTAAATATCAATTTGGAGAAGCGCTACTGATTGACCTCGGTTACTACAACACCGCTAATCCTTATATTGGCGGAGGAAATGGAGTGGATAAAAATTATTGGCGGGGGACATGGACAGGAAAAAGAAATATCAACAGTAAATCAGAATTTATGAATTCTCCCAATGTCCAAGAAGCGGTGATTCGTGAAGCATTTGCCCTCAATTGGCAGCGAATTAACGACACCCTCAGACAACAAGGACAGTCAATCAATAACTACCTAGGTCAACAAAAAACATTTAACGATAATGGAGTCTCGAAAACAGTCACTATCACCATCTCTGGTATTTTAGCCGGGGCACATCTGCGAGGTGCTTATGGACTGGCAAATCTGTTGCTGAAAAACGAAGTCACTAACGATGAATTTGGCACTTCAATTCTACGTTATGTGGATGAATATGGTGGTTATGATGTTAAACCGGAAGACTTTTAAAACTCTTTTTTGGGATAAATTTTCTGTGTTTGTTTTAAATTAAAGAGTTAATAAGTACCCTTCAGGGTACTTTTTTTGTGATTCAGTCCTTTTTTAAAAAAACACCTCTTATAGATCACTTTATTTTAGTGCTAATATCAAAGGAAAAAAAGAATGCTACAGATCAATCTCTCCCTCTCTTGATCTCCTACTCAATCATTTGTAGCAAACATTTAGCGATTTCATCTAATTTCAGAGAATGCCTATAGAAACGTTCCATGGAACGTCTCTACCCAGGGTATATATTACGGAAATTTTAGATCGCTAGGGACAAATGTTTGGAGTTGAGTAACTCATAACTCTAGCAGAATTACCCCAGTCATTTTCTAAACTTATTCTTTATAAATTCGATGAAATCAAATTTGTGCCCTTGAGAATTATTGTCCTTTTTAATATTCCAAATAGTTTCTATTAAACCGCCGATAAAAACACAAATAATACCGTAGATAATCATGTAGCTTAAAGTATCATAGGGTGGATATTTCTTTTCTTCACCCCCTGCGATCCATAGCATAATTGGCATACGAATTAACCCCAGACCCCCAAAAGATAATAGAGAAACAATTAAAAATATGATGAAAAACTTAATTTTTTTTGCACATTTAATTCTGACTTGTTCGCAGTAAATCCAAAAATAAAGACTCACCAATATAGCACCAAAAAACTCTCCAAAATCGATATTATATTCCGGAGTAATATTGATTATTCTTAGAGTAATGAAACCGATGGCAATACCAACAATAAAACCTAGCAAAGCCTGCTCAGAAAATAAGCTCTTAACAAAATATATGATTTTTTCCATTTTTATGCCTAGGATTAGTAATTAAAGCGTTTACTTTTTGACTAACTTAATTTTTGACAATTTCGTAACAAGATAATCATTTATCCATGTAATATACAGATTTATTCATCCTTTAAAGCACGAGTAATATCTGAAAGACTTCCTTTCATTGTCAGATTATCTTTTAAGCCTAAACCCTCTACTAATATCTTAATTCCATCTGGACTTTCAGGGTCTATTCCCAGTTTATCAAAACGTTGTTTCACATCATATTCGTACTGTGGCATAGGGCTAAAATCTGAAACATCAAAGTATTTCAAACACATTGCAGCACTGGTCGCATCACAGGTTCGACAAGGTTTAATTGTATTATTTTCTTGATTAAAATATGGAATATTATAATTAACAGCCATTGATGCGATCTCCTTTCTTGATTGAGTTATATTTATTTGGATAACTATTAATATCTTATAACCAAGCTGAGGGGTCATTTAATTAACAGCTTTTAGATTTTTATTAACAATTTTTAGATCGATCATAGCTATTGCAATTTTATAAACTTTTGTTAAAAATTCGCCCGATTTTAGATAAACAGGCTCCTAATACTCCGAGTACAGAATAGAAGGACTAATTACTATTGGTCGTCATCTCAAATCTTTCAAAATAATGAAGATTACATGACGACTTAATGATTTCCCATCCTCATAATCTGTCAATTTTTAATTAAGGAGAAAAACCAATGTCTAACCCACTTAAAGCTCTGCTCGCTCCTGAATTCATTTACTCCATAACCCCTATCTTTATCGCAATGATTGGCGGAATCATTGGAGTAACTGTTTTGCTCACAGATAGTGACGATGCCAAATGGTCGTCCGGAATGGGGTTAGCTGGGACAGCGATCGCAGGTGCTGCTGGTTTAGCGCAGTCTAGCAACAGTGAATCGACTGTTAAGGATGAAGATTCAAAACTTGCTCCCAGCTCAGACCAGAAAACTGAGTAAGCAAGGCCACAAAGTTTTGCTGATTAACCCTCTTTTATCAAACCGGGGTCAAACCTAGAGTTTTCGTCGGCTGAAATGGCGCAAACTCGTCAAATTTTCTCAAAGTAACATTCGATCGGGTTAATTATGTTTCAAGAATCAAGTCAAACACCTAATGGGACACGAGAGGGGCGTATTTCATCATATTAGAAGGAGACAGTGGGAATACTTGATGAATTTTTGTTAAAATTCAGCTCGATTTCAGATAAACAGCCTTACAACACTCCGAGTAAGAAATAGAAAGATAAATGACTGTTGGTCATTGTCTTGACTTTCATTGCAACGACAAGAGCTTGATAACTACTTAGGAGAGAGCATGAATACTATCTTAATCAACAATAGCCATCCTGAAACTCAAAACCATTTAATTCAATGCTTGCAAACAGCAGGATTTGATATTCTTAGCACAGAAAATGGTCTAGTTCACGTTCAGTTTCAAAAGGATACAGTTTCTACAACTGTTAAAAATCAACAGTTACAATCTCAAGAATCAATTTTTCCCTCTATTCCTCGACTGCAAGAAGTCTTTGAGTTCATTGAATTGAATTATCATCAAAGTATTGGCTTAAAAGAAGTCGCCCAAACAATCGGTTATTCTTCAGCTTACTTAACAGATTTAGTGCGACGGATGACTGGGAAAACCGTTAATAACTGGATTATCGAGCGTCGGATGGCAGAGGCAAAACGCTTACTGTTAGAAACTGAGAATTCTATTGAACAGATTGCTTTTGAAGTCGGCTATCAAAATCTCAATCATTTTTACTCACAGTTTCGCAATCATCATAACAAGACTCCCAGAGTTTGGAGACAGGAACAGCGTTGTTAGTTGAGCTAAAAATAATAAATTTTGGACTCTTTTGATAGCTAAATCTAGTTCATTAGCAAACCCTGTTTCTCTAGATACTATTGTATCAGACAGCAACAAAATACTTAGCCATGAGTCAAGACTAATATTCAGGTAAACTCTATTTTCAAAGCCAGGCAATAAGCATCAACTACCAAGACATCAATTCACTATATTCTGAATCAACTGAGTGACCTGAATCCAAAGTAATGTGTTATTTCTCACTGCATAAACAATACGAGATTTCCTGACATGACAACTAACAATACCAGATTTTCTGAGCAAAAAATGCTTGATTTTGTTAAGTATTATGATAGTAACAATCCCAATCATCGTAATGCTTTCCTGAAAATCGCTTCATCTTTGCCCGATGACTTTTATAATAACGATGCAGACTGGGTTAAAACTTACCGTTCTTCTCCTACTCGAATAATTACTCGTTCGTCCGCTCGAATGAGTTTAGATGTCACCTACTTTTCTCAGCATGATAACTATACTGATGCTGATCGCACTTGTTTTTCTTCTGCTTGTGCGATGCTGTTAGATTTTCTCCGACCAGGACTCATCAAGGGTGATGATGATTACGTGCGTGAAGTTTTCCAACGGGGAGATACTACTGAATCTTTGGTTCAAATTGAAACTCTGCGACACTTTGGAGTGACTGCTAATTTTGTTGAAAACGCCAATAATAATACTCTCAAAGAGTATCTTAACAAAGGCATTCCTGTCCCCGTGGGTATTCTTCACCATGGCTCTGCTTCTAGCCCTGCGGGTGATGGCCACTGGATCATCATCATTGGTTATGAAGACGACAAAAATGCACCAGGGGGAGGATATTGGCTGGTTAACGATCCTTGGGGAGAGCTCGATCATGCCAGTGGCACTTATCCCTCCACCAATGGGAAGATGTTGAAATATTCTTACAGTCTGATCAACGCCCGTTGGACTGTGGACGGTGACAGTGATGGATGGTGTATTCTGGCGAAGTCTTGGATTGATAATTAGAGGACTGGTAGCAACATTAACTTCAGTTAATATCCTCGTCAGCTTTTCTTTTTTAGATTAGCAAGTCGGCGATCGCTTATCCCCATTCTCTGTTAAATTCGGCGATCGCGTTGGCGCGCGCCTTGCGGTCTTCTATAGCGTGCCGTAGATCGCGTATCGCCCCCTGACGGATTTTAGACAGGGATTTTTGAAATACATCCCTCGTTTTCTTATTCACGGAAGTTTAAATCAATGTATGTACAATTGAAAAAATTACTACAGAATCTTAAAAAGTCCAAAAGTTCGATCAGACGTTTAGCACTCTGGTGGGAAACAACCAAAGTAGAGAATTTACTAGAGGATCTTGCTTTTCTTCTTAAAAGTACTGCCTTCTTTGATGTTATTAATTTACTGGCTAGTCTCACCCTAATTTTTAGCTTAGTGAGTTGGTGGACGGGACGAGAAGAACAATGGGAAAATAAAATTTTTGAGACTTGGGCTATTATTAATAATGCTGATAAGGATAGCTCGGGTGTTGTAAAAGTAGCAATAGAACGGTTACATAAAGAAGGTTTTTCCTTACAAGGTTTTAAACTTAACGGGACTAACCTTAAAGGTGCTAACCTTGCGAATGCTAATCTCAAAGGTACTAACCTCGCAAATGCTAACCTTGCAAATGCTAATCTCAAAGGTGCTAACCTCAAAGGTGCCAACCTCAAAGGTGCTAACCTTAAAGGTGCTAACCTCAAAGGGACTATCCTGATCAACACTGAAAACGGACGAGACAACTCTCAAATTAAGTCAGCTTGTTTTTGGGAAAAGACAATATATAAAGGAAGCAAGGACGACACAACAGAACAATGGATTGTTGACGATGAGGCTAATAAAAAATACATACAAAAACTCAAGCAAGATCAATCATCCGACTCAAGAAAAAAAAAATGTCGTTTATTCTAGTTAAATAGAATATTAAATAGATTAGGTGAGGATCAGTAATTATATCAATCTAATTATCTATGAATATTTGCAGCATTGATGAACTGCTTTTGCAGCGGCTCACTGCTGCTTATCTCTCTGGGTTGAGAATTAAATATATTTTTTATTATTGAATTTAATACAGTTTAAAAAATATCATTGCTCTCTAAAAATAATCGATTATTGATTTGATGTAAACCTAAAATTAGTTCATTAGCAATCCCGAACTTTACAGATACTCTTGATATTAATAAACAACGAAAGAGTTAGTCCAAAAAGCTTAGGTCTCTTTCAATTCAATCAGAGATAGATGTAACAACAAAGTTTAACTAAATCTGAATACATCACTTCTCAATTGATTGAATGACAACTTTCGTAAAAGGAATTAAAATCATGTCAAACTACATTTATAGCCAAGAAGTTCACAATATCGTCAAGCAGCAACTCGGAGGCAAACTAGGAAATAGTTATAAATTTCATAGTCCAGACAAAACATACTTATGTCCATCTGTAAACTATGCCCAGGATGTTATCAAATGGTCAAATATTGATCGTAACCTGTGGGTTAAATAGCGTTTTGATTGTGATGACTTTGCCCTAGTTATAAAAGCACATTTAGCGAAATCTGCTTATGCTTCTGAGAAAATTAAAGCTCCTTTTTGTTTCGGAATTGTCTGGGGACATCTTCCTCAGCCTCATGCCATCAACTGGATGATTAATGATGATAAAAAAATCCGCTTTATTGAGCCACAAACTGATGAGATTTATTTCCCAAAAAGTGACCAACATAATATTTGGTTTATGTACGTGTAATTCTCATTTCACAGATAGTCACTCAATGGCAATCTTTCATCTGAAAGCTTACAATCCGGTCAAGTCCTGACCCTTCCGGCTTAACAATTTTCAAGCAATTGTAGCCGTTAACAGAACAGAAGCTTAGTTAAATGAATTAATCTTCTGTCCTCTAAATTTTGTTACTTTTTTGAGGTCTTTATCATGAGTCAAGAATTTATCAATCGAGTTGTCCAACTCACTAATTTTGAACGCAAAAAAAGTGGTTTACCACCCCTAAGATTCAATAGTCGTTTGGCTGCTGCGGCACAAAAACATAGTCACAGTATGGCTAAGGGTGACTTTTTCTCTCATACGGGTCGCGATCGTTCTAAAATGAGCGATCGCATTACTGCTGAGGGCTATCGTTGGTCATTCTGTGCCGAAAATATTTATGCAGGTGGCCCTACCCCTGAAAAAGCTGTCCAAGGATGGATGAATAGCTCTGGCCATCGTCGCAATATTCTTAATCCAAAAGCACGAGAGATTGGTGTAGGTTACTATTACTTAGCTAACGATACGGGTAATATTAACTATAAGCATTACTGGACGCAAGTTTTTGCAGCACCTAAATAAATATAGTGCTATCCAGTCATTAGATTAATCTAATTTTGTGTTAATTTTTGCAGCAGCGATCAATTGCTTCGGCAGCGACTCACTGCTGCTTCTTTCTCTCAATTTTTTATCAAATATGTTTCACCTAAAAAATCTTAGTTTTTGATTGTATTAAAGCCTAAATAAAGTTCATTAGCAAACCAATTTAATCTAGATAAAATTTATATTAGGAAAGCAAAATAGAGTAAAAAAAAAGCTCAAATATCTTTCAATCTGTTCCCTAAACCTATTGTTCAGTCCTTTAATTTTGGGAGATTGTTTATGTCTTGTTCATGCGGAAAATCATATATTGTTCAATCAGGAGATACCCTCTTTCTAATTTCCCAGCGAGAGTTAGGTGATGGTAATCGTTGGCGGGAAATTACTACACCCAATTGCACTGCTTTTACAGAAGAAGACGCAAGAAGATTGCAGCCTGGTGATGAAATTTGCCTTCCTAATGGGTCTACTCCCTCTCCACAACCTGGTAAACAAATCAACTTAGAAGCGACATTTTACGCCAGCGAGAATGTCGGATGCCATTTCCCCGCCACTGGCGTATTTGGAGTCACATTACGTGCCGCAGTTGCCGGTCAATTAGCACCCCGATGCCCTGGTGAAAATGTTCCGGCTGTACAGTGTGCAGTCTCCCCATCTCAAATTCCATTGCATACAAATTTTACTTTGGTTTTGTGGGATGGCAGACAAGTTCCTGCGGCAGCTTTAGATACTGGTACAGCAATTTTACCCGGTAAGATTGATATCCTTGTCGATACCATTGCAGAAGCCCTTGATCTTGGTAGAAAGCCTGTCACAGTCATTTTGTAATTTCATATTTTTTGGAGGTCATTTATGTCTTGTTCATGCGGAAAATCATATATTGTTCAATCAGGAGATACCCTTTTTCTGATAGCCCAGCGAGAGTTAGGTGATGGTAATCTTTGGCGGAAAATTACTACACCCAATTGCACTGCTTTAACAGAAGAAGACGCAAGAAGATTGCAGCCCGGTGATGAAATTTGCCTTCCGAATGAAAATGGGAATGGAAATGGGAATGGAAATGGGGGCGGTAATCGTTTCAGCGATATTGTATCGCGCCAAACCTACGAAGCAATATTCCCAAACCGTAATAGTTTGTACGCCTATGACAGTTTGGTAACAGCAATCCAGAGATACCCAAACTTCTGCAACGAAGGATCTAACACACAACGCCAACGCGAAGCGGCTGCGTTTTTGGCTAACATTGCCCACGAGACGACAGGAGGCTGGCCGACAGCACCTGGGGGACCTTATGCTTGGGGCTTATACTACATCGAAGAGGTGGGCTGTGAGAATGGCGGCTGTACCCAATACTGCGATGGCAGCAATATCACCTATCCCTGTGTACCGGGTCGTACCTATCACGGTCGTGGCCCAATGCAGTTGTCGTGGAACTACAACTATGGCGCGGCGGGTCAAGCTTTAGGCATAGATCTGCTGGCTAACCCTGACCAAGTCAAGTCCAATGGGGCGATCGCATTTTCTACCGCCTTGTGGTTTTGGATGACTCCTCAACCTCCTAAACCGTCTTGTCACGCGGTCATCAGTGGCGGTTGGACTGCTTCCCCTGATGATGCCAACAAAGGGCGCACACCAGGTTTTGGCATGACGATCAACATCATCAACGGCGGTCTCGAATGTAGCATACCGACCAATAACAAAGTCATAGACCGAGTGGGTTTTTACAGACGTTTTTGCGAGATGTTGGGCGTGAGTATGGGCGAGAATCTCTATTGCGATCGCATGCAATCTTACGGATAGACTTCTTGCCAATTGTAAATAATTACAGCAGTGAGTAATTGTTTCAGCAGTTACTCACTATTTCTTATTGATAGGTATTGGTGAATGAAAATATTAGCTATCCCTAAAAATAGTGAATATTTGAGAGCTAAATTTAGTTCATTATAAGTTCTAGTTTACCCAGATACTATTGATATTAGGAACAAACAAAACTGTTGACAAATCAGTTCATGCTAATGTTCCGATTCACTCTATCTTTCAAAGAAAAAAAATGTCTACTCTGTCTAAGAATTTGATCAATAACAAACTCACTCGATTTTGTGCTTTTGTCGGTGTAACCTTGGCTATCACAACTGCTGCTTTCCCAGCGCCTGCTTCAGCATCAATGGCACAAGAAATCCTTAATGCTCACAATAAATACCGTTCAGAAGTTGGTGTTCCGCCGCTGCGTTGGTCTAATCAATTAGCAGCACAAGCAGAACAATGGGCAAAGCATCTGTCACGAAATAAAGCATTTAAACATAGTCAAACTTCGGGTCAAGGAGAAAATTTATGGATGGGGACTTCACATCAGTTTTCTTTTACTCAAATGGTGGACTCTTGGGGAAGTGAAAAAAAATATTTTAAGTATGGCGCTTTTCCTAATGTTAGCTCTACTGGAAATTGGGCTGATGTCGGACACTATACTCAAATTGTCTGGAAAAATACGACACAGGTCGGATGTGCTGGTGTCGATGGCAGTGATGGAAAGTATCGCTTAGTGTGTCGCTATGTTACTCCCGGAAATTTTAGAGGTCAAAAACCTTTTTAAGAAATTCATCAATTTATTAATGGGAAATCATTATGCCAAATGCACCACTTTATTAGGTTGAGCACACTGTAAATGCATGGAAAACTCTATGTTCAATTGCTCTAAAAGATGACCGGGATCATCGACTAGATTGACTAAATTGTTAATAATTACAGCAGTGATTCATTGCTTTGGCAGTAACTCACTGCTATTTATTTCTATCCCTTTCTAAAAATGTTGACTCAAATTTCCCGATGAAATATTTAATCAAGCATCATTCCTGACTGCTATATTATGTTTCAGCCTAGCCAAAACGACCACTGACATATTGTTGTGTTGCTTCTTCGGCCGGATTTTGGAAGATGGTTTGAGTCTCATCAAACTCGACTAAATACCCGAAGCGTTTTCCTCCATCTGCTGCCTTGGCGTTATAAAAAGCCGTCATATCAGCAACCCGCGTCGCCTGTTGCATATTATGAGTCACGATAATAATTGTATACTCTTGCTTGAGTTCGTGGATTAAATCCTCGATTGCTAGAGTTGAAATCGGGTCAAGAGAGGCGCAAGGTTCATCCATCAGGACAACATCGGGGTTAACCGCAATAGTCCGGGCAATACATAAGCGTTGTTGCTGACCGCCAGAGAGGGCAAACCCACTCTCGCCTAATTTATCCTTGACTTCATCCCATAATACCGCTTGTTTGAGCGATCGCTCTACAATTTCATCCATCTCGGCTTTTGATTTCGCCATGCCATTAACGCGCAGGCCGTAGGCGATATTATCATAAATCGACTTGGGGAAAGGATTGGGTTTTTGGAATACCATGCCAATACGTCGTCGTACTTCTACCGGGTCAACATCGGGGTCATAAAGGTTTTTGCCATGATAATAAACTGCCCCATCTAATTTAAAAATTGGGATTAAATCATTTAAACGATTAAAGCATCGCAAAATGGTACTTTTGCCGCAACCGGACGGCCCAATAAATGCAGTGACTTGATTTTTAGGAATTTCTAAAGAAACCCCGCGAACCGCTTTGAAATTGCCATAAAAAACATCTAGATTGGCTGCCGTTAACACCGTTTCTGTTTGTTTTGTTGTTTGAATACCAGAATCAATCATTGGTTTGATCTCTTTTTTTGAGAGTAGATAAAAAACAGTAAAATTGAGTTTATTCTGAACCGATTAAAATTTCTTCTGTCGAGTTGCCCAACGGGCAATAATACTGGCAATCAAAACCAGCAACACCAACACCAAAGAAGCTGCCCAAGCGTATTCTTGGAGAACTTTGTCAAAACCTCGGGCAAACTCATAGACTAAATAAGCTAAGGAGGGTAAAGTGGGGGCAATAGGAGACCGTGGCCAGCTATTGGTATAAACCACCGTAAATAACAGTGGGGCAGTTTCTCCAGCCGCCCTAGCAACCGCTAAGGTGACCCCGGTTAAAATCGCCGGTAATGCAGCCGGAAGTACCACTTGTAAGACGGTTTGATAGTTGGAAGCCCCCAACCCCACTGAAGCCCAACGAATTTCTTGGGGAACAATTTGCAAGGCTTCATCCGTTGTCCGGACAATAGTGGGTAACATCAACACCGATAAAGCGATCGCCCCAGCCAATACAGAAAATTGACCCGTTGTCAATACAATTAAGCTATAGGCAAAAATTCCAGCAATAATGGAGGGAACTCCACTTAAAACATTGGTGGCAAAACGAATCCAATTGGCTGCTTTGCCCGATCCAAATTCAGCCAGAAAGATAGCGGCTAAAACGCCAAATGGCACGGCAATTAAGGTAGCGATCGCCACGACCATAATCGTACCCAAAATAGCGCTGGCAATCCCTCCTGTGGTTTGACCCGCTGCTGGGGGTAACTGTGTAAATAAATTTAGATTCAGTCGGGCAGCCCCTTTAATTAAGACATAAATTAAAACAGCAAACAAGGGGATCAGGGTAATGGCAATACAAAATCCTGAAATCCCTGTCATAATGATGTTAAACAGTTCACGAGGACGGCTGCGATTGCGAACTAAACTTTGAGTGCCGGATTGTCCCGGAGATTGAATAGCATTGGGCATAATGGATGAATAATAAGCAAATTACTGATATTGGGCTTGAACTTGACTGACAATCCATTGGGCGAGTATATTCACCAATAGGGTGAGGAAAAACAAGACTAATCCGGCATACATTAAGGCAGAAACTTGTAACCCAGAGGCTTCGGCAAATTGGTTTGCCATCAAGGAAGCGATGGTATTGGCTGGGGCAAATAGAGAAAAGTTTAACCGAGTGGAGTTGCCGATAATCATTGTCGCTGCCATGGTTTCTCCCATTGCCCGACCCAGGCCTAACATAATGCCGCCAACAATACCGGAAAATGCGGCTGGAATTAATACCCGAAAAATGGTGACCCAACGACTTGCCCCTAAACCGAGGGAAGCCTGTCGTAATTCCGGGGGTAAACTGGCTAGCGAATCCCGGGCGATCGCTGTAATAATGGGGAGAATCATAATTGCTAAGATTACCCCAGCGGGAAACATTCCCGGCCCAGCCGGGGGTGTGCTAAATAAAGGTATCCAGCCCAAGGTTTTATAAACAAACATTTGAATCGGTCGTAGAAACGGAATCAGAACAAAAATGCCCCATAATCCATAAACTACACTGGGAATAGCAGCCAATAGTGAAACCAGAAATGATAAAATCGTACTAATAAATGGCGGTAAGAAATCCTCACTCAGGAAAATCGCGGTTCCTAAACCCAAAGGCACTGCAATTAATAAGGCAATCAAGGAACTGACTAATGTTCCATAAATCATTGGGAACGCGCCATAATTACTATTAACGGGATCCCAGGCGCTATTAAATAAAAATCCAATCCCAAATTCTTTAAATGCTTCAAAGGCTTGAAACGCAATGGGTAGCGCCATGATCACTAAAACGGCGACAATTCCCCAGGCTAAGATTTTTGTTAGCCCAATAAAAACACTGTCGATTTTGCGCTCAGTATTTGAACGAGACTGAGGAATTCCCTTGCTAAAATCTTGGGTGGGTACGACCATACTTGTATGATTAAAAAAACAGATTTTATTGTTTGTTAAAAATGCAAAATTAAAAATATTCAATCTTGCATTTCTAACCTTAAAGTGATAGACTACGGAACATTAATTTGATAGTCTGGGCTAATTTGGTCAGCCTGTGCAGCCACTTTTTGAACCACACTGGGAGGTAAAGGAATATAACCCAATTCTCCACTAATATTCTGACCTTCTGTTAAAGCATATTCAATCGTTGCTTCTAAAGCTCTTGCTTTTTCCGGGTCATCATAACTTTGGTAGGTGAGTAACCAAGTGTAGGTGACAACAGGGTAAGATTGCTCACCTTGGGGATCGGTAATAAATTCCCGCAGATTTTCGGGTAAAACCACCGCATCGAGGGTCGCAGAGGCTGCTTCGGCAGTGGGGGTAATAAAGTTACCGGATTGATTTTGTAAGGCTGCCATGGATAAGCCGGCACTATTAGCAAAACCAAATTCAACATAACCAATTGCCCCTGGGGTTTGCTGAATTTGAGCCGTTACCCCGTCATTCTTGGGTGCACCCACTCCCACCGGCCATTGTACCGTTTTTCCTTCTCCAACGCTACTGTTCCACTCGTCACTAATGGCGCTTAAATGCTTAGTAAAGACTCCAGTCGTTCCACTGCCATCTGAACGGTAGACTACAGTAATCGGTAAATCCGGTAAAGCCACATCCGGGTTATCAAACGCAATTCTCTCATCATTCCAATTGGTGATATTGCCCAGCAAAATATCGACATACACTTCCCGAGATAGCTTCAACTCACCCACATCCGGCACATTATAAGCCAGGACAATACTGCCTGCCGTCATCGGTAGTAAATAAACCCCTCTTTCAATGGCTGCAATTTCTTCATCTTTCATCGCCACATCGCTCGCCCCAAAGTCTACCAAACCTTGGCTAAACCGTTCAATACCTGCACCACTTCCCACAGACTGATAGTCTACCTGTAAATTCTGAGTGCCTGTGCTAACATCTTGAAACCAGCGTTGATAAAGCGGTGCAGGAAACGATGCACCCGCCCCAACGAGGTTAACTTGTTCATTTAAAACTAAATCAACCGCTGCACCAGAGGAAGCCCCATCCGTCGCTGTTGTATCGACTGTATCGGTTGCCGTTTCTGTACCGCCACCACAGGCCGCCAGACTTATACCTAATACCACAGCAGATAACCGGGTTAATACATTAGAAGAAACCTTCAAAGGCATAGGAAAAACCATATTTGGTGTAAATTTTGTTATTGATTCAGACGAATACTATTGAGGATAGCGTTTCCATAACAAATAAAGGTAAAGGGAAGGTTAAGGATTTGCACTTGTGGAGGCATTAACGCAGTAATTAGACGGGGGGCTGAAATACGCTGCCCTGCTAAAATTGGTAAAAAAGCATTACAGCGATCGGTAACACTCAATTGGAGGAAATAAAATGAATGAACCTCAAGTTCCCAAAGAATCGGCAATTGTCGAACAATCTACGACTGAAATTGTGCCGGAAACCAAATCTAAACCGGAGGAAATGAAGCAGGAAACAGAAGAATTGATGGCTGCCATTAACAAAATGGTTCAGGCCGAACTCCAAGCCGCCGAAGATTTTACGGAAGAGGCTTATATTAATGCAGTCCGCAATGCTAGGCAAACCATTGAACAATTTCGGTTAATTGATAAAGATCAACTAGAAAATTCAATTGACCAGTTTGAAACCGATGCCAAACAGAACTTGGAAGGCATGGTTAAAGAAATTGCTGATTTTGGCGATCGCATTTCCAAAGCGGCCCAAGCAGCCTGGGATGTATTGACAGCGCCGAAAGAGTCTTAAAAACATAAAAATTGTTGTGATTCAATCTTTGTTGTGGCACGGCTATGCTGTGCCTTTGTTATTAGTTTGCCCAAGGTCTCTACTGACTCCCTTTTTATGATATCCTTAAATTCAATTGCAGCAGAATGAAACTCTATTCAAGCTGTTAATTCTTCAAGTTAAGATTGGGTAAATAGGATCAAGGAATAATGGCAAAAGAGAAAGCAGATTTACTGAAAATTACTCCTCGTGAGCAAGACTATTCTCGCTGGTATTTAGATATTGTAGATCGTGCTAGTTTAGCCGAAGAATCGGGTGTTCGAGGTTGCATGGTCATTCGCCCCGAAGGGTTTGCAATTTGGGAAAATATGCAGCAAACCTTAGATAAAATGTTCAAAGAAACTGGACATACAAATGCTTATTTTCCTCTATTTATTCCGGTGAGTTATTTCTCTAAAGAAGCCAAACACGTTTCTGGGTTTGCCAAAGAATGTGCGGTCGTGACTCATCACCGTTTAACCACGACCAATGAAGGACAAATACAGGTTGATCCTGAAGCAGAATTAGGGGAACCTTTAGTGGTTCGTCCAACCAGTGAAACCATTATTTGGTCAACCTATCGCAAGTGGATTCAAAGTTATCGAGATTTACCTTTATTACTCAATCAATGGGTAAATGTTTGTCGCTGGGAACTCAGAACAAGACCGTTTTTAAGAACCACAGAATTCCTCTGGCAAGAAGGACATACTGCCCACGCTACACCGGAAGAAGCAGAAGCCGAAGCGATGCAAATGTTGCAAGTTTATCGCACATTTGTAGAAGATTATTTAGCCATTCCTGTATGGGCGGGTCGCAAGACGGAAAACGAGAAATTTCCGGGGGCTGAACATACCTATACAATTGAAACCATGACTCAGGATAAACGCGCTATTCAAGTGGGAACCAGTCATAATTTAGGCACCACTTTTTCTAAAGCGTTTGATGTCACTTATTTATCGGCTGAAGGGACTCAAGAATATCCGTTTGCCACCAGTTGGGGGATTACCACCCGGTTAATTGGTACTTTAATTATGGTACATTCAGACGATCAAGGTTTTGTGTGTCCACCTCGAATTGCACCCCTACAAGTAATTGGTGTTCCTATCTATCGCAAACAGGCAGAAAAAGCAGGAGTTTTAGCTAAATTTGAACAACTTCAGCAACAGTTTAAAGCCTTAGGTCAATTTTCTTTTAAAGTGGATAGTCGGGAAAATCTCAGTCCTGGATTTAAATTTAATGATTGGGAACTCAAAGGTATTCCGCTTCGGTTAGAAATTGGGCCGAGGGATTTAAAAAATGAAAAAGCGGTACTGGTGCGTCGAGATACGGGGGAAAAGATTATTGTGGATCAAACTGAATTAGAAACCAAAATTCCGGCTTTGTTAGAAGAAATTCATCAAAATTTATTTGACAAAGCAAAAGCATTTAAAACCGAAAACACTTACGATATTTCCACCTATGAAGAATTAAAAAATAGCATTGAAGAAAAACCCGGATTTTATCGCGTTTATTTTGCTGGAACGCCAGAAGATGAGGAGCAAATCCAAGAGGAAACGAAAACCACAGGCCGCTGTATTCCCTTAGAACAATCTAATACAGAAGGAAAATGTTTCTACACGGGTAAACCCACAAAACAACAAGTTATTTTTGCTCGCGCTTACTAAGATTATGGGTAGAGATATTAATCGGTAATGTCTCTACTTCATTCCCCCCGCTTCACTCTTAATTCAATCTATTTACCTTTCCCAGGGGATAGAATCTATCATATATGGTATAAAAAAGAAATATGTTATGTTGGGTTTAAGTCAATATAACTTTTGAATTAATTAACATAAACCCTCTTTTCTTTTTTCCTGGAGGTACTGATTCTCTCTAGTATTGAGATAATACTGTACTCTGACTAAAACTCAATGATAGTTCGGTTTTATTAACTGTACTTGAGCTGTAGTGGGTGAATATCTACTGGATATTCAGTTCTCTTTTAAATCTCATCCTTGCTGTCATGATTGACACCTTATGGCTACTATTGTGCTCCTGCTTGGTCTTTATCATGCAAGCCGGATTTATGTGTTTAGAATCCGGACTTACCCGTTCTAAAAATAGCATTAATGTCGCTGCAAAAAACCTCTCCGATTTTGGGGTTTCTATTCTGCTGTTTTGGGCTGTGGG
Source organism: uncultured Lyngbya sp. (assembly GCA_964401105.1). Classification (GTDB taxonomy): domain Bacteria; phylum Cyanobacteriota; class Cyanobacteriia; order Cyanobacteriales; family Microcoleaceae; genus JAAURB01. Next base: position 15,790 of record CAYNXM010000191.1, on the reverse strand, counting down.
CTATGGCTTGATGTCTGGAACTTCTTACAAAGGCTGGATTGGCATCAATCACTTTTTCCTCAATCTCGATACCTCTAATCTGGCTGCTATTTTCCTGTTTAAAGCCATGTTTTGCAGTACAGCCATTACTATTGTCTCAGGAGCGGTTGCAGAACGCATCAAATTCAGCGCCTACTTACTCATTGTTTGTTTTGTTTCTAGCATAATTTACCCGATTTTTGGTCACTGGGCATGGAACGGGATAGAAACAGGAATATTTATTGGTCAACTCGGACGTTTAGGATTTGTTGACTTTGCCGGTTCGACGGTGGTTCACAGTATTGGTGCATGGGTGTCTCTGGCTGCCTTACTGATTATTGGCCCCCGTTGGGGTCGTTTTTCCCCGGCTCAATCTTCCTATAAAATTAATAGTTCTAACTTGCAGCTTTCAGTCTTAGGAATGTTTCTCCTCTGGTTTGGCTGGCTGGGTTTCAATGGTGGCAGTACCCTGACTTTAAATGATAAAGTTCCCTTGATTATGGTTAACACCATCCTCTCTGGGGGGGCAGGAATGCTGACAGCCGGGGCATTAACTTGGAAGCGAGACAAAGCACCCCGAGTCGAAATTCTGATTAATGGTTCTTTAGCGGGGTTAGTTGCCATTTGTGCGGGTTGTCATGCTGTTAATGCTCCCATTGCAGTGGTGATTGGGGGTACAGGTGCCGCAGTCATGATATTAGTTGAAAAGGTTTTACAACAGTGGCAAATTGACGATGCAGTGGGTGCAGTCGCCGTTCATGGCGGGGCAGGGGCTTGGGGTACGTTAGCAGTGGGATTGTTTGGTCAACTGGATTTACTCGGAACTGGTTTAGACCGATATGGTCAAATTGGGGTACAACTCCTCGGAATTTTAGTGGCTTTTGAATGGGCTTTTGCCACCACTTATATTATCCTATTTTTAATCAATAAAAAATTTCCCTTGAGAGTCTCTATCGAAGATGAGCAAATGGGTTTAAATGTTTCAGAACATCAAGCCAAAACAGAAATGTTTGAGTTGTTTCAAGTGATGGAGCAACAAGCAAAAACTAAAGATTTAAGTCTGCGAGTCCCTGTTGAACCGTTTACAGAAGTCGGGGGAATTGCAGAACGCTACAATCAAGTGATGGCAGCCTTAGAAGAAGCGACTACACGCACAGAAGCAATTATTACAACCGCGATTAATGGGATTGTTACGTTTAACAAAGATCAACTTAAAATTAATCTGGCAAATCCGGCGGCGGTGGAGATGTTTGGTTATTCTTTAGAGGAGTTAATGGGGCTGTCAATTGAACAACTTTTAGAGTGGAATACCGATTCTATACGAGCCGAAACATCATTATTATCTGAATTATTAAAAACAGGACGGCATCAGTTAATTGGATGTCGAAGCAATGGCTATAAGTTTGCCCTCGAAGCAACTGTCACAGAAGTGAAGCTGAGTCACCATTGTTTTTATACTGCAATCTTTCAGGATATTAGTGAGCGTAAACAAGCAGAAGCGGCTTTACGACAATCTGAAGCACAACTCAAACACCAAAATTTAGAACTTGAAAAAATTGTTCAAGAACTCCAGCAGACACAAACTCAGTTAATTCAGGCTGAAAAAATGTCAAGCTTAGGACAAATGGTGGCAGGTATAGCTCATGAAATTAATAATCCAGTCAGTTTTATTTATGGAAATGTTCGCCCCGCTATGGATTATACCCAGAGTTTATTAGAGTTAGTTGAACTCTATGAAACTTACTATCCTAATCCCACTCTTGAAATTACAGAATATCTTGATGAATTAGATATTAAATTTCTGGCTTCCGATTTTCCTAAATTATTAGACTCGATGAAAATAGGAGCAGAACGAATTCGGGATATTGTAAAATCCTTACGTAATTTTTCTCGCTTGGATGAATCAGAAGTTAAAGCCGTTGATTTACATGAAGGAATTGATAGTACATTATTAATTTTACAAAATCGCTTGAGAGATAAACCCGGTCATCCCGAAATTCAAGTGATTAAAGAATATGGTCATTTACCAAAAGTTGACTGTTATCCGAGTCAGCTTAATCAAGTCTTTATGAATATTATTAATAATGCCATTGATGCATTAGAAGAAAGTAAAAATCAGTCTCCTCAAATTAAAATTTCAACTCAACAATTAGATAATAATTGGATCAAAATTGGTATTGCAAATAATGGCTTAGAAATACGAGAAAAGATTCGTGCAAAACTATTTGATCCTTTTTTTACAACAAAACCCGTGGGAAAAGGAACGGGACTAGGATTATCCATTAGTTACAAAATTATTGTGGATAAGCATCATGGTAAAATAGAGTGTTATTCTGCCCCGGAAAAAGGTACTGAGTTTATTATTAAAATTCCGATATCCATTGCTGAAGTCAAATAATAAGTGTATTATTAATACCTCTAAACTTTCTTTTCCCACTGCTCAAAATTTGCTTTTGCACTTTGTACATAGGGAGACCAAGCAATTAGTTGAATCATCAATTGATTCAATAAAGAAACCGGAAACTGCATCGGTCTAACAAAATCTAAAAACAGCACAACCCGAATTTCTTCAGTATCATTCCAAGCTTGATGGGGAAATGTATCATCAAAAATTAAGCTTTTACCGTCTTGCCAATGACGTGTTTCACCCCCAACCTTTATCCCGCATTTATTCGCCTCCTGAGGCACTTTTAAAGCCAGATGATAACGAAGAACCCCTTTATAGGGGCCGCAATGTTCAGGAATGTGTTTATGAGGTAATAAAATAGAGAAAAACGCAGTCTTCATTCCGGGAATTTGTTCAATTAACTGCGTCGTTTGAGGGCAACGGTTACAATTATTTTCAGCTTTCAGTCCATAAGCATAAAAGAAATAAGTTTTCCAGCGGTTATCTTGAGTAATACTATATTGTTCTTTCGAGATATCCTGAAAATTAGGAATTGTATTTAAACTTTCCAGTAAACCATCCAATTCTTGGCGAATAGTTTGCCAATTTTCTTCTAAATTGCTGACCCATTCAAACTGTTGAGGTTCAAAAAATGCTGAGTCACCCACCAAAGAAAAACGGCCAATGAGTCCTTCTAAACCCCTAACTAACTTTTCTCCTTGGCGAATAGCAAACTGTTGATAGTCTGCTTTAAATTTTGTCAGCATTCTTTTCCCTCCTCCTGTCAAAGACTACAATCTTATCATCTTGAGGGTTTATTCTCAATTCGATTTATGCGTGATGTTGCTACTAATAAATCCTCTACTGTCCCCATCTCTACCAGCCTGTGTTTCTACCCCCCTCAATCCCCCCTTACCAAGGGGGGACGCTGGGGGGTTTCATTCAGTACAATATCATAGAGAAATGGTATCAATTCGATTTGACATCATTCAATGACCAATCATAATTTAAATAACTAATTTGATAATCTCCTTGAGTTAAATAAGTTTGATTTTGACTCTCTAAATATTGATTAATAAAATTCAAAACAGCCCGTTCCTTTTCCTTACCTGTATATTGATTTTCAGCCCCATGTTTAGATTCAAAATCTTCGCCAAACCACTTAAAAATGGAGGATAGATATACTTTATTTTCATCTTTATTAATTTTAAAGTTACGATCTAAAGCTAAAAACTCCAGGGTTTGCTCATTCAATTGTTGGTCGAGTTTATTTGCGGTAAAGGGTTCTTGCCGTAACAGTGGACAACCAATAGAAGCACACACTAAACCCATGTGAATCCGGGGTTCATCAAATTGTTTACGCAGAATTTCATGTTCAATTTGATCTAATGTTAATTCTTCTCCCATGACTTCAAATTTGAGCCTTTTCCACACTCCCGGAATATCTTTAATACTCTCGGTGGGATAGTTGTTAATAATAGCTTCTAAAGTTAAGGAATTATAGATATTAACCCAAAAAGCAATTTGTTCATCCTCAGTCCAACCTTGATAAACCTGAGGAGACAAAGTCGCAATAGAGTCATGAAAACTATCTAACGGTTGACGGTTTTGTTTTAAAGACTGATAATCAACTTTTCCTTGATCGTTTACATATTGAGTTAAAATTTGAGCGTAATTATCATAACTAAAATCGGTTGATTCTGCTGAAGCTACAGAGGACTGTGTTTGATCGCTATTAGTGCTTTCAAAGTTAAATTCTGTACTATTTGAACAGCTTGCAGCTAGGACTAAAACGGAGAGGAAGGTAATAAATTTAATCATCTTTTTTCCTTAAATAAACTACTTTGATTTAAATGTTGACAATTTGATCTGAGATTGCAATATAGTGATGATAATACCCACAACAAAAGGTAACCATAACAGTAATCGTTCTACATCGGTTAAATTCCAGTTTAAATGTCCTAATCCTTGACGATAAGGTAAAACAAAATAAACAAATGCAGATAAGCTGACTAGACGAATTCCTAAATTACGAGTGGCTACGGCAAAAGGAATAAACCAAGTAAAATACCAGGCATGAATAATGGGAGAAATCGCTAAAAGGGCAATGAAGTATGTTTGTGAACTTTGTAAAAACGCATCTGATTGATTAAATGATTTTTGTGGACGATAGCGAATTATTATCCAAAGCAATACACAGATTAATGGAATTATATAGATAGAATTGCTTTGAGTAGAAAACTGCCAAAATTGTTTGACAATATACGGAATAAATTCAGCACTCCGTCCATGAGAAACAAAGGTAGAAGTTGTCGGAATTAAAGGGCATTCTGTGGCAGAACAAAACGGAATAGCACTCAATAATAAGGGTAAAATCCCAATGATTATTATACTGAGACTGGTTTTCCATCGAGGAAGTTTAAACCAAGCGATTAAGCCTAAAATTGGTAAAGAGATCCATTTGACTGCAATACTAATTCCGAGGAAAACAGCACTCCAACTCCAACGTTTTTTATCATAAGTTAACCAAGCCGCAACTAAGGGTAAAATAAACCAACTATCATAATGAGCCGCTCCGGCAAAGGAATATAAAATCAGTGGATTCCATGCATAAGTTAAGGTTTGAGTATAGTTAAACCGACGATAAAGTAGCCAACAGGTGATTAAGTCTGCGATCACAAACGCCAGTTTAAACAGTAAAACTGAAGCCGAAAATGTGGCTAATAATCGAAATCCCAGTTGAGTAAAAGGGGGATAAATGGCTGAAGTATCGAGATGGTTAATTTGTGACCACCAAACTGTTCTATAGGGTATTAATTCTGTTGCATTGGGGGGGAAATGATAAGGGCTAAATCCTAAGTTTTGAATCCGTCCCTCCCACAAATAACGCCAAATATCATCACCCGGATACATCGGTAATAAAAACAGTCGAGATAATAACGCGATCGCCCAAAACCAAACCCCGTTAATTTCTTGAATTTTCCAACTGAGAATATATCCTAACCCCATCAAACTAACACCGATACAAAAGGGTTGAAAGTTATCAGGATAACGAAAATCACCATGAGGCATGATCCATAAGCAACCGAGTAATAGAAGCAAAGAACTAAGGCTTTTTAACAGAAATTGAGACTTGCTTTTTCCATATAATTTCCCCAAAGTCATCAGAATAATAGTTCCGGCTTGTAAACTCCCGGATAATGTTCCAGAAATTTTAGATCGACCCCCTTGACGACGACGATAATTAACAGGAATTTCACGAATTGTTAAGCCTAATTCAACCGCCCGCGCCTGCATTTCTACCGTCCAACCAAATCCCCGATCTTGCATTTCAATTGCTTCTAAAGCCGATCGACGAATCAATCGTAATGGCCCCAGATCGTGATAACGATACCCCCAACCCCAATGAATTAATTGAGTGGCTAAACCATTGCCAAAGTTTTGCACCGGGGTCATGGCAGACCGACCCATAGCCGTGGCCCGACGATTTCCTAAGATAAAATCCGCCTTTGACATTGCCTCAAAAAACTGAGGTAATTCAGTTAAATCATCACTGCCATCTCCATCACAAAACAAAATCCATTCAACCCTTAGCGGCAGATGTTGCAACCCTCGCCAGCAAGCCCGACCATAGCCGGCAATGGGTTCTAAAATCACCTCTGCGCCTGCGGTTTGGGCAATGGCAACGCTGTTATCATCACTGCCGTTATCCACCACACGAATGTGAGTTAAACCCAGTCGTTGCAGTTGATGAATCACATTTGCTAGAGTTGCAGCTTCATTCAATACGGGGATAATCACTAGAATGCAGTCTAGGTTTGAATCTTGTTGACCAGAAGAAGCGGGGGATGGGAGTTGCACTAATTCAAGATTTTAGATAACTGACAACATTTTTAAATTGAATCGGATCAAGCTGAGTATGAGCTGAGAAACGGTTTAATATTAAGTTAGTTAGCGTTGAGATCTGTATGGCACAGGGAAATTACGAAATTCATCGACAGTATATTAGTAATCCAAAAATTAGTAAACCCATTGAAGAAATTTATGCTGATTTAGATGCTTATACATACGAAATTGATCAGACAGATAGCCATCGATTTAATACTGTTAGTTTTTATGTCGTATTGCCGCCTCTGAAGTATGAAGGCAAGTTAATTAAAGGATTTTATTATAGTGAATCTGTGGATTTATTAAATAAAGTTTTGCCCCAACTATCTCAATATTTTTTTTCTCAAGCTTATTCTATGTGGTGTTCTCACCCCAGATCTAAAACGGCTGATGTCTATTCTTGTGTTTATGATAATCCTCAACGAATAGCCTGGTTTCGCCGTATGCATCCCGATCGGGCTAATAAAGTGTTAATTCCTTGCTATAATTCTGACTTTTTAAATGAATATGTGATTGCACCTCAAGCTGTTGCTCAAAAAGATATTGATCTTCTTTGTGTTTCCCGATTATCGGAAGAAAAGAATATGCCGATGATTGCTGAAGCGTTAAAAGTTTATCGTCAAAAATATCCAGAGCATAAAATTATGATGACTTGGATTATGGGAAACAACAGCTTTAATCCTCAAAACATTAATAATTTACCATCTCCTCAGAAAATAGAATGGCAAAAAATAGAATCTATTCTAGGTAATCCGTTTGATTATATCAATCTCATTCCCGCCGTAGATTATTATCAAGAAATTTCGAGTTATTATTCACGAGCAAAGGTATATATTTTAGGGTCTTTAATTGAGGGAAAAAATCGCAGTTTATGTGAAGCAATGAGTTGTAACGTTCCAGTCATATGTTTTCGAGAATTCAATCAATATGCTAGAGGAAAAGATGATATTTTCCCCGAAGCGGCGGGATTGTATGCTCAGTTTGAACCCGAATCTTTAGCCGATACCATTCATACAGTCTTACAAAATCCAACAGCATTTAAACCCCGTTTACAATATCTTAAATATCGGGGACGTAAAAACTTTTTTAATACTTGTTTGGATAGTTTACCGGAATATCAACAAACAATTCCAGACTATATTACTGGAGACGCATTTAATAATTTATGGTTAGATTTAGCCGTTCAAGATAATTATCAGATGAGTCTTTATGATTTTTTATATGGACGTTCTTCAAAATCCCATATTCGGGGTCTGGTTAAAATTTATAAAACACTTCAGGAGTGGCTTCAATTTTAACAATATTTAAATTTTTAATGACTTATTTTAAGATAAATTTCATTCTCTCGGGATGGAGTTGACGATAAAATGATAAAATAATAAAATCTCCTCAGATTATAAATGAATGAAGTCAAAGATTATGACAGAATCAGAAACTCAAACTTGCCCCGTTTGTGGTGTTGAAATTACTAAAGCGCCAGAAGGAGATCGGGTTTTATTTTCTTCAGGAAAAGCTGGAACCCGGGCTAAATTAGCTGCACGAGTGTGTCAGTTTGTCAAACAAAGCGGTTGTATTAACACAGATCCTCATTTGATTGGAGAAATTCAACCTGATGATTATTACAAATCAGAGGTATAATTTTTTATTGTTTTAGCTCATTTTTAGATTAGAAATCACTCTACTTAACTTTATTATTAATATAAGGTGGGTAGTTTATTAATTTAATTCAACTCTATACAATATCACTTTGCGATATCACGATAATTATATAATTAGGCAGAAGTAAAGTGAAGAAGAAATGACCGAAGACAGTAATCATATTCAACATCATTCTCAAATCACCTTACAGCAATTACAGCAATCCGGTGCGATCGCCGTCATCCGTTGTGAGAAACTAGAGATTGGGCGAAAAATGGCTTATGCGGTTGCAAAAGGCGGGATTGACTGGATTGAAATTACCTGGAATAGCAATCGCCCTACTGAATTAATCACTCAACTGCGTTCTGATTTACCTGATTGTCACATCGGTGCAGGCACATTACTGAACATCAACCACATTCACCAAGCCATTGCCTCTGGCGCTCAATTCTTGTTTTCACCCCATACGAATGTAGAGATGATTCAAGCGGCAAAAACTGCCAATATTGCGATAATTCCCGGTGCCTTATCTCCCACAGAAATTGTTACGGCATGGCAAGCGGGGGCGACTGCCGTCAAAGTCTACCCCATCTCAGCAGTAGGGGGTATAAACTATATTAAAAGTTTGAGTGCTCCCCTGGGTCAAATCCCTCTAATTCCCACAGGCGGTGTAACTTTAAATAATGCCAAAGATTTTATCAACGCTGGAGCAGTGGCAGTTGGGCTGTCAGGAGATTTATTTCTCAAATCTCTCATGCAGCAACAGAACTGGCCGGGGATTACCCAGCGTGCAGTCCAACTCAAGCAACAGTTAAGGGCGTGTGATGACTGCTGAGTAATACTTTACGATACAGACTATTTGATAGCCTGTACAACATCTTTGACAGTGTTTACAATCTCGTCTACATTAATCGGTTTGGTCACATAAGCGGAAGCCCCTTGTTTTAAGCCCCAATTTTTATCAATTTTTTCAGACTTATTCGAGCAGATAATAATCGGAATATTTGCTGTTTTTTCTTGACTTTTTAACTCTCGGCATAAACCAAAACCACTTTGCCCCGGCAAAACAACATCCATTATAATAGCATCAAAAATTCTCTGAGTTAAAATTGCTTTAGCTGCTTCTGCTGTATTGACATTAATTACATCAAAGCCAGACTTCTGTAGACAATCTACCAATAAACTTGCTTCTGTTGCACTATCTTCTACAATTAAAATACTAACCATTTTGACCTCAAATTTTGGAATTGTATCATTGAACCTTTCTTAAATGGTGTAATGTGTGTTTTGTTAACTTAATCTTATCATAGGTTTCCTAAAAATATAGGTCATCTAAAAACCGAGTGAAAACTTGCTATTTTAAAAATTTTGATCGAGATTTACTGTGATATTTTATGATAAATTAATACTCCTCTAAGTATCTGTTTTAGCAGATAAGTACTTTTGGATAATTGCTAAAGTTTCTTTGGGTTTAGGGGGTTTAACTAGAAAATCTGAAGCCCCAACCAGTTTAGCTCGACTGCGATCAATCACATTATCTCGACTCGTGAGAATCACAACAGGAGTATTTTTAAAAACAGGCGCATTTTTTAAAAATTGACAAACTGTATAGCCATTTGCATTCGGCATGACTAAATCTAAAAAAATTAAATCGGGTTTATATTCTGCAACTTTGGCTAACGCCAACACCGGATCTTGAATTCCAATAATTGTGTAACCGGCTGACTGAACAATTTTTTCTAACACCTGAGCCAGTGTTGGGCTATCATCAATACAAACAATCAGTCCTTTATTCGGTTGGGGTAAATCAGAGGGGATCTGAGTTTCAGGAAGAACAGGATTGGGTAGATCTTTAAGATTACGAAACTGAACTAATCCCTTTTTGACCAACGGTAAAAGCATTTTAGTGACACTGACAATTGACTTGCGAGTCCGGGCTGAAATATCCCAAAGGGTATATTTGCCATTGAGATATTTACCCCAACCTGATAGAGCCGTTGGGCTAATTGCTTTTTTGTAAACTGGGGTAAGATTTGGACTTAAATTCTCAAACCCAGCATCATGCCATCTTTGACCTAACTGCTCGGCTTTGGTGACGACTGCGGCTAACTCCCGCAATGATAACGCTAAACCCAATGAAAGTTCTGAATTGCTATCATCGTGGGGTTCCCAATGGATTGTAGCATCACTGTAACGACCGAGAGAAAACAGTAGTTCTAAAGCTACAATCTGAATAATAGATTTAGCCTGAGTCAGACTCAGCCTTTGTGTCTCGACTCCAGTATAGAGTAACTGATACTCCCAAGGCTTGTTGAGATTAACAGACAGAGACTGGGTTTTAGGCTGCCAGTGGGGAGTATATTTCTGAATTGCTCTTTGCCAACGCCTAACCCGATGAAAGTCTCCTGTTGCATAGAGTAATCGACCATAAAATAGATGAAGTTGTCCTTCTCGAGCTTGGCTGCTTAGAATGAGTTGGCCGATTGCCATTTGCTGACAAAGCCGATCGAGTTCTTCAAGCAAATTAGCAATAGTAGTAGATTCACTGGTCAACATATTCTCCTCGTTTTGGCGGGTGAGTTATCATCAAAAGTCATCCTAAAAGAGAGGCTGGGACAACGCTCTCATCATTATTATCACACAGCTTTTTAGGTAGCTTGGGAAGATGATTGATGCACAAACCTGACTCCTCAATGTAAGGGTTTTGGAGTTGAGCCGGATTCACTCACAACTGTTATACATTTTTAGAAAAACACCGGGTTAGGCTGAAAAACTTTACCGAAATTTTGGCATAACTTTGCCTAAAGAGACGGCTTTGATCCTAGGCCATGGTACTATTTTGTTTCAATGGGTTAGGTTTGTACTCCGGGGCTCAGAGGATATAGCTACAACTCAGGAGCAGACGCTACCTCTTTGGTGAAAATTTTGAACTTTCTTTCAACAAACTTAATTTAAATTATATCAATTTTCTCAATCAATAATTGAGCTAGGCGTTAAAGTAGGTTGATCGGGTGTCCGTAAATTTGACAAGTTAGACTCATCACTAACAAGACGGATTTCAGTAGATTTAATTATTAAATAATAATTAAAATATATTCTTATTTTAAAATCTCAGGGAAAATACATAAAGTTCATTAGAAAAACGAGCTGTGTTTAGCACTTGCTAAAATAGAAAAAAATGATCGTAAGTCAGAATAGAGCAATATGATTCCATTTCTTTGATTTCAAGCCGATTAAAACTTCCTCTACTCTCCTGTGCTAGCTCAATTCAAACTTGAATAAACTCTGTAAAATTAAAACAAACTAGATCATATGTTTGATAATTCATCGTCAATTTAGTCAATTGATTTGATTCAGGTCTAAGGTTAAACCAATGATTGTGATCTCGATAAGCATTTAAGTTGCTTTCGATCAAATCATCAAAATGAATTGAAGGCTAGACTAAAGACAAAATCTTCCTCACTAATAATTCAACCGATTATGATTCAGCTTCAACCGCATTCATCTAAAGCCGATATCTTGGTGGTTGATGATACACCAGTGAATCTACGTCTGCTTTCCAATTTGTTGAGCGAGCAAGGATACGAAGTTCGCAAAGCCATTAACGGACAAATGGCTCTGACTGCAATTCGCACCGCACCCCCAGATTTAATCCTATTAGATGTAATGATGCCGGATATCACTGGTTATGAAGTCTGCACTCATCTCAAACAGAATCAAAAAACGGCACAAATTCCGGTGATTTTCTTGAGCGCTTTGAATGATGTCAACGATAAGGTCAAAGGTTTTACAGTAGGGGGATCGGACTATATTACCAAGCCCTTCGAGTACGAAGAAATTTTTGTCCGGATTAACAATCAGTTGGCCCTGAGAACCGCTGAACAGAAACTGTGGCAACTGAATGAAGAATTAGAACAACGGGTGCGTCAACGCCAAAAAGAACTTGAAATGGCTAACGTTCAACTACAACAGATGGCGTTTCATGATGCATTAACCGGACTCCCCAACCGCATTCAATTTCGGCAACAACTCGATACCGCCCTGATTGACCAAATATCCCCGAAGCAATTAGCGGTTTTGTTTATTGACTGCGATCGCTTTAAAGTGGTAAATGACTCCTTAGGACACTTGGTGGGAGATGAACTGCTGATTGCTTTGAGTCAGCGGCTTGAGCAATTAATGCAGCCCCATTATACCTTAGCGCGACTGGGGGGAGATGAATTTGCAGTGCTACTGCCTCAACTCATGGGGATTGAGGAAGCTGTGCAGAAGGCTGATGAAATTTTAGAAATGTTGTCTCAACCATTTAAACTGAATCAATACGAAGTTTTCATTAATGCCAGCATTGGGATTGCTTTATCGAGTCAGGACTACAAAGATCCCGAATATTTGTTGAGAGATGCTGATACAGCCCTGTATCAAGCCAAAGCCAATGGTCGAGGATGTTATCATATCTTTGATCGAACCCTGCATCTTGCGGTAGTCAACGCCTTAGAGTTAGAATCTGAATTACATCGCGCCGTCCACGCTCAGCAGCTCGTCGTTCACTATCAACCGATTATTTGCCTGAAAACGGGAAACATTGAAGGATTTGAAGCTCTAGTTCGGTGGTATCATCCAACACGAGGCTTGATTAGTCCGGAATCATTTATTCCAATTGCCGAAGAAACTGGTTTGATGACTCAGATCAGTCATTGGGTTTTGAAGCAAGCTTGCACTCAATTGCAGGTTTGGCAACAACAACTAGGGCTACAAAGCTCTCTATTCATGAGTGTCAACTTGTCAACTCGGCAGTTTGCCCAATTAGATTTAGTTGAGCAAATTGAGCAAGTTTTAGATCAAACTCAGATTCATCCTCGCTGTCTGAAGTTAGAAATCACAGAAGACGCTATTATGGATAATCCCACCACAGCGGCAGAGATTTTACAACAACTTCGACAACGTCAGATTCAACTGGGAATCGATGATTTTGGCACAGGTTATTCCTCTTTGAGTTATCTACATTCTTTTCCAGTCGATACCTTAAAGATCGATCAATCTTTCGTTAAACATCTTGACGGAACACCGGAAAACTTGAAACTGGTGTCTGTCATTCTTGGGATTGCTCAAACCATGAATATGAGTGTCATTGCTGAAGGAATTGAAACACAACAGCAATTAACTCAACTCCGTAGCTTAGACTGTAATTTAGGGCAAGGCTATTACTTTTCTGAGCCACTTCCACCGGAAAAAGCCATCATGCTAGTGACGGAAAAACCGAAGTGGTTAGACTTGATAAATTTTGATGATAATCCTCATGAATGATCTGGAATTGAGTTCACCAAAAGCCGATATTCTCATTGTTGATGATACACCCGCTAACTTGCGATTGTTATCTACGATGATGATGGATCGGGGCTATAACGTACGCCAAGCCATTAATGGTAAAATGGCATTAACAGCCACTAGCGCCATGATTCCCGATCTGATTTTATTGGATATCAATATGCCGGGAATGAGTGGCTATGAAGTGTGTCAAAAACTCAAGCAAGATCCAGAAACAGCTCATGTGCCTGTCATTTTTTTAAGTGCATTTGACGACGTGTGTGAAAAAGTTAAAGCATTTCAAGTCGGTGGAATTGATTACATTATAAAACCATTTGAATTTGAAGAAGTGATTGTTCGGATTCAAAATCAACTGACCATTCAACAGCTTCAAAAACAACTTCAAGATCAAAATCAGCAGCTTCAAACTGCACTGGGTGAGTTACGCATGGTACAAGCTCAACTGATTCAAAAAGAAAAAATGGCAAGTTTAGCTCAGCTTGTGGCTGGAATTGCTCATGAAATCAATAACCCTGTCAGTTTTATCTCTGGTAATATCAGTTATGCTCATGACTATATTCAGAACTTATTGAGTCTGATTTTTTTATATCAAAAAGAATATCCTACCCCTCATCAAAATATTCAGGAATTAATTCAAGAAATTGACCTAGATTTTGTGGTGACAGATATCAAAAAAGTAATGGGGTCAATGAAAAATGGAGTAGATCGAATAAGGACTATTATTTTAGCCCTGAAAATTTTTTCTCGCTTAGACGAGTCCGATATTAAAACTGTAGATTTACATCAAGGACTCGAGAGTACATTATTATTTCTACAACATCGAACCTTAGGAGATAATCAATCTCCAAAAATTAAAATTATTAAAGATTATCAAAAAATACCTTTAGTGACTTGTTATGCCAGTCAAATGAATCAAGTCTTTTATAATATTTTAAGTAATGCCATTGATGCCCTAGAGCAGCAACACCGCCAAACTCAATTAACAGATTATATTCCTACCCTTTGGATTTCTACGGCACACCCATCAACAGAAAAGATTACTATTCGCATCAAAGACAATGGAGTGGGAATCCCAGAAGCCATTCAACCCCGTTTATTTGATCCATTTTTTACCACAAAGCCGGTCGGTGGGGGGCAGGGGTTAGGCTTGTTGACAAGCTACCAGATTGTGGTACAAAAACACAAGGGACACCTGAGCTGTCATTCTTCTGTGGGAAACGGGGCAGAATTTGTGATTGAAATTCCCGTTCACTTAAGCAAGGCTAGCTCAGAACCCGAACCCCTATTCTCAGCTATTGGGCTAGACAATCAAAACCCGTGAATCTTAAAAAAATCTGGAAACTACTCAAACAAGCAGTGAAAGAATGGCAACAGGATAAAGTACCCATCCTGGCGGCTGCTCTGGCTTATTATATGGTGTTCTCCGTTGCCCCGATAGTGATTATTGTCATTGCTGTTTTAGGGTTTATTGTCGGGGAAAGCGTTGCCAGACAAGAAGTCATTGAACAGATGGAAGGGTTAATTGGTGCTGATGCAGCCAACTCTGTTCGAGTCGTGATTCAGAACCAGTTTAAGCCCAGTTCTAACATCATCGCAACAGTTATTGCAACTTTAACTGTTATTTTTGGTGCGACGACCGTTGTGGTTCAACTCAAACAAGCCTTAAACATGATTTGGGATGTTGCAGTTAAACCGGGTCAAGGCGTTAAAGGCTTTGTTAAAACTCGGATTTTGTCAATTTTAATGGTGATGGGAATTGGCTTAATTTTGCTGTTATCTTTGATTTTGAGTGCGGTTTTAGCGGGAGTGGACCGCTTACTGGAACAATATTTATCTGTTCCGAGTATCGTTTGGTCACTGGCAGATAATCTCATTTCTGTGATTTTAATGACTCTATTATTTGGTCAAGTTTACCGGGTTTTACCCGATGTAGAAATTGCATGGAAAGATGTAGTGGTCGGTTCAGTCATTACTGCCGTATTATTTACCCTCGGTAAAGCGGGAATTAGTTTGTATCTGGGTAACAGTAGTGTCGGTTCAGCTTATGGGGCAGCCGGGTCTCTGGTGATTTTTCTCATGTGGGTGTTTTACTCGGCTCAAATTTTCCTATTTGGGGCTGAATTAACAAAAGTTTGGGCAAGAACTTATGGTTCTAAAATTAGACCATCTGAGAATGCTGTTCCGGAAAGTCAAATCAATAATTTGTGATTCGAGCCTAGGGAGTAGGGTACCCATTGAGTAATCAGTAGTAGAATTTATGATCGTCGCCCCTGGGTTTATACTCCTTACGGGCGTGTCGTGACGTTCCATGCAACGTCACGACTGATATACAACGTAGATTTAAGACAATACCTAAATCATGAATTTAAGTGAACTGTTAGAACCGATTGCTAGTCAATTTCGCAGCATGGGAATCCCCGAACCCATTACTCATTGGGGACATCCGGTGATGATGGGAATTGTAATTTTTGTCATGGGTAGCTTTGTGGGATACTCCGGATGGAAAGGACGACTAACAACCGATGAAAAAGAAGC
>CAYNXM010000190.1:0-18627 GCA_964401105.1 uncultured Lyngbya sp. | reverse complement strand
GCCTCCTAATGCCAAGTAGGCACAAGGAAATAGGAGTAAACCTGACCACCCGACGAATACAAAACGGTCGCGCTTGAGCCAGTCATCGACGGTATCAAACCATCCTCTCTGAGACTGGGGGCGCTCGACTGCTATAGTCATTTCAGAACGATCCTCTCGGGTTACTAAGAGACTATGCTTTTTAAGCAAGTTAACATAACTATATATTACAGTTAACAATATTTGCAAAGGTCTTGGCTTTCAAAAACAAAAATTTATGAGCGCACAAACTAGTCAGACAGCTAATCTCGTCATTCACAATAAAATTTTAGGGGCACGCCGCCCGAGTAACTACTTATGGGCAACGGTGATTTTATTGGGGGGTACAGGCTTTTTACTCTCGGGAATTTCCAGTTATCTGAGAATTAACCTTTTACCCTTTGCCGATCCGACTCAGCTTGTTTTTTTACCCCAAGGTTTAGTCATGGGACTGTACGGCGGAGCTGCTATCCTGCTTTCGTTGTACCTTTGGTTGATTATTTTGTGGGACTTAGGGGGGGGCTACAATGAGTTCAACAAAAATACAGAAAAAATTAATATTCTTCGTTGGGGTTTACCGGGCAAAAACCGCCGGGTTGAGTTTACTTGTTCCACCGAAGATGTACAATCCATTCGAGTTGATCTCAAAGAAGGTTTAAATCCTCGTCGGGCACTTTATCTCAAACTGAAAGATCGACGAGAAATTCCTTTAACTCGTGTCGGTCAACCAATACCCTTGTCCGATCTCGAAAATCAGGGTGCCGCTCTGGCAAAGTTTCTACAAGTACCATTGGAAGGACTTTAAAATCCACTTTTGACATCCTCCCCCGCTAAACGCTAACGCGCTATAGCGAGGGATTCCCAAACCTCACGATTTAGGTTTCTGTTTCCTTCTTCGATTGGAAGTTTTTCGCAACTGCCCTTTAGAACTATGTCTATTAGGTCTTATGTCCGCTCCACAGACAGTCACTGCGAGTCCCGCAGCCAAAATATTTTTCCCAGCATTGATATCTCTATCGATGCTTTCTGTACCGCAGCTAGGACAGTCCCAACTGCGAACATCGAGAGGCAACTTATCCATTACAAACCCACAATGGTAACATCGTTTACTCGACGGAAAAAAGCGGTCAATTTTGACCAATGTTCGCCCGTACCATTGACACTTATACTCAAGCTGGCGAAACATCTCCGACCAAGCAGCATCGCTAATATTACGAACCAGCTTATGGTTTTTGACCATATTTCTAACCGCCAAGTCTTCAATAGCTATCAAGCTATTTTCTCTGACCAAGCGGAGTGTCAGCTTGTGCAGAAAATCGGTACGGGCATCTTTGATAAGAGCGTGTATTCGAGCTACTTTGAGTCGCGCCTTATATCGGTTTTTCGAGCATGATTGTTTTCCGACTCAGTTCCTTTTGAGCGCGTTTAAGCTTTTTATGCAGCCGATTAAAATGCTTTGGGTTGGCAATATGCTCTCCATCACTGGTACACAGCAGACTAGAGATACCGACATCAATTCCAACTTTTTTATCAGTTGGAGGCAATGGTCGAACAGTTATCTCATCTACCAACAAACAGACAAACCATCTGCCCGAAGGTTCAAGTTTGACTGTAACTGTAGACGGACTAACACCTTGAGGCAAAAATCTCGACCAAACAATATTCAATGGCTCTTTGGACTTAGCAAGCCAGAGTTTTCCATCTTTCCACTTAAAAGCAGAACGGGTAAATTCCGCATTGCCCCCCGATCATTTCTTCTTAAAGTTGGGGTATTTGGCTCGTTTTGCCCAGAAGTTTTCAAATGCTTTGCTCAAATGGCGCAACGTTTGCTGAAGTGGAACGCAACTAACCTCGTTGAGAAAAGAAAGTTCTTCTTCTTCTTTTTTCCAAGCAGTAAGCATCGAGGAAGTTTGATTGTAACCAATTCTTTCCTGTCGCTGATACCATCCTTCAGTACGAGCCGATAGCGCTTTATTGTAAACCAGTCGAATGCAACCCATAGTCCGACGCAAGAGATTCTCTTGTTCGGCAGTTGGGTAAAACCTATATTTGTAGGCGCGTTCGGTCATTTACAGCATTTGATTCAACCACTTTTACATTTTAGCACATTCAACCTGAATATTATGTACAAACCCCCTCACTGTCTCATCTTTAGCTTTCTGTCTCAACAGAACCTAAAATATTTACAGATTTTCGGGGCATCGTTGGCGCAGCCTGCCGTAGGCTTACCCCTCAATCTGTTCCGTTTCCTCCCACCGCCAAGCTGGCGCTATGGCGGGAGTCTCCACGGGAGGAATCAGATGAAGCAAGTAAATATTCGACAGGGATTCATATTCCTGTTTTTGATCGCGACATTATGGCTGGGGGGATGTGGTACAACGACCTCATCAAACGCCAATTCCTCCAGTGAAGTTGCCGTTGCGCCCGTTAACCTCAGCAGTAACATCGAGACCCGTAATTTACCTCGATTAGAGGGCACAGCAACCGTTGTCATACAGGTCAATGGCTCTGCTATTACGATTGAAGTTGACGGCACGAAAGCCCCCATTACAGCCGGTAATTTTGTCGAGCTAGTGAATCAAGGGGTGTATGATGGCATTGCCTTTCACCGTGTTGTCCGCCAGCCGCAGCCTTTTGTGGTTCAGGGGGGTGACCCTCAAAGTAAAGATCCGAAAGTGCCCATGGGTCGTCTGGGAACCGGAGGATATACCGATCCAGCTACGGGTGAAGAGCGGTATATTCCCTTAGAAATTCAACCCCAAGGTGCATCAGTTCCGATTTATAGTCAAACTTTTGATGCTCAAGGCATTGTGAAAAAACCGGCTTTGCAGCACACTCGCGGTGCAGTGGCAATGGCCCGTTCTCGTTTACCGGATTCTGCTTCTTCTCAGTTCTATTTTGCCTTAGCCGATCTACCTTTTCTCGATGGCAACTATGCGGTCTTTGGCTACGTCACTGAAGGCATGGAGGTGATCGATGGGATTCAAGCAGGCGATCGAATTGAATCGGCTAAAGTGGTTGAAGGACTAGAAAATCTGAAAAATTAGCAAACATCTTTAAAATCTAATGGGGCAGTGGTGAGCATCAACTCACCACTGCCCTCGACTTCACCCTGGGATGGGAAAATTTTTGTTATTAACTGTTATTTATTGGTTATTACTCCTCTAAATTTGTAGCCGTAGTGTCGATAACGCGATCGCGAGTATAGTCGATAATAAATAACTGATAATGAATACTTATAATCATGTATAAGCCACACCCCGTTAAACTCTCACTTCTACTCTGGATAATGTTGATTGTTTGTTCTGGACTCAGTGGTTGTGCTGAAATTCAAGAACGGTTTCGACAACTTCAATCTTTACTCCCGGACTCTGACCCCCCCACCTCCGAACCTCCCCCGTTAGAACCGTCTCGGCCTCCTTTATCTCAGAAAGATTATCGTACTTTTACAGACTGGTGTTTGAATAAGGATAATCTGATTTTAGAGACTCAGAAAACAGTCGAAATTCTACTACAACAAGCCGGGGTAACAGATTGTTTATTAGCCGCAGATACACTTTCAAACCTGACTCAACTGGATTTGAGCCGCAGCGAAATTCAGGAAATTACACCCCTGGTGGCTTTGCCCAATTTAACAGAGTTAGATTTAAGTAATAATCAAATTAGTAATTTAACCCCTTTATCGAGTTTTACTCAACTGACACGGTTGAATCTGAGTAATAATTTAGTGGAGGATATTACTCCCTTAGAGTCTTTAACCAGTTTGAGGGTTCTCATTCTTCATGACAACCAAATTAAAGATATTAATTCTTTAGTAACCCTGACCCGTCTGGAGGAACTCAGCTTAGATAATAACCAAGTTATTCAAATTAATCCCTTAGCAAGCTTAGATAATTTAACTAACCTCAGCCTCAATGATAATCAAATTCGGGATCTGACTCCTCTAGCTGACTTAGTGAATTTAACTAAATTGAATATCAGTCGCAACGATGTTGATAATTTAAATATACTCTCAAATTTAACCAGTCTTACCCATCTGGGGTTACGGGAAAATCAAATTAATGATTTAACTCCGATTGCAAATTTATCTAATTTAAATCAACTTAGCTTAGACGGCAATCAAATTAATGACTTAAGTTCTCTATCGAGTTTAACTAATCTCAATAAATTATCTTTGAGTGATAACCAAATAGCTGAGATTAAACCCCTTGCATCTTTAACTAAATTACAAGTTTTAAATTTAAGAAATAATCAAATTAGCAATATTGAAGCTTTGTCAAATCTGACTAATTTAACAGAAGATCTAAATTTAATTAATAATAAAATTAGTGATTTAAAGCCTTTATCTAAATTGATTAATTTAACTTTATTGGGACTCGACAAGAATCAAATTACAGAAGTTAAACCTTTATCAAATCTCACCAGTTTGACTGTTTTGTATCTAGGGGATAATCAAATTACAGAGGTTGAACCCTTAGCCGAACTCACTTTACTCACAGAACTCAACCTGTGGAATAATCAAATTAAAAATATTGAATCACTTTCTAGTCTAGAAAATTTATCTTACTTGGGTTTACAAGATAACCCAATAGAAAATGAAAATTGTCCAATTGAACCCGCTTCAATCTGTCAATTTTAGTATTTTTAAACGGAAATGAATCAATATATTTTAAAGCGTATTCTCACGGCTATTCCTACACTCATTGCCATTAGTATGGTGATCTTTCTGATATTAGCATTAGCCCCTGGCGATCCCATGGGAGAATTTGCTACAAACCCTTCAATTACCGCAGAAGTTCGGGAAAATATTCGCCGTTCATTGGGTTTAGATCAACCGATTCCGATTCGATATCTTAAGTGGTTTTGGGCTTTTTTGCAAGGGGATATGGGATATTCTTTTACAAGCCGCAGTCCAGTTAATCAACTGATTGCTCAACGCTTACCCACAACCTTATGGATTGCCGGAACTGCCTATATTATAGCTTTGTTGATGGCTTTCCCTATCGGAATTTTATCTGCAATAAAACGCTATTCTATTTTAGATCAAATTGCAACAACATTCACCTTTTTAGGGTTTTCTTTGCCTCCTTTTTTTACCGGCTTAGTCTTTATTATTATTTTCAGTGTTAAATTAAGTTGGTTTCCCTTTATTTACAATAGCACATTACAAGTCACCAATTTGCAAACATTCCTGGAACAAATCAAACAATCGATCATGCCAATTAGTGTTCTCGTCTTATTTCAAACCGCCGTATTAATGCGATTTATTCGTTCTTCTGTATTAGAACAACTCAATCAAGATTATGTACGCACCGCTTATGCCAAAGGACTCTCTCAATTAACTGTAATTATTCAGCATATTCTCCGCAATGCTTTAATTCCGGTTGTCACCTTAATTGCTTTAGATATTCCCAGTTTATTCACTGGGGCACTGATTACCGAACAAATCTTTCGCATTCCAGGAATAGGTGCATTACTAGTCGAATCAATTTATCGTAGCGATACACCTGTGGTGATGGCAATTACATTTACTTATGCTATTTTAGTGGTGATTTTTAACTTAGTGGCAGATGTACTATATGGTATTTTAGATCCCCGCGTTCAATATAAATAAGCTAAATTCTATGTCTACAAACACTTCATTACAAAATAATCAATCCCATCAAAAATCTCGTTCACTTTTATCCCTCACTTGGCAACAGTTTCGTCGAGATAAACTAGCCGTCATCGCAACAATCATTTTAACTGTAATTACCCTAACTGTTATAATAGGGCCGTTAATTTATACAGCCCCCTTCGATAAAATTGACTTTAGTAATAGTCTATCTTCTCCTAACTTTCAACATCCTTTAGGCACGAATGATTTAGGACAAGATCAATTAGCCCGAATCTTATTTGGCGGACGAATTTCCTTAACGGTAGGCATTGCTGCTATGGTTGTAGCGATTATTTTAGGCACATTAGTGGGGGCGATCTCTGGCTTTTATGGCGGTATTTTAGACGGGTTATTAATGCGGCTGACTGATTTATTTATTTCCCTACCTCAACTGCCTTTACTCCTGTTAATTATCTATCTGTTTCGAGAACCAATGAAAGCCTTAGCTGGGCCAGAAGTCGGAATTTTTTTACTGATTGTCATTGTAGTAGGCGGACTCAATTGGATGTCCGTTGCGCGGTTAGTGCGGGCAAGTTTTTTGAGTACTCGAGAAAAGGATTTTGTCATGGCAGCCCGTTCAATAGGGGCAAAACCTCAACGTTTAATTTGGGTTCATATCTTGCCAAATGTTCTGAGTCCGATTATTGTAGCAGCAACATTAGCGGTCGGAAATGCTATTATTACAGAGTCTACTTTAAGCTTTTTAGGGTTAGGATTTCCCCCCGATATCCCAACTTGGGGACGGATGCTATATGATGCCCAAAATTACTTAGAAACAGCACCCTATATGGCATTATTTCCCGGTTTAGCTATTTTTTTAACGGTGCTTTGTATTAACTATATTGGAGATGGTTTAAGAGATGCCCTCGATCCTCAGTCTAAAAAGTATTAATTTCTCATTGTAGAAGTTAACACTGAGAGAAATTGAATGAATCAGAGACTATTAAGGTTTAGACCAAACATGAGGTTGAAAAACCTTATCAAGAGGGGTTTTAGCAATATGATTCGTGTAGTTATGAATGACTTTAACTGCAATTCCCAAAATTACCTCAAGGACTTGCTGTTTCGTGTAACCCTCCGCCATAAATTCTTCAATTTCTGCATCTTTCACCCAACCCCGTGCTTGAACCATCTGTTGGGTAAAACAACGTAAGGCTTGCAATTTTGGGTCGGTTAGTGGTGTTCCGGTGCGAAGTGCTTCAATATCTTCAAGAGACATTCCCTCAATTTTTGCTAAACCGCTATGGGCTGCCATACAATAGTTACATTCATTTTCATAATTAACAGTTAGATAAATAACTTGCTGTTCAATTGCGTTAAAACTAGACTGACTAAACAAATCCCATAATGCCATTCCACCTTGCAGTAATGCGGGTGCTTCAGCACAGACTCCTTCTAAATTGGGGATAAAGCCAAAGGTTTTTTTAGCATGAATCAGTGCTGCTTTAGAGTCTTGGGGTGCTGTTTCAATCGTATGTATCGTAAAGTCCATATCAATTTATTGTCGATATTGCATTGAATTGCTGTCAGTTTACTACAAAGGAGACAACTCTGTCTACTTCAGATGACTTCTAAATCCAGTCAAACTTACGAACGTATCTTAGCGACTGCTTCTGAACTGTTTTATCAGAAGGGAATTCAACACGTCGGCATTAATGAAGTGATTGCTGCTTCAGCGGTTGCTAAGCGTACATTTTACAGACATTTCCCTTCAAAAGATCGGCTCATTTTAGACGTGATGCATTACCGTGCTCAACAATGGTGGCAATGGTTTGAGGAAGCTGTAGAACAACAGGGAAAAACTCCTAAAGAAAAACTTTTGGCAAGTTTTGATGTTTTGGGACAATGGTATGCTCAACCCGATTTTCGAGGATGTCCGTTTATTAATGCGGTGCTAGAAATAGCCAATGCAGAACATCCGGCTCATCACGTTTCGGTTCACTTACGCGAAGCAATTCGGGTG
This sequence comes from uncultured Lyngbya sp., assembly GCA_964401105.1. Lineage (GTDB taxonomy): Bacteria > Cyanobacteriota > Cyanobacteriia > Cyanobacteriales > Microcoleaceae > JAAURB01. The sequence continues at coordinate 10,990 of CAYNXM010000190.1, read as the reverse complement.
CATATTATGAAGCTGGCAACTGAAGCAGGGGTTGGCAACCCTGAAGCCTTTTCGCAACAATATTTATTATTAATCGGCGGTGCGAGTCTGATGGCAACGATTGAAGGCAAACCCGTAGGGGCAGAACACGCCCGTCAAGCATTGGCTGTTTTGATTGATGGGCAGTCATCCTGATAAACTTTATAAACTGAATATTGTTTTTTGTATGGAGATCAAAGTACAGACTTTAAACCACTCGATAAATAAAGTTAAACCCAGCCCAGGCATTGACATCTAAAGCCAGATCTTCTGTCGAGATTCTCGCCCGTTCGACCCCTACTTGACTGGCAATACTCAAGTCTTTCAGAACTGCTTGTGCCACCGATAAAGGATTCTCCAAAAATATTAGTTTAGAAGACGACTCACCCAGTTGATTGTCTTTTTGAAGAACTTTCAACGTTTGAGAAAAAGGGGTATGACTCAAAATTAAATAGCTCTCGATCAATCCAGGCGGCCCTGACAAAAGTTCACCTGTCATCTCAGCAGAAACAGAGTTATCATACAGATTTGCCGTGGGTAAGTTGAGAATTTTTCCGGGGGGAACTCGTTTTTGTTGAAGGCGAATTTCTGAATCATTACTATCGGCTTGAGGATTAAGAACGGGATTAAAAATATAAGCTCGTCCCTTGCTATCAAAGCGAAACCAAATAAAATAAATCGGCAAATCTCCGTTATTTTGTAATTGGTATTGAATGCGGCTCCCCACTGGAATGGTAATCATTCCCTGAACAGATTTGGCAGGTAATTGAGATGGAGTTGAGGAAGATTTCTGAGGATTTTTCTGACCCGGTTCCAAATTGCCTAACAAACTAAACTGCCCCAGAGCCGGTTGTTGAGGGGTTTGTTGGGTGATAATGGCTTGGGACTGAGGAGTCAACTGAGCCAATGTTGTTTTGGCTTGCAATAGGGTAGAGGCATCATTAACTGTTAAACGGAGTAACTTAGAAGCTAGTCGCGTTTTCAGTTGGGGAATCAGTCGCTGTACAGCTACTTTTACCGCTTCTCCCCCTTCCCCGACGCTATCTGGGAGTAGAGCTTGTCCGAGGGAAAATAAACCATAACGACCCTGAATAATGTCTGGCAGGGAAGCTGTTGGGCTTTGGGCAATGGTTGTATCTCGCACTTTACTCAACAGATAATCGGCTGAATGTTCACTTTTAACAATTGAAACATTAGCAATTCCAGAAAAAGCGCTGGTGGCATCAACCCGTTCAATGCGAGTTAGGCCCGGATCAATCGCCACTCTTAAATTGATCTGCTCAGGCAAAACTCGAATGGCTTCACAGACCTGCTGTCCGGCTTCTAGCAACGGAATTTGAGCGGCTTCATTGCCCACACCCTGCACGCTTGCTTTTGCCATTAACCCAGTCCGAGATTGAATCAAGAGTTGAGGCAGAAAGGCAGGGGTTGGCACTTCTGAATTCGGCAAAATTGTTAATAGGGAGTTGGGTTCATAACACTCCAAAACAGATTCTGACAATCCCGTCAACATGACTTTGACATTGCCATTGTCTTCAACCTGTTTAATAATACCCGCAGCGGGGGGTGAGTTGAGAATCAGAGGATTTAAAGTCTGAATCGGAACCGGTTTATCCCCATCCTCTTTAGCGGTCTTCACCTGCTGATACAGTTGGGGTTGTTGAGCCGCTCCCATTATTTGTTCTACCTGACCCGCTACTTGACTAAAATAGGTTTTAAAGCTCGCTTCCGGCCCCACTGACCAGAGCGATTGAGTCAGCCCATAGGTAAACAATCCAGCACTGTAGCCTTCATGGGTAATTTCTGTGGCGATTTGGTTGGGTTTAGCTGCCGTTAATACCATTCCGGGTAATTGATTGGCGCGACGTTGTTGCAGTTGTTCGACTGAAAGATGGAGACGTTCTAATAGTTGAGTTTGCGAGTCAATGGCGGCATCACTGAGTCGGGTAATTGTCGAGGCATCACAGGAGCGAATGCGGAGAATGCCCTGTTGGGTTTGACCCGGATAATTGTAGCTGGTATCGAGAACTGTAATAATATTTGCCGTGGGTAGCGATCGCAATAACAACCAAAGTGTATCTTCTGAAAGATTGTTAATCAGGGTGTTATCCGGGGGGGATGAAGTCCCATCGACTGGAACCAAGGCAGGTTGGACGGCAGACTTTTGCGTTGAGGCGTTAGCGCGGGGTAAGTAGCAGCCGTACCCACTAAAATGAAATACCACCACATCATCTGCTCCGGCTTGTTCGACTAAATGAGACAGAAACGCAGATTCAATCGCTCCCCGAGTTGCTTGTTCGTTGGTTAAGGTAAGAACATCAGCTGGTTGAAACCCAAACCGATGAATGAGTAATTCTTTTTGTAATTCGACATCTGTGACACAGCCTTGAAGTGGCTCAAAGCTACTATTTTTTTTGGGATACTGATTAATCCCGACTAATAACGCTAGTTTACGCTGTGTCGGTTGGGCAAGAGCTTGGTAATAGCGATCGCTCAACTGCCACCATGCCGCTTCACTCATCCCGAGTGCGGCTAACATCAAACTGGTTTGTTTAAGAAATACTCGTCGCTTTAATCCCATGGGTCTATCCCTGACTTCGTCCCCTTGTTCTGACTGCTGTTAATCTGACTGAACTCTATGATTGAATTTGCCCTTCACCTGAGCTACGACCCCTGTAAGGTGATTGGATGAAAATTGATTGGCCAGATGATTGAACCTCTGCAATAATTGATGATGAAGGAATCATGTTCCTAGCATTGTACCAATTCCGATATAGACTGTACTCCCAAAATACTAAATTTCCCCGTACCCCGGCTGCACCCTGACATGATTAAACAGGCGGGGGAACGGAGATTCAGCTCAATCTGATTGTGATTGATTGAGTACTCTCAGCAATGTTGCTAAGAAATATGACATTCAGCTTTGCTTTAGGCTTGGGCTTGCATTGCTCTAGCCAGTTCAGACGCGACTTCTGGCCGAGAGAATTCTGGAGGGGGCATTTTACCTTCCCGTAACATCGCCCGAACTTTAGTCCCGGATAAATGAATCCGTTGTTCAGGTTTACTGGGACTGGTTTTGCTCGTTGCCATTCCCCCGGTAACGGTGCAATAGAAAGCGTGTTCAAACTTCATCGGGGTGATACCCAATTCTGAGGGTTCAAACTCCTCGAAGATATGTTGAGCATCATAAGTGCCATAATAGTCACCGACACCGGCATGGTCACGACCCACAATAAAGTGAGTACATCCATAATTTTTTCGTACCAGGGCATGGAAAATCGCTTCGCGAGGCCCAGCATAACGCATGGCGGCTGGATTAATTGCTAAGATTACCCGATCTTGTGGATAATAATTTTCCATCAGAATTTCGTAGCAGCGCATCCGCACATCTGCCGGAATATCGTCTGATTTTGTTGCTCCGACTAAGGGATGCAAAAACAGGCCATCGACTGTTTCGAGGGCGCACTTTTGAATATATTCGTGGGCGCGATGAATCGGGTTACGGGTTTGAAATCCGACTATGGTTTTCCAGCCTTTTTCCCAGAATAAGGCTCTTGAAACCGCCGGATCGATTTGATAAGCGGGAAACAAAGGATGGGCTTTGCGGTCAAGTAGCCAAACTGGCCCAGCCAGGTTAATTGCGCCCTGATCGTAAACAACTTTCACACCCGGATGCTTGTCTTCCGTTGTCCGATAAACATTCCAGGCTTCTTTTTCTTTGTCATACTGGTATTTCTGGGTCAGTTCCAGCACCCCAACAAACTCCCCATCCGGGGCATCTAAGCGAACTAGACTGCCTTCGAGTAAAGGGGTTGCGACTTCCTCTGTCACAGATAAGGTAATGGGGACAGACCACGGTAGGCCATTTTTCAGGCGCATATCCGTAACAACCGTTTCGTAGTCTTCCCGTTCCATGAAGCCAACCAGAGGACTAAAGCCACCAATGGCAATCATTTCTAAATCAGACAGGGCACGCTGATCAAGCTGAACTCTGGGGAGAGCATCCGCTTTTTCCAGTAATTCCTGCCGATGTTCTGGGGTGGCAATTCGGTTAATGAGAGTTCCACCGTGGGGGGCGATCGCGTCTTTCTGCTGACTCAAGGTGACCTCTTTAAAAGTTAACGACAAGTTGTGAAAATCATTAAGTTTTCCTACTTTTCTATTGTACTGTGTTATGTCGCATTGCTAGCGCCCACCCAGCTTGAAGTTTTTCATCGAGCCTGTGTCAATAACACTTAATCGATCTAAGATCTGTTAACATCACTTCTTATTATCCCCTTGCAAATCAGGAGAGACCCGATGAAAATTAATTGGGGTTTGGTGAGTGCATTTACCCTGGCGACGACTGTAGCGTTGGCACAGGCATCAGCGGTTAAACTTCCGGCATTGGTTGAGGCCCTGCGTTTAGCGGCTCCTCAAACGGGTACAGCTAATGATGGACTTTACACGGACTGGCAAATTAAGCCGGATAATATTCCTCGGTGGTCGAGATTATGTATTGGGGAAGAAATGACACCTGCTCAATTTGAAGCAAATGAAGCTAAAGCCCGTGAAGTTTTAGCCTGCGTCATGAAGGATGTGGTTGAAGAAGAGTACCCTAACAGTGGCAATGATGAAGCGATCGCGGTGCGTCGTGCAGCAGCGTGGTGGATGACGGGAGATCCAAACCAATACAACCAAGGGGAATTTGCTACCTATACTCAAAAAGTGCTGCAATTCTATCAGCAACAGTAACACAGTTTGGGTTAAGGATGAGTCGCACCATTTGGCAAAATTGCTCCTTGCAACACGACATGATTGAGATGAGTCATGCTGAGACAAGTCCCAATTAAATTAGCTTGAGATAAATTCGCACCGTTTAAATTGGCTCCAGCTAAGTGACTAAATAATAGTCCAGCCCCTTGTAAGTTAGCTCTCGTTAAGTTTGCTTCTTGCAAATTTGCTTCTAACAAGTTGGCTCCTGCCAAGTTCGCTCTGCTGAGATTTGCACCGCGTAAATTGGCATGGGTTAAATCGGCAAACCGTAAATCTATTTCATCTAAAACTAAACCACTGAGGTTGGCTTGAGATAAATTGACATTTTTAAGATTAGCCCCCCTCAAATTAGCGTTTGTTAAATCTGCTCCGGCTAAATTAGCTCCCCTCAAATTAGCTGCCGTTAAGTCTGCTAAACAGAGCTGTGTTTGCTGTAAGTTGGCCTCACTTAAATCTGCATAATTTAAATTAGCTTGCTTGAAATTACTCCGATTTAGATAAGCATGAATTAAACGAGATTCCTGCAAATTAGCGCCCTGAAAATCTACTTCATTCACAATAGCTCGGGTGAAGTTGGCTTGATAACAGTTAACATTTTGTAGGCTAGAACGAGTTAAAGTAGCCCCAATTAAACTGGCTTCTTTTAATTGAGTATTTGGATCAAAACTGGCTTCGATTAAACTAGCTCCGATTAAATTAGCTTGACTCAAGTCAGTATCACAGCAGGTGATTCCAGCAAGCTTTGCACCACTTAAATCTGCTTTATTTAATTTGACATTGATTAAATTTGCCTGATTTAATGTTGCTTCAATTAGAAGAGAACGAGATAAATAAACTTGCTCTAAAGTAGCAAAATTGAGATTGGATCGAATCAGCCGAGACCGAGATAAATCAACTTCATTTAAATGGGCTGCGCGTAAATTAATTCGATGTAAATCAAAAAATTTTAAACAGACTTCATGTAAGTAAATCTCCTGAAAGTTTCTTTCTCCGGTCTCATACCGAGTGAATAATTGATCAGCATTAACAATTTCATTGACTTTCATAAAAACTCAAGCTCGAATAGAATATTAATGTTAATGTCTCGATCAAATTGACTTGATCGATCAGGTCAAAAATGAAGGATTTAGCAATTCTCATCTTTATTGAGAATTTATATCTGAATACAAGCTATTGTCAGTCTGCAAATTAGTTTCGGTCTATCAAACTAACTTGATCAAATTTTTTAATCTTTTTCATCATTCAATTCAGCTTGTATCACCGATGGGCAGAGGCTTAATTCCAAGTCCTATCAAAATGGGTGAGTCTCGTATCCCAGATAATGCAGTGTATATAGCTGTCTTGGAAGCGATATTCTTATCTAGCTTTGCTGGATGAATCAAATACTGTAACAGGCGGTGTACACTGTTTGTTAGAGGTTGTAGAGTCTCTCTGACGAATGGCATCGGTTGGGATGAAACAGGAGGGGTTAACCTGAAGTTGAGTAGAAATCCAACTTGTAAAATCCTCTCAGGTTGACTGTAATTGGTATCTCCCATAAAATATACATCCTTTTACCCCAGTTTACAGAAATTGCTCCCTAAGAAGGTGTTTCCAGATTAACTGACAAAAACTTATCCTTACGACTTAGGATAGTCCCTCAGCCCAAATAGAGCAAGATCAATTTTTTAACTAAAATCAGTTAAGATGAGTTTTGGTAATACAGCCTGGTTAAGTTTCTCATATTTATAAATTCTCTAAGTAACAAATAGTCGAGAGAGAAAATCATGGAAATTCGCGGTGTCTGGTTAACGATTACGGACTCTCAGGTGCTTTACTCCCAACAAACCATTATTGAAGCCATGGATTTTTTGGCAAAGACTGGGTTTAATGTGGTATTTCCAGTGGTATGGAATAAAGGAGTTACTTTTTATCCCAGTGCTGTGATGAAGCGCTTTTTTGGGGTTGAAATTAACCCCGTTTTTCAAGGACGAGATCCTTTAGCGGAAGTGATAGAAGCGGCGCATCAAGTCGGTTTAAAAGTTATCCCTTGGTTTGAATATGGTTTTGCTTGTTCTTATCAAAGAAAAGGGGGTTTAATCTTAGCAAAAAAACCGGAATGGGCGGCTCTTGATTGTTCGGGAAATCTTCTGACTAAAAATGGGTTTGAATGGATGAATGCTTTAGATGAAGAGGTTCAACAGTTTGTGCTAGATTTGGTATTAGAAGTTGTTAGAAATTATCAGATTGATGGGATTCAAGGAGACGATCGTTTACCGGCTTTACCTTCAGAAGGGGGATATGATAGCAAAACAATTGATCGTTATTTTCAAGACTGTGGTCGTCATCCACCTCGGAGTCATAAAAATTCCCATTGGTTACAGTGGCGGGCTAATATTTTAACTAATTTTTTAGCTCGTTTATCTCAGGAAGTTAAAGCGATTAAACCCGATCTTTTAGTGTCTATGGCTCCTAGTCTTTATAAATGGGGATTAGATGAATATCTTCAAGATTATGTCAGTTGGATGGCAAAAGGTTTAGTAGATATCATTCATCCTCAGCTTTATCGCCGTAGTTTTAATAGTTATAAGGGTTTGGTTAAGCAATTAGTGAAGTCTCAATTTACAAGTTGTCAACTGCCTTTAGTTTCTCCAGGTATTTTAATTAAAATTGGTTCTTATAGAATTACAGTTGATGAACTTTTAAAGGCAATTGAGTATAATCGTTGTCATGGTATTTTAGGGGAGGTCTTATTCTTTTATGAAGGTTTACGGGCGAACAATGATGAATTGGCAACTGCACTTCGCCGGGGGCCTTATGCTCCATTTACAGCAGGGTGAAATTAAATTCGTCTTTAGCACCTTTATTTTTTAATTAAGTCTGAAATTATTAACGGATCTGACTATCAATTTGAAATAGAAATGAAACAGTATCCTTTAGTCAGTATTTGCATCCCGACTTATAATGGTGAAGCCTTTATTATGGAGGCGATCGCCAGTGGTTTAACTCAAACTTATGGTTCAATAGAAATTATTATTTCGGATGATAATTCAGAAGATAATACATTATCAATTGTTCAATCTTTAAAGGATCAAGTTTCCGTTAATTTATCAATTTATCATCATCACAACTTAGGAATTGCTGAAAATTGTAATTTTTGTATTCAGCAAGCTAAAGGTGAATATATTAAATTCTTATTTCAAGATGATATTCTCTTGCCCAACTGTATTGAAAAAATGGTAGAATTAGCCGAAAAATATAAAGATATTGGATTGGTTTTTTCTCCTCGAGAAATTTTCTTTGCTACCGGAGATCATATCCATGAAGACTTAATTGCAGTTTATCAAGATTTTCAAGATTTACATCAGGCTTGGTTAAGTTTAAAATCGACTCAATGGGGTCAAGATTTACTTAAAGATCCTAATTTACTGTGCCATCCTATCAATAAAATTGGGGAACCCAGTACGGTGTTAATTCGTCAAGCCGTCTTTGACAAAGTAGGAGGATTTGATCCTAATTTAAATCAGCTTGTAGATTTAGAAATGTGGTTTAGAATCATGAAATATTATCAAGTCGGATTTGTTGAACATAGCTTGTCTAAATTTAGACTTAATCGTCAGCAAAAAACTTATAAAAATATTGTTGAAAATATTGATATAGATTTAAACTTTTATCTCAAACTCTATCAAAATCCTTACTATAATTTTTTAGATTCTGAAATTAGGCATCAGTCTGGTTTGATTTATCAACATCTTTTAAATGATAATGATTTTAAGAATAGCTAGGAGCGATCTGTATAAGTAAAAGTTTTTGTTAAAAGTCGCTTTGAAATTTATACTAGCTCAAACAAATATTCTTTTGATTTAAAATAATATGCTCAATTGTAACTAATTTTTTGTATAATTAGTTTATTCTAAAAATACGACAACGTTAATTCTCATGACAAGTTCTTTAATTCCGAGTTCAAATGCTGGTTTTTTTGGCATTAATGCTTTGGTGGGTTCCCAAGGCAATGATACAATTTCTCTGATTAACGTCTTTGTGACTCCCTTCACAGATGGTATTCTTTTACTCAATGGAAATGATAGCTTACAGTCATTTCAATCTTTAGATCGACTCTTAATTAATGGAAATCAAGGAAATGATTCTATTGCAGGAGGTTTGAATGATGACACTATATTTGGGGGTAGAGATCAAGATATCCTGTTTGGGGGTGATGGAGGTATCGATCAAATATTTGGAAACCTGGGAAATGATGTATTAGCAGGGGGACCGGGTGATGACTCTTTGTTCGGTGGACAACAAGATGATATCGTCAATGGTGATAGCGGAAACGATCAAGTTTTTGGGGATTTAGGTAATGATGTTGTTGATGGTGATGGGGGTAGAGACAGCTTAACAGGCGGCCCTGGAAGAGATATATTTGTTTTCGATCCAGGAGAAGCGAGTTTCAATATTAATGATGTGGATGAAATTCGAGACTTTACTGTTGATAGCCTCACCTTTGAAGATAATGATGTGATTGTTGTGCCTACTGGGACTCGAATTAATCAAGCCAGTTTAGAACGAGATGTTGATGTGAATAATGATGGTTTACTGGATATTCCGATTGAACTTGAAGACGGACGGTTTTTAGGAATTATCATCAATAACGGCACCTTATTTGTGGATCGAATTTTACTCGATATTGATGTAATTTTTAATGACAACTTTGATTTTAATTTATAACCTGTCTTCGTCTGTTCAAATGAATTAAGAAACATGAAGAATGGCCACAGTAGACCCTTTCTGCGGTAGTATACTTGAATGTACTTTGCAGAGAGGGTTGTCAGCAAATGGAGCAAAATACTCAACGCAAACGCTTCAATTCTCCCCAACTGGCTTGGTTGTGCCTCTCAATGATGACGTTACTTTTAGGTAATGTTCAAGCCCAAGCCATGACTACAACTGAAGTTTTTAGTCAAATTGAAAAACTAGGCAGTTCTCAACGACACCATCGAGTTGCAGCTATACAAGCCCTGAAAAAAATGGGTTCATCTGCGATGCCGATTTTAATTGAGGCCCTCAACGATACAGATATTCAGGTTCGTAAAAGTGCGGCTTTTGCCTTGGGTTCAATGGGGAAAGAGGCGATTGATGGAGTGCCTGCCTTGCTTTCTGCCCTCAAAGATTCCGATGCATCAGTTCGGATGAACGTTGCTGTGGCATTACGACAAATAGGCCCGACTACTCCAGAAATTGTTGCTGAGGCTGTTGACGATCTAACTGCTGCCCTGCATCATCCAGATTCACAAGTTCGTCAAGGGGCGGCTTTTGGCTTAGGGGTGATGGGTTCAGATGCAAAAGCAGCTATTGCTGAATTAATCACCGCCCTTAAAGATTCTGATGAACCCGTCCGCATTGGGGCAGCAATTGCCTTAAAGAAAATAGGTACAGCCGCCAGTCCAGCCTTAATTGAGGCCCTCCAAGATTCCGATCCTCAAGTTCGGGCAAAAGCCGCTTTTGCATTGGGAAAAATTAATCAGGCTATGATACCCACTTTGACCACAGCTTTAGCAAATACTGACCAACAAGTGCGTCATACAATTGCCCAATCTTTAGAAAAACTGACTTCGCCTCAACTACGTCCCCAAGCTAGCAATCGTCCGGGTGTAGACCGTCCAGGGGGTAATCGTCCAGGTGTAGACCGTCCGGGTGGTAATCGTCCAGGTGTAGACCGTCCAGGAGGTAATCGTCCGGGTGTAGACCGTCCGGGTGGTAATCGCCCTACCCGTCCCGGTCGTCCGACTCGTCCTCGTCCTCGTCCGAATGGGTTTTGACACTCCCATCACTAAAAGTGAGGGATTCTTGGTTCATAGAAGTTACTTACATTAGCAGGTTATCACCAACTAACATAGAGGTAATTTCTCCCCCAGCTTGAGATCCGGTATGCCCTACCGCAGGTGAGTCCTAGACTCAAAATATTAATAGCCGCGTTATGATCACGATCTAATATACAACCGCACTGACATTGATGGGTGCGAGTTGATAGAGATTTTTTAACTTTAGTGCCACAGTTGGAGCAATTTTGTGACGTATTATGAGGCGCTACAGCAACTGTTACCGAAATCGAGCGGAAAGCCCCGTCTTCTTAAGGCGGGGATGGATAGCGAGCCAAAAAGATTGTTATCCAGGTTGGTTTGTGGTAAGATACCTTGATGATAGTACGAGAAGCTAAGTTATTAAAGGGTTCAAAGTC
>CAYNXM010000189.1:0-9036 GCA_964401105.1 uncultured Lyngbya sp. | reverse complement strand
GCTTTAGCAGGCGTTTCTCTAATTAAAGATTTCACCGTACCTTTGTGTATAGATTTAGTGGATATTCTTTATGAGACCGAGGAATTAATGCTTAATCACTTTCAGGATGATTCTATTGGTGGAGTTATGCCTTATTTTACTTCTAATGAATCCTGTTATAGTTACTTTGAGATCAATACAGAAGGCTTCGTAACTCACGCACTAGAAAAGCAAGTGATCTCATCGTATGCATCTGCGGGAAGTTATTGGTTTCGAGATACTGCCACTTATTTAAATGCTGTTGCGTTTTCCCTGAATCATATTTCTGAATTATCAGTCCGAGGAATTTTATTTGTTTGTCCAGCAATGAATTACATCGTCAAGACAGGGAAAAAAGTCATTCCAATTCAAGTCGATAATATTCAATCTATTAGTAAACTATTACATTAAGGAGACAGAAAAAATGATGGATAACTGTTTAATTTGCCAGTCTACAAACCTGAAAGAAGTTTTTCATGCTACCCAAGTTCCGCTTGTACCAAATGCTCCGCTTGAACCCTCAAACTTTGACTCAGAAATATTAGTAGAAATGAATATTGTTCAGTGCCAGCACTGTTCTCTGATTTATAACAAAGCTTTTCAGCCATCCCTGATCGAAAAAATCTATACAGAAAACTACTCTTCAGGTATTCCCAATTCACCTAAAGTGCTGGAGAAATATAATAAAATTATTGATAGTATAATCCTCAAAGAAAATATTGAGAATCAATACGTTATCGAAATTGGTGCGAGTGATTTCACTTTCTCAGAACTCTTGCTGGAAAAGGGAGCCAAAAAAGTTATTGCTTTTGAACCTTCAAACCTTTTCAAAACAGAAAATCCTCAGATCCACCATATAGATACATTCTTCTCTGTTGAAAAAATTCCTGTAGATACCAAAGATATTGGCTTAATTGTCATCCGCCATGTCGTTGAACACTTACCCGATCCTTTAGCCACTATAGCGCAACTGGCTACAATTGCCCGACCAGGATTGAAATTGTATATTGAGGTTCCTAACGCAGAAGATATTATTAAAAATAATCGATTTTATGACTTTTTCTACGAACATATTACCTACTTTAATCCGAGTTTATTGAAAAAGATTATGAAGAACTTCGGGTTTAAAACCCACACTGTTACTCCTCTTGTACAGGGACAGCACTTTGGTTTACTGTGTGAAAAAACTGACCTTACTCCTTCAGAGAGACTACCTATTCAACCCGCAGAAACTATTCAAACAGTTGCAGAGTTTACCTCCTATACGGAAGGCTTTTTGACAACAATAGGAGAAGTGATTAATTCCTATGAAAAACTAGCAATTTATGGAGCCGGAAATCACGGTCTGGGTGTAGCTGCGTTGCTCAACCTCGATCATGAACGAGTGAAATGCTTCCTTGACCTTAATAAAATGAAAGCTGGCAAATACTCACCCAAAACCCATATTCCAATTAAGCCTCCTGAGAAGGAAAACTTACAGGAACTAGATGCAATCATTATTATTGCACCCCTGCACCAAGATGAGATTGCATCTGACTTAAGAAGTAAATTTGCATTTACTAAAGATATTTGGGGAACTTATCCTAAGATCTTCAAAATTCATGAATAGAATTGAAAGACCCAAAGTTCATGATTCCGATTATTTATAGTTTTGAAATAGACAAAAATAGTGATGAAATCCATTAACCGAACAGTATGCGTTGTTTGCGGACAAACTCATCTAGAATCTCTGTATAATTTCAAAAACTTTCCTGTATTCATGGGATGTACGACAGAATCCCCCGAAACAGACCTGACAATGGATATGTCTTGGGTCATCTGTCCTGACTGTGGCACAATTCAACTCAATCAGTTAGTTCCGTTAGAGATTTTATATCCAGAAAATCATAATGAAGCAATAGGAGGGGTTTGGCTAAATCACCATACTCAATTTGCGGATTTTGTTCTTAAATATGGTAAAGAACATCGTTTAGAAATTGGGGGAGCGAGTGGAAAAGTTGCTCAACTCGCAAGGCAGAAAAGTGAGACTGGACGTTGGTTAATATTAGAACCTAATCTATTTGAAACAGACTCAGACCTTCCTAATATAGAATTTCAGCAAGGTTGGTTTGATCAAACCTATCAACCACCCTTTGAAGTAGATACGGTCATTCACTCTCATGTGATGGAGCATTTATATGAACCTCGCGAAACCCTAGAACAAATCAATCAGTTGCTTCCTGTTGGTGGTCGAATGATTTTATCGGTTCCTAACATGAAAGTTTGGCTACAGAAAAAGTATACAAACTGTCTGATGTTTGAACATAGCTATTACTTACCTGAGGATATTGTAGAGTTTCTGGTTCAGCAATATGGGTTTAAAGTAGTAGCCAAGCAGCACTTCCAAGAGCATTCTATCTTTTTTGCCTGTGAAAAAATTAGTCAAGAACTTTCCCCTCAGCCAGAACTACCCAGAAATTACCAACAAAACAAAGCTTTGTATCAAGACTTTGTCAATCATTATATAAAAATAGTTGATGAAATAGAGGAGCAGGTTCCCAACTATCCGGGTAATAAATATATTTTTGGAGCGCATATCTTTACTTTATATCTGCTCGGATTTGGATTAAAAGAAGAGTATTTTTTAAATGTATTGGATAATGCACCTAGCAAAATAGATAGACGACTTTATGGGACAAATTTAATGGTAAAATCTCCAAAATGTCTGAAAGAACATGATGAAGCTTTGTTAGTGCTAAGAGCAGGTGCATATACTGATGAAATTAAGAAAGATATTATAGAGAATATTAACCCTAATATTTTGTTTTGCTAATTCTTTAATCTGTTCTTGTTAACATAGTGATTGCTCTTACACTGTACTTTTCTTAAATACTGTTTTTATATTGATATCATTCTATAGGTTCTTGAAGCATTCAGTATGTTTATAAAAAAGCTTGACAAAGTCAAACTTATAACTTACTATATAGTAATTGATGTAGTATAAAGTTTTCATTTCAAGAGTTTCGACAGAACAGTAACAGGGTGTAATAAATTAAGGGATACTTCTATTTTTACTAATAAAGTGTATTTTTAAGAAATTTATCCCTTAAATGCTTACTTTTTTTATGAATTAGGGCGATCAGCAGTTTAGATTAAACTGTATATAAAAGATCAAGAAACTACTAATTACCATACAGTAGTAGTTTATTTACAGGGATAAAAGGTGAGTATAACTGCTTGAAATATAATTAATAGATTTCTACTATTCAGGGTCAACATCTACTCAGTATTGTTTAGAAACAAGAGTAAAGAGTAAGAAATAACAATGACTACTGAAGCAAAATATCCAGTTTGGCTGTATTTAGAAAAAGCTCAAAAACTAAAAGAGCAAGAAAAATTCACTGAAGCCATTGCCTTGTATGAAGAAGCAATTCAATTATACTCCGATAATGCCGATCTATTTCGTGAGCTGGGTATTGCTCAAGAAAAAATTGGTGATATTGATGGTGTGATTTCTAGTTATAATCAAGCGATTGAATTGAATTCTCAACAACAGGTTTGGGTTTATTTAACCTTAATTCGATTATTAACTGAAAAAGAAAGATATCAGCAGGCGATCGCTATCGCTCAAACCGCAAAAAAACTTTATCCTGAAAACTCAGAAATTCATCGCTGGTTAGGAGTAATTGCTAATAAACAAGAAGATATTGATGGAGTTATTCAACATAATTATCAGGCGATAGAACTAAATCATAAAGAACCATTATGGGTTTATTTAACCCTGATTCAATCTTTAATTAAACCCGAACAATTTGAACAAGCAATAGCTTTGTGTCAAGCTGCTATTGAGGTTTACCCAAATAGTCAAAAACCCTATCATGCTTTAAGTACTGCTGCTGAAAAACAAGGAAATATAGATAAAGCAGTTGAAAACTATAAGCGCTCCATTGAACTAAATAATCAACAACCTGTTTGGGTTTATTCAACTCTTGGACGATTATTAACAGACCAAAAAAACTGGGAACAGGCAATCGCTATCTATCAAAAAGCACTTGAAATTTATCCAGAGAATGAAAAGTTTTATCAATCTTTAGGGAATGTAGCGAAAAATAAAGGAGACCTTGATACAGCAATAACAAACTATCGTCAGGGGATTGAAGTAAATCCTCAACAACAAACTTGGGTCTATTTAACTCTGGGTGAGTTGTTAATAGAGCAAGAAAAGTATGATGAGGCAATTTTAATCTATCAAAAAGGACTTCAAGTTTATCCAGACAATGAAAGACTCTGTCAATCTTTAGGAACTGCTACAGAGAAAAAAGGAGATTTAGATGGAGCGATAAAAAACTATGAACGAACCCTAGAAATTAATCCTCAACAACCCACTTGGATCTATTTAACTTTGGGTGAATTACTAGCAAAACAAGAAAAAACTAACCAGGCAGTTTCTACCTATCAAAAAGGACTTATAATTTACCCAAAAAATGAAAAAATATATCAATCATTAGGAAAAATTGCAGAGAAAAAAGGAGAGATAAATCAAGCAATTCTGAACTACAAACGTGCCCTAGATATTAACCCTAAGCAACCCACTTGGGTTTACTTCAGCCTCGGTCAACTGTTAATATCACAAGAACAATTTGAAAGCGCGATCGCTATTCATCAGGCATCGATTGAACAATATCCTAATAATGCTGAAGCCTATCGGTTATTAGGAGTTGCCCAGGAAAAATCAGGTAATATTGATGGTATAATTGCGAGTTATCGACAGGCAATCGCTCTCGAACCAGATAAACACGTCTGGATTTATTTCGCATTAGGACAGTTACTGGCTAAACAAGAACGTTTTGAACAAGCAATTAACCTCTATCAAAATGCGGCTAAAATCTTCCCAGAAAATCCAGAAGTATATCGACAGTTAGGAAATATTCAAAACCAAGCCGATCAACTCGATGCCGCAGCCGAAAGTTTTCAAAAAGCAATCAGCCTTCAACCCGATACACAACCCTGGGTTTACCTGACTCTCTGTCAAATTCTCATTGAACAGGATAACCTAGACGAAGCGATCGCGCTGTATGAAGAAGCTGCTAAAATCTATCCAGAAAACGCTGATATACAACGTGAACTAGGGTGGGCTCAAAAAAAAGGGTAATGTAGAAGCAGAAATTGCTGCCTATCAGCGCTCTATTGCCCTTAAACCGGAGCAAAATCACTGGATCTATTTTAACTTAGCCAATCTTCTGACTCAACAGGGAGATATAGAAGCCGCTATCAGTTACTATCAGCAAGCCATCAAAGTCAAACCAGACTTCGTCAACAGTTATTTTTTACAACGGGCGGAGTGGTTTTTTCAACAGGATAATTTAGACCAGGCATTGTGTGCTTATCAACAAGCAGTCGTATTATCGAATGAGTGGAGTAATGAAACGAACGAGCAATTTGTTGCTGATTATTCTCCCGATACAGTACCGCGTATCTGTATTGTCACACCTGTTTTTAATAGTGAAGACTATATTGATGAAACGATTTATAGTATTATCACTCAAGCGGGTAATTTTTCCATTCGCTATCATATTCAAGATGGTCAATCAACCGATGCCACATTAGATAAATTAAAACAATGGCAACAACGAATTGAACAACATCAAATTCCATTACTGTGTCAAGGAATTGAATTTACCTTCGCCAGTCAACCGGATAAAGGAATGTATGATGCAATTAATCAAGGGGTTACTAATATTAATTTAGATGATAGTGACTATATGACCTGGATTAATGCCGATGATAGGCTTGCACCGGGAGCATTAGCTACTGTTAGCGATATCTTCACCACATTTGACCGCATTCATTGGCTAGGAGGTAGAACTTGTTTAGTGAATGAACAGGGTATTACCACTCATTTAAATGTTCCCCGTCCTTTTGGTCGGCTTGCTATCAAGGCCGGTTTACATGATGGTCGCAACCTCCCTTTTATCATGCAAGAAGGCACTTTTTGGCGGGGATGGCTATGGCAGAAAGTCAAGGGAGTTAAAGATGTCTTACGCTTAGCAGGGGATTATGATTTATGGAGACGATTTGCTGAATACACGAACTATGTTTTAGTCGATGCTGTATTAGCAACCCATCGTAAAAGACCCGGACAGTTGTCTGAAACAATAGATCGGTATCATCATGAAGTTGATCTGATTTTAAACCCACAAGAACTGAGTATTTATGACGAAACCTGGCAGAATTTTAATCATTATAAATCTGATGAATTAGAACAACTCAGACAAGAGTTTAGTGGTAGAGTCTTGCAATATAGCACTGCACTACAGTCTTGGCATTATACGCCATTTCCTTACACAGTACACTTAAGTCCATCGGTTGTTGTCTCTGCTGCTGAAACCCGGACTGCCATTACTGCGAATTTTGCTAAAGGGTTTGGTATCGTGGAAAATAGTAATCCAGTTAAAAATTTACCCAGCGGTATTCGGTGGACACAAGCAAGAAATAATGATTTAGAATTTGATATTGAAGAACCGGGAGAATATGAAATCACTATGATTTGCCAAACTTTCAATCCGGTTTTAGTTCGTCTCAGTCAAGACAATCATGTTCTTTTATCTCAAGTTTTACCCATTACGAATCATGATTGTACTTGCAAGCTCCTTGCAGATGCTACACTCATTCAAGGTCAAAATACTGTTATATTAAGTGTAACCTCCAAACGTCATATGAGAGCTGCCCGAATAATTGTAATTTCTTGTGAAGCTGTCCTTAAATCTACCTAGGCTTTCATAATCAAGGGTATAATCCTGGATCAACATCTGAGTGCTATCACTAGTTTGGTTTACCGTACCAAAAGTATTCGGTTATTTTTACTTGACAACCTGAATTAACTGAAATCATGAACAACTATAGCAATCACGAATCAGATGTGAGAAAATATTATTAAAAAAAGCCTTATGTGAATATTCTGTATTCTAACTCGGTGACTCGGTGACTCGGTGACTCGGTGACTCGGTGACTCCTATTGAGGTAACTCCAAGATCCTCACAAACCGATCGCAGCAATTGCTATAAGCGATCGCAAAATCAGTATATTGTCTCAACGCAGGAAACTGAAATCCCAAAACAATATCCTCTTTCGGAATCCCTCGATCTACCAATTCATAAGCCACCCGCATCTCAGTCATATTTTGCTGTACCCAAACCTTACCCTGAATAATATCCAGGTGTAAAACACAGCCATAAACTCGTCTATCAACAAAAACTCTCTGTTATGGTTAAGCCGCAACAAATACAACAGCGATCGCCTCAGATCTAAATGACGGAACACAACATCTAGATAATTTTTACAAAATCACTAGCCAAAATACCAGATATAGAGTTATCCTAAGATTCCCCCTTGTGAGTTGAATCTGTCCAATGACTGTAAATTATCTAGATGAGTGGGACGCAAGCGGCGTTGACCCTCAACTGACCCAACTGAATGTAATCCCGTTAGCGGGTTATCGTCCTCTCAATTATCTCTTGTCTGCCAATACTCTCCCCCGACGCAATGATGGCCGAGTGTCTAGCGCCTTACTCAAGCGTTATAATCATGTTTATGCTGGGGGTTGGTGGTGTTCTGGGATTGATATTTTAACGGGGAAAACGGACCCTTGGGGCTGTTTTAAACCGCTTCAACCTCGGCGAAGCATTAACCAACAGAAACTGATTAAATACGAACATCCGCCTCAAACTCCAACGGGTATTTTTGCATTACGAGTTTCTCAAGAGATTTGGCAACGAATAGCTAATCGTTATCATTTAGAAATTGTACCAGAAAGCATTCAACTTGATCAACCTGATTTAGGATTTTGGGATTGGATTATCGATCATTCTGAAGTGCCTTTATGTATTACAGAAGGAGTAAAAAAAGCAGGGGCATTACTAAGTGCTGGATATGCAGCCATTGCTTTACCGGGAATTTATAGCGGTTATCGAGTACCGAAAGATGAATGGGGAAACCGCATCGGTTCATCTCGTTTAATTCCGCAATTACAAAAGTTAGCCACACCTCAACGAGAGATTTATATTACTTTTGATCAAGATACAAAACCCAATACAATTAAAGCGGTTCAAGGGGCAATTCAACAATTGGGCTATCTTTTCAGTCGAGCCAATTGTATTGTTAAAGTGATTACTTGGAATCCTCAACTGGGCAAAGGAGTTGATGATTTAATTGTTAATCAAAATCAGGCTCAATTTGATCAAGCTTATGGCTCTGCCCTTCAGTTTGAAAGCTGGAAAGCATCATGTTTTAATCGTCTAACTTATACTGCAAATTGTCAAGTTGAAAGTCGTTATCTTCCTAATATTGACATTCCGAACACCGCTCAATTAATCGGGATAAAATCCCCTAAAGGAACCGGAAAAACTCTATTTTTAGAAAAGTTAGTTAAAACAGCAATTCAACAGCAAAAATGGGTACTAGTGATTAGTCACAGAACTCGATTAGTTGAGGTATTATGTCAACGGTTTGGCTTAGAATCTATTAAATCAGGGAATCAAACTCAGGTGATTACTTCCCCAAATTTAGAAAAGCCAGGTTATGGTTTGTGTATTGATTCTCTTCATCCTCATTCCATGGCAAAGTTTCAGGCAGAAAATTGGCATGATGGGGTGGTAATTATTGATGAAGTTGAACAGGTTCTTTGGCATGGCTTAAATTCAGAAACTTGTCGTTCTAATCGAGTTGCGATTCTCAAATCTTTCAAAACATTAATGCAAAATGTTTTAGGAGGAAATGGTAAAGTCATTGTGACTGATGCAGATTTAAGTGATATTTCAATTGATTATTTACGGACTTTAGCCAGTTTTGAACAAGCGCCTTTTATCATTAAAAACAATTGGAAATTTAGTGAAGAAGAAGCGTGGAAAATTTATAGTTATCAGGATAATACACCCAAACAGTTAGTGGAAGACTTAGAACAATATATTGCTGAGGGAGGTAAACCTTTTATTTGTTTAGCTGCCCAAAAAACAGCAAGTCAGTGGGGAACTTGTACATTAG
>CAYNXM010000188.1:0-23877 GCA_964401105.1 uncultured Lyngbya sp. | reverse complement strand
AATTCACTAATTTCTTGGTATGTTTTACCATCATCCATTAACAGTAATATTAAGATCCGTTGTGTTAACTGTGGAGAACTGCTTTCTTTCAGGTAAGATAGCAGATTCTCTCGTTGCGATCGCTTGAAGTGACCTTTAGCTGGCATAGTTGTAGATGCACACTCTATCTAATTATTATTTTATACATATTAGATGTGGAATAGCTTAACCATAGCAGGGACTCATGTTGATGAGATAATCTCCGATAGTATTTACAGACATCCAGCAAGCGAATCGAGCGAGTCTGAGGTTGGGTTTGATTGCGCCAACGTCTGGCAAACTCTATTGACATCCTCCCGCGTGCGTTGACTACGCTATGCCTGCCCCCTTGAATACGGGGGGTGCGGGATTCCTAAGACTCACAACTTAGGTTTCTGCTTCTTAGCACCTGCCTTCCGAGATTTGCTCTCTTCTGGTCTTACAGTCGCTCCACAGACAAGCCAGCGCGGTATGCGCGGGTTTCCCCCATGAGCGACTGGCGCTGACACGGCAAGCCCTGCCGCCAAAATGTTAATTGATGCGTTGATGTCTCTATCGTGGTGGGTGTTACACTCAGGGCAATCCCACTGTCGAATATTTAAAGGCATTTTCTCGACAATATGCCCACAGCTAGAGCATCGCGCATGAACTGGGAAACCAACGCTCAGCGTTCACGCTTGATGCAAGCTCCCTTGGCTGCGCTGACTTCGTCAATTTTGATTAATTCCCGTCCATACCACTGAGCTTTGTAGTCCAGTTGTCGGACAAGTTCTCCCCAGTTAGCATCACTAATAGACAAAGGAAATTCCTTCATCTGCAACCGATTGCCAATCCACATCCGGTTGATAGTCAGAAACATCAATACCCCGAATACTCATCAATTTTACCCAGGCACCGGTGCACAAAATATAAAAACAGGGCAGAAAAGCAGATCGCCTTTCTGCTGCCTGTTGTGAGGTTTCTAAGCGGCTGTACTCGCTTTTAAATCTCGTAGGGCATTCACATCAACCTGAATGGCTGGCCCCATTGTTGCTGAGATATAAACACTCCGCCAGTAACGACCCTTGGCACCCGAAGGACGATTACGATCGATACATTCTTGCAATGCAGATAAATTCGTTAATAAATCTTCTGCTGAAAATTCGGCTTTGCCAAATAAAACATGGACAATTCCTGTCCGGTCGGCCCTGAATTCCAGTTTACCTGCTTTAAATTCTTCTACCGCTTGGGCTAAATCAACGCGAACGGTACCCCCTTTGGGTGAGGGCATTAATCCTTTTGGCCCCAACATCCGACCCAATTTCGCCACCTGAGGCATCATATCCGGTGTGGCAATCAGTCGGTCAAAATCGAGTCGTCCTTGCTGAATTTCTTCGATCAATTCTTCCGATCCCACCACATCTGCTCCGGCTTCTTGGGCTTCTGTCACTTTTTCCCCTTTTGCCAATACAGCCACTCGAACTTCTTGACCGGTACCTTTGGGCAAACTTACTGTGGTTCGCAGTTGTTGATCCGTGTATTTGGGGTCAATCCCGAGGCGAATATGAGCTTCAGCAGACTCAGGAAACTTCGCATTTGCGGTTTCTTTGAGGAGCTGAATGGCTTCTAACGGTTCATAAGGTTTATCTTCAACCTTTTTTTGCAGTGCTTCTAATCGTTTTGAGACTTTTCTCGTCATATTTTCCTCTTGGGGTATATAGCGAAGTTATTCTTCTCCCCCGCATTGGTGAACAAAATGTTAACAGGTCAAACCCTATCAATGTCTTAGTCAGTGATCGTCACACCCATATTGCGAGCGGTGCCGGCAACGATATTCATGGCGGCATCAATATCATTGGCGTTGAGGTCAGGTAATTTTGTTTGGGCAATTTCCCGCAATTGATCCCGACTAATGGACCCCACTTTGACGGTTTTCGGCTGACCCGATCCTTTTTCAATTCCGGCTGCTTTTTTGATTAAAACAGAAGCCGGTGGGGTTTTTAGGATAAAGGTGAAACTGCGGTCTTCATAAACCGAGATTTCAACAGGAATCACCAGTCCAGCTTGGTCTGCGGTTTTGGCATTATACTCTTTGCAAAATGCCATAATATTCACCCCGTGTTGACCCAAGGCTGGGCCAATTGGGGGAGCCGGGTTGGCTTTCCCCGCAGAAATTGCCAACTTAATCAGTGCTACAACTTTCTTTGCCATTCGTTAGTTTTGTTTTTCAACTTGATTAAACTCCAATTCAACGGGAGTATCTCGTCCAAAAATCGATAGCAACGCTTTGAGCTTACTTCGTTCTGGACTGACCTCAATCACGTCTCCTTCAAAATCCTTGAAGGGGCCGGAGAGGACAATAATATGATCTCCTGTTGCCATTGAGACTTGTACAACCGCTTCTTGCTCCTGGGTCTGTCTAAAGATCCGTTCCACCTCAGATGGACTTAACGGTAAGGGCTTGACGTGACCCCGACCCCGTCCGACACTCCGCTTCTGCTCAGCGCCGACAAAGTTAATCACATGGGGTGTATTTTTGACAGCCTGCCAAGCTTCGTCATCAATATCCCATCGATTCAGCTCTTTGTTCCAGTTGAGCTTCATTTGAATCAAGACATAGCCGGGAAACACTTTTTCCTCACTATGTTGACGCGATCCATCTTTGCGGAGCTTAATTGCTGGAGTATGGGGAATCTCAACTTTGAGAATCCGATCCGTTACATCCAAGGTCTGAGTTCGTTGATCTAGATTCGCCTTCACCCGCTTTTCACAGCCGGATGCGACCTGAACCGCATACCAACGGACTTGTCCAGGAGCAAAGTCTTGGGTATCCTCTAGTAATTCTGTCATTGTTCCAGACGATTACAACAAATTTATTAGCCAAATACTTGCCCTGATGCCCAACGAAAGAAGTTATCAACTAGATAGATGATAGAGGCTGAGAGAATGACCATCAACAACACTCCTGCTGATTCGCTCAACAGTTGCTGCCGGCTGGGCCAGACCACTTTTTGGAGTTCTTCTTTCGTCTCTTGCAAGAAGTTGACAACATTAAACCCGGATGAGGTTTCTTGAACTTGAGCTTCTTCCTTCTTTGCCACGACGATCTCCCCTTGCAACTTTACGTGAACTGATCGTAATCAGTTTGGGTGAGCAAGTTTGCTCAAATTAACCATCATAGCATTCTTGGGCGATCAATTCAGAGACGGATGGGACTCTATGAACAGGTGATCCTCAGCTTATCAATTTCTGTAAAAAAGCCCAGACGAATTGTGTTCCGCCTGGACTTTCTGAAATTTCAGCGCGCCCTGAAGGACTCGAACCCTCGACATCAGGTTTTGGAGACCTGCGTTCTACCAACTGAACTAAGAGCGCATAGCTGAGATTGAAATTTTCAATCCCTGATCTAGCTTAACACATTGCGCCTCTAATTAAACATAAATTCCCCAAAAAATATTAAATTGTGAGTTAATTTTTGTCCGTGGCAGAATTTAAAAAGTCTAGAGAGACCGATCAAACCGCTGCTTGATGCGGGTGGCTTTACCCACACGATTGCGTAAATAATAAAGTTTAGCCCGCCGCACTTTACCCCGACGAACCACTTTAATACTGGCAATTCTAGGAGAATGGATTAGGAAAACCCGTTCTACACCCACCCCTTGAAAAATTTTACGAACGGTAATGGTTTCATTAATTCCACCGTTACGCATGGCAATCACGGTGCCTTCGTAAGGCTGTACCCGTTCTTTACCCCCTTCAATAATCCTCACCCCAACTTTGATCGTATCACCGACATAAATCTGGGGAAGCTTTTTCTTCTTCTGTTCTGATTGAAGCCGGGCGATTTCTTCAGCTTCAATTTCTTGGACAATGGCTTTCGTTAGCATGACACTAGTTTAAACTCACAATCTCTAATCATAAATCAATTTTTAGCCATTTGTCATTTGAGTAGATCTAACTATTGCGCTCAGGGGTTGAGTAGATCTAACTATTGCGCTCAGGGGTTGAGTAGATCTAACTATTGCGCTCAGGGGTTGAGTAGATCTAACTATTGCGCTCAGGGGTTGAGTAGATCTAACTATTGCGCTGGGAGGTTAAGTAGATCTAACTATTGCGCTGGGAGGTTAAGTAGATCTAACTATTGCGCCCATAGAACTGTTACGATCGTGTTTGTGTGTGACAATATAATCTGATGGAGTGAGAGGCTCTATTTAACAGACTTCAGAAAAGCGGAAAGTTGTCCCCGCCGGAGCGAGGATGACAGGTGTCGGCTGACCTCCCGCCAAACTTTTCAAGAAAAAGATGTCCTAACTTATTCGCGTAGCGCTATATCCCTATAGCTGTCAGACTCCGAAAAATGGGGGTCAAACCCTGATTCTCTCGTTAGGTGTCGTTGGCTGTAATAACGGAATTTCGTCAGAATGCTCGGAAAGTGACAGCTATAGGGATAGAGATTTGACACTCTCCGAGCTGAAGCTGCGGAGATTCTTCTTTCGTCCAGCTAACTTATCAGTCAAGCTTTCACCTAACTGACAGAGGTTAATCTGTCCAGAAGCGTTAATTTGGGCGTGCCCCGCCCTATTTAAAATGTTGATCGCAGCGTTTTCGTCTCTATCTAAAACGCAACCGCAACTACAAACATGGGTTCTCACTGATAGGGATTTTTTGACTATCCTCCCACAACTAGAACAATTTTGGCTCGTAAAGTGGGGTTGAACTGCAACAATTTCACGGTGAAAAACTTTACTAAAATATTCTAACCAGGTTCTAAACATTGACCAACTTGCATCAGAAATAGATTTAGCTAATTTATGGTTTTTAACCATGTTTTTTACCTGTAGGTCTTCCACGGCGATGAAATCGTTAGATTCACATAGCGCCCTTGCAGTTTTAACTACAAAGTCTTTACGCTGCCTTGATACCTTGAGGTGTTGTTGGGCTAACTTTTGACGAAACTTGTTCCTATTTTTAGAACCTTTTTTACATTTAGATAATCTGCGTTGCAGCCTTTTTAACCTTTTTTCAGATTTCCTTAGATATTTGGGATTAGAGCAGGTATCACCATTGCTATCGGTGTAAAACTCCTTAATCCCAACATCTAAACCAATAGCTTTGCCCGTAGGTTGACTATTTTCTAGTCTTTCCTGGTCAATACAAAATTGTGCATAGTAACCATCAGCCCTTCTGAGTACTCTCACTCTTTTGATTGATTTCAATGGATAGAAATGTAAATCTCTAGAACCAATTAATTTAAAAGTTCCAGCTTGAAAACCATCGGTGAATTTGATAGTTTTCCTGTCTTTGGATACCTTATAGCCTGTCGTTTTATACTCGACTGAACGGCAGTATTTTTTAAACTTTGGGTAGCCTTTTTTCCCAGGAACTTGTTTCTGGCAATTTTCAGAGAACCTTGAAATTGCTGCCCAAGTTCTTTCTGCGTGAGCTTGTCGAGCCATGCTGTTTAACTTCTTAGCCCAAGGAAATTCAGGATGAGCGGCTAATACTTTACAGTATTTGTTCAGAGCAAAACGATTAATTTTGTCTTCTGGTAAGCCATCCATCCACAACCGTAAACAAGCATTTTGGATGAATTGACCAGTGCGGATAGCTTGATCTAGCAAATTATATTGAGATTTTTTACCTTTTAGCTTCAATTCGTAAACTAGCATGGCTCGAGCTTACCTGTTAATATCTATTAGTATAGACGCTTGTTCTAAAAATGACAACTAAAAAAGAGAAAAGAATGAAAGGGAAACCTGTACATTATGATCAGGTAAAAACGAAACACACAATATTTTTAACCCCTAGTACTTGGGAAAAAGCTAGAGAAATATCAAAAAAGAAAAAAACAAGTGTGTCGGTATTTATTGAAGAGTTAATTAGGAATCACGGCGCTTAAAAGCGCTCCCTTGCCTTCATCCACCCTCTAAAGAGAGGTGGTTTTCGGCTGCGTCAATAATAACTTTACGGTGTGTGGTGAGGGTATCTAAACGATCGGCTTTATCGGTAAGGAATGCCCATAAATGAATGCATAAGTTCCCACTCCCCGGAAATATGTATTGGTAGATGGAAGTTACCCTCTAACTTAACTCCCCATGTATGCTGTTTAATCTGGCTCACCTACCTTATTGGATTGTTTTGGGAATGGGTATTTTACTATTCCTAATCGTGATTCTTGGGGGCACAGCAGATGAAGAGATTGACTTAGATTTAGAGACGGATATTGATGTCGATGCGATCGCTGACTTTAGTTCAGTTCAACTGTTGGGATGGTTAGGATTTGGTGATGTTCCGTTGCTGTTATTGCTTGCGACAGACTTTAGTCTGGTGGGACTGTTAGGCTGGATGTTTAACGTCATTGTCGGGGAACTCACAGGCAGCCTACCCAGTAGAGGATTGAGTGCCGTAGTCTTATGCATCAGCGCTATCGTCCTGGGTTTATGTCTCGGTGCGATTATTTCACGGCCTTTGGGTCAACTGTTTGCCGCCTTCGGGGAAGATACCCGTGCAAATCGCTTGGTGGGTCGTCTGGGAACTGTAACTTCAGCTTATATTCCCAAGGAAAAAATCGGTCAGGTAGATGTTCTCGATGCCGATGGCAACCGGGTAACCATCAGCGCCACTTTACCGGAATGGGCAACGGTCATTCCCCAGCGTGGTGAAGAAGTTCTCGTGATCGATCAATCTCCTCAAGCTTACCTTGTAATCGCTAAAGAGAGTCTTGACGCAGAGCGCTGGACTTCTAATTGATCGGATTCAAAATATTAACCCAATTGGAGTGCTTTTTATGTTATTTTGGCTGACATTTTTGCAATCTTTACCTTCAATTAATACCTCAAAAACCGACTCAATCACTACTTACATCGAAACCACACCCGCCCCTCTATCTGCTCAAATTTCGCCTCAAGTTAATCAATCTGCATTAGGACAACTCGGCGGTGGCCTGACGATATTTGCCGGGTTTTTTGCAGGAATTATCTTTTTAATCCTGTTTGCAGGTGTGGTCTATTCACGCCTTTATCAAGTGACTCCGGCGAACGAAGCTTTTGTCAAAACGGGTGGGGTTCTGCGTAAACGTAGAACTGTAATTAAGCATGGGGGATCTTTAGTTTTACCCGTGTTTGATCGGCTGACTCGTGTTCCCCTCAAAGAGATTTCGATTGATGTTGAACGGACGGGAAAGCTAGCGGTTCGGACTCAAGACTATTTGCGGGCAGATATGCGGGTGACCTTTTTTGTCTGTATTAATGCCATTGATGAAGATATTAAAACGGCGACTGAACGGCTATCACAAAATAGTAAAATTACAACGGAAGATATTAAAAACGCGATTGAAAAACGGGCGGATGATGCGATTCGGGCAGCGGCAAAAAGTAAGAAACTTGCAGATATTGACTCGGATAAGTTAGGTTTTGCTCAAGAAGTACTGAATTTAATTGAACCCGATCTCAAAAAGGTTGGCTTGACTCTCAATAATATTGCGATTTCCGAAATTGAAGAAAGCGACACTTATGATACTAATAATTTCTTCGATGCCCAAGGGGTGAAATTGCGGACGGAAACTATTCAGAAATCGATTAAACAAAAAGAAGAGGTTGAACTCACCACTGAACGAGAACGACGGGAAATTGCCCTGGCAACCCAAGTGGCAATCGATCAGAAAGAACTGGCGGCTCGCAAGCAATCGTTAGAGATTGAAAAAGAAAAAGAAAGCGCCGAACTGGCACAACAGCTTGAAGTTGAAACTTTGAAGGCTCAACAAGCGCGGGAAATTCAGGAGGCGAAAGATAAAGAAGCCGCTAATCAAGAACGCAATAAAATTTTGCAAGCCAAAGCCGTTGAAGAAGAGGAAATCCGAAAAAAATTAGCGATTCAGCAAAGCCAAATTACTGCCGATATTGCCCTAGAAGAACAGCAGAAAAAACTGAAAGTGGCTCAAGCACTGCAACAACGAGAAGCAGAAATGGCGGAGATTGAACGTCAGAAAACCACCGACTCCAACCGTCTCACGGCTCAAGTAGAAATTGCAGAGGCCGAACGTTTATCTGAAATTGCTAAACAAGAAGCTGCTATTGCGATCGCGGCTAAAGAACAGGAACGTTTAATTGCAGAAGCTGAACGCGCTAAGGCTGAATCAGCGGTAATGACAGCAACGGAAATTGAACAAGCCGAACGTGAACAACGCTTGTCTATGATTGTCGCCCAACAAGAAGCCGAACGGGAGCGGATTACTGAGCAAAACGTGATTGAAATTGATGTATTTCGTCGCCAACGGCAAGCAGAAATTGCCCGTCAAGCCGCAGATTTGGAGGCAGAATCGATTCGGATGTTAGCGGCAGCAAATCGGGACAAAGATTTAGCTGAAGCGGAAGGGATCGAAGCCAAAGTTGAGGCGGAAAATGCGATTAGCGATGCCAACCGAATTGCCCAAGTGATCACCGAACTTGCCCCGCAATTAATCGAGAAACTGCCAGAAATTACCACAGCCTTAGCGCCGCAACCGGGTGTTTTAGGGGATGCTAAAATTTATGCTTTCCCAGGAGCCAATGGCAATAACGGGGGCGGTACTCAAGAGATTACTAAACTGATGCTCTCAACCAGTGGCATGACGCTACTGACTTCGCTGTTGGAAGAGGGGAAATTAGCCTCGTTACTCGCAGGTGCGACTCAACTCATACGCGGCAATGGCAGCCCGATACCCAAGGAGTTAGAACAATTGACAGAATTAATCGCTTCGGAGGGATTAGACGAACAGAAAAAGAAAGCGATTGCTGCCAAAAAATCGGGCAAGTCCAGTAAAGCTCCCACTCCGCCCCCAATCCCAGAAGCTGCCTCAAAGAATCTGAAAAATCGATCTGAGGCAACCGGCAGCTAGGCACAGATCTCAAGCACAGATCTCAGGCACAGATAATATTGTTCAATCAATTCACAACATTATCCCATTCAGCGATAATCTAAACTGTAAGTGCCTGACGTGGAAGAAGTTAAATGAACCCACTCTTAAATTTCATCTCCCTGACGGGAATGATCTGTCTCTGTTTTATTGCTTGGCTTGGCTCCGAAAACAAACGAGTCATTCCCTGGAGTGTGATTGTTTGGGGAATTGGCTTACAAATGCTGATCGGACTGGTGGTGTTTGTACTGGGTAGTCAACTGGTTGAAGGACTCAGTACCCTACTCAATGCGATTCTCGATGCCTCCGAAGCCGGAGCCAGATTTCTCTTCGGTGGGGCTACCTCTCCCTTTGTTCCCGATCCCAATCGTAGTGTTGGCCCTGGGGTAGCTGGCCGTTGGATTGCTCGTGCTATTGGAACTCCTTATGTTGCAGTCCCCGGCGATCGCATAAGCCCAGACAACTTGAATACCGGTTATATTCTGGCATTCCGAGCACTGCCGCAAGTGATCTTTTTTGCCGGACTGGTGAGTTTACTGTATCGCCTGAATATCATTCAACCGATTGTGGGGGTATTTGCTAAGATTTTCCAAGCTACGATGCGAATTAGTGGGGCAGAAGCCCTTTCAGGTGCCGCTAATATCTTTGTGGGGATTGAATCTGCGATCGCAGTTAAACCGTTTCTGGCTAATATGACTCGGAGTGAAATCTGCGCTATTTTATCCAGTTGTTTTGGTTCGATTGCTTCTTCAGTTTTAGCCCTCTATGCTGGTTTTCTCCGTCCGACTTTTCCAACAATTACCGGACACTTGGTTTCTGCCTCAATTATGACCATTCCCGCCTGCTTTGTGATGTCAAAGCTATTAGTGCCGGAAACAAAACGACCTGAAACCCTAGGCGGTATTCCACAAGAAGCAAAAGTTCCCCCTGAGAAACAACCCAACCCCGTTGATAGCTTAATTGGCGGCGCACTGGAAGGGGTAAAAATGGCTGTCGGAATTGCAGCGGCATTAATTGCTATTTTAGGGATGGTTGCCTTAATTAACCTTGTTTTTAGCAGCTTAGCCAGCTTATCCGCCAGTGGAGTGCTACCTCTACAGATCGTTGGTCAAATTTTCCAAGTGATCACACTACAAAATATTTTAGGGGTATTATTTTTACCGTTAACATTTTTAACCGGGATTTCATTAAATTGGCAAGAACTGTGGCAATCTTCTACACTCATTGGTAGACGATTACTCGAAACCAATATTCCCCCCTATCAAGCCCTCGCCCAACTCAACCAAGTTGGGGAAATTAGTAACCGCGCTATGCTAATTGTCAGCTATGTATTGTGTGGTTTTACTCATTTTGCCTCCTATGGTATCTTTGTCGGTGGCTTATCTGCTTTAATCCCCAGCCGTAGTTCAGAGGTCTCTTCCCTCGGCTTAAAAGCTTTGTGGGCAGGAACTTTAGCTACATTAATGACAGGTTGTATTGCCGGGGTATTTGATTTCGGTAATCCAGCAGTTTTAGGGAAATAAAAGCTGTTGACATCCTCCCAGCGCCTTAGCGAAGCAATGCCGTCAGGCTATACATTCTTTATGCCTGCCCCCTTGTAGAAGGGGGGCGTGGGATTCCTAAACCTGACGATTTAGGTTTCTGCTTCATAGCAACTGCCTCCACTCCAACTGAGTTTTGTGGTCTTACGTTCGCTCCACAGACTATCCCCGCGAGCCACGCGGTTCTGATGTGTAGAAATCTCAAACAGGAGAAATCTTTATGTGTTTTGTCGATTCAAGGGTTGAACTGTTTATTGCCCTATCCTCTTTTCCCGGTCTACCAATTTGTCTGCGCCGCCAGTATAACTGGACTTCGCTCGTTAGGCTGTCTGAATCCATTGTCTCGGGTGGGTCAGTGACCACGTCTATTTTATCACAGATCCCGCCCGTGCTTTCCTCCCGGCTCCAACGTCCCTTATGGAGCGGGTCTCCCCGCACAGAAGGATGAAACGCAAACAATTAAGTTTAATCTTGTTGGGCTTATTGGTTCCTTTAGTTTTGAGTCTCAGCCCGTCTGTGGGGATATTCTCTGCTGCTAAAGTTGGAATACCTTCAGTTCAGGCTCAACAAGCAACTCCTACCCCTCAACCCTCTCCCAGTCCTCCCTCTCCCAGTCCTACTCCTGAAGCCACTCCAGAGCCTGAGAATTCTCCCTCTTCTGCCCCATCTCCTCCCACTTTATCTTTGAGTGAAAGTGATTATATTGATCCGTTAGGCCGCTTTCAGGTCGGGATTTTACAAGGATATAATGTGGGTTTTGCTGGCAATTGGCCGTTGATTGAATCGGATGATGGCAATTTAGCTTATACTGTGGTTGTCAAAGCCAGAGAAAGCGATCGCGTCATCCCTAGTTCAAGTTTGGCACAAATTGCGATTGAAACCTTTGAACGGGGAGAAGGATTTCAACCCGGAACTTATCAAATTATATCAGCAAACGAAATTTCTTTACCTTGGACAGGAACTGTAAAAACGGGTTCAACGACTCAACTGATTCAAGGAAAAATTCGGGTTCGCCAAGCAGGAGATCGTCTTTTAATTTTGTTGGTCTCAGCAACTGAGTCAGCCTTTCAAGACATCGATCCAGCGATTGTGACAATAACGGATAATTTAAAATCTCTGTAAGGTTAAAAATTACTGTTTTTGTAGCAAGAAGTGTCTGTTTTATTGCTATTAAAGCCGGACTAGGACAAAAAGAAAACTATTTAATGTTTCTGTAGTTAAGGTGGGGTGGGCAAATTATGATGGATTAAAAAAATACAATCAGATATTATAGCGCTAGGCGTTAGGGGGTGTTTTCAAATTCGTTGTATCCTAGATGGGGAGGCGTTCGAGGTTAAACTTTAATAAGATTCAGTTCTTTGCTGTTTTAAATTAACTTCAGCATTGCGTCTCAACATCTCTGGTTTAATTCGTCTTAAGGCAGAAGCGCGAAACCGTTGATTCCATTCTTCAGTTGAAATAGTTGCCAATTCTTTTAAGGTTGGGGCAATATTTTCCGGATAAGGTTGAAATCCGGACTCATCTGTTTCAGTGGCAAATCGTTGATTCCAAGGACAGACATCCTGACAAATATCGCATCCCGCTACCCAACCCTGCAATGTAATATTTTTAGGTAAACTTTTTCCTCTATTTTCAATTGTATGATAAGCAATACAACGATTTGCATCGACTACAAAAGGTTGAGTAATTGCATTTGTCGGACACGCTTCAATACAACGAGTACACGTGCCACAATGTTCTGTATGAGGCGTATCTGGCGGTAAATTTAAATTCGTTAAAACCTCCCCTAAAAACACCCAAGAACCATATTCTCGTGTAATTACATTACTATTTTTAGCAATCCAACCAATCCCTGCTTGTTGCGCCCAAACTTTATCTTGAATGGGGCCAGTATCGGCATAATATCGTGTTAAAATTCCCTCATCTTGTGCCTTTAACCAATGGGAGAAAACTTTTAATTTTTTCTGTAAAATCTTATGATAATCTCGTCCCCAACCATAGCGAGAAATCTTAGCATATTCTGTTCCTTCTGGACGTTGATGAGGCGTATAATAATTCAAAGCAACACAAATAATCGATTGTACTTCTGGCATGACCTCAAAAATATTCTGACGCTTTGGGTTAGCCATCCATGCTATCTCCGCTTGATAACCTTGATTTAACCAAGCTTGCAATTTTTCAGTTTCTGTTTCATACTGCTGAGCAGAAGCGATTCCCACTTTATGAAATCCTAAGGTTAAAGCTTGGGCTTTAATTGCTTTTTTTAGCTCAATAGTCATGGTTTTTAATACACTTTGACAATAGCAAAATTCTCAGATTAATGAATTGCTCCATTACCGAATTTTAGCAAACTATGATACAGCAGCCTACAATTATCGCAATTGACTTTGATGGAGTCATCTGTGATGGCATGATTGAATACTTTCAAACCGCTTGGCGTACCTACTGCGATGTTTGGTCACCCGTTAATTTTAATCCCTCAGAAGAAGAAGAAGAAGAAGAAGAAGAACTTGCCCAACAATTTTATCGAACTCGCCCTGTCATAGAAACGGGTTGGGAAATGCCAATTTTAGTGAGAGCTTTAATCTTAGGAATTTCGGAGAATACTATTTTACAAGATTGGCAGAGCGTTTGTCAAAAAATTGTTCAAGAAGAAGAGATAAAACCAGAAAAAATCGGCCCTTTACTGGATACAATTCGAGACGAATGGATCAAAAAAGACTTCGATGGATGGCTGAAATTACATCGATTTTATCCCGGTGTAATCGATCAATTAAAACAATGGCTCAACCCTTCTACGAAACCTCTGATTCAACCCATTATTATCACCACAAAAGAAGAACGATTTGTCAGAGCACTTTTGCAACAACAAAATATTAATATGCCTGACGGCACTATTTACGGTAAAGGATGTAAACGTCCTAAATATGAAACCATACGCCAGTTATTATCAACCCCAACATCTCCCCCCATTATTTGGTTCATCGAAGACCGACTCAAAGCTTTACTTGCCGTCGAAAAACAATCAGATTTAACCGAAGTTCAGCTCTTTTTAGCCGATTGGGGATATAATACTCAAACAGAAAAAAAAATTACTGAAAATCACCCGAGAATTAAACTGTTAACACTTAATCAATTTACTCAAAGCTTTTCCCATTGGCTATCATAAATATATAGAAAAAATCACTATAAAAAAAACACACTGTATCTGGTGTGGTTAATCCTCACCCCAAAAAGCCATGCTAGATTTAACTAAAATTGCTCAACAAATGCAAGGAATGAGTCAACACATGACTCAAGAAGTTGAAGCTGCCCAAAAGCGGATTGAAATAGCAGAAGCCTTACTCAAAGCCGCAACACCTAATCAAACCCAACTATTAGAAACCTACGAAACTTGGGAAAAGCGTATCCTATTTAATCCAGCAATTCCGGCTGAACCACTTGATACCTGTCCTTATATTGCTGCCCCTCCTAAATCTCATACTGTCATTGCTACAGATGGTTCTCAAATTGCTCCGAGTGCCCATGAAATTGCCTATTGTTATTTAATTAATATTGGGCGAATTATTCTACATTATCATCAAAGTCGCCGCCCTATTTTAGATAGCGTTCCTGAGATTTATTATCGTCCAGAAGATCTCTATATTGCCCGACAATGGGGGATTAGAACAGATGAATGGATGAGCTATCGTCGCACTGCCTCAGAAACAATAATGCTGGCTGATATTGGAGAACAACTTCAGTCTCAATACCCGCAACAAAAAGATGTTCCAACCTTAGCTTTATCGGATGGTTCATTAACTTATTGGTTCCTGGAACAATTACCCTCAGAAGCTCGGAATTTAATCTTAGAACCCATCTTAGAAGCTTGGGAACAACTTCGCTTAGCCGGAATTCCATTACTCAGTTATGTGAGTGCTTCTCGTAGTAGTGAAAGCCTCTCTTTTTTACGGTTACAAGCCTGTACTCATGAACAACCTAACTGCATGAAATATTGCCCCACTGCCGGAACAATGGCTTCTAATGGCATGACTAAAAAAGCGATGTGTCAAGCCTTTGAACCGCTGAGAGATACCGTTCTGTGGTCTTCTAAATTAAGCTTAGGTCAACGCAGTCCGTTGTGGCGAAGTCAAGCTAGAATATTAGATTTATATGGCGATCATCAAATCTATTTTTGTTATGTCAATGTCGGCACAGAAATTGCCCGGATAGAAACCCCCGGCTGGGTAGCAGAAAACCCCGACTTATTAGAATTAGGATTAGGAATGATGATTGCCCAGGTACAAAAAGGTTATGGTTACCCTGTCGCATTAGCGGAAGCCCATAATCAAGCGGTGGTTAAAGGGGGCGATCGCAGTCGGTTTTTTACCTTACTTGAACAGCAAATGATTAAAGCCGGAATTAAGAATGTAGGAATTTCTTATAAAGAAGCCCGTAAACGAGGGAGTATAGCTTAATACTAAAGTTTTGACTTAATTACAAACTTAACCGATAATTTACTATGTTTACTATAAGTAGTAGAATTTTAAAATGTCAGAAAAACTTCGTCAAGAGATATTTCCTGCTTTAATATAAAAATTGAATCAAGAGCCTAATCTGGATTTTTATCCTACTACAGAGAAAGTTTTATGGGAAAATTTTAAAGATGGCAGTGAACATTTTGTTGTTAGAAATAGTCAAATTGTCGGCTGTTTTGTTGTTTGGTTTGATGGGGTAAAGACGGATAAAGAGCCAATGTATGTTGAACTAGGAACTGTCTGGAGTCAACGACAAAATAGAGTTTCTATACTTAGAGAATTAGGGGATAATATAGGGCGTATAGCCAAAGGGGAAAAATTTCTAGGCTATTGTAAACAACTTCAATTAGCCAGATATTTTAGAATGATTCCTGTCTTTCCCTTTACTACAATTGCTAACTGGCAAACCTGTCCTATAGAGGTTATAGAATCAATACCTCAATTTAAACGATGGTATTCTAGCGATGTTGACGATCAAAGCAAGTACAGTCGCCTTTTATATTTTATTGAAGAACAAAATCTGATTTTCCCTTGGTATTTACTTGATGAATAACTGTGAATTTGAAAGAAAGTAAACTATAGGATTAATAGGCTTGATTTCGATCGATGACATATTTTAAGGGTTGTCCGGTTTGATAACGAGCAATCGCATCAATAATGTAATTAGCGGCATCACTGGGCTGACCTGAAGCTGCAATATGGGGAGTCATAATAATGCGTGGATCGGACCAAAAAGGATGATCTTTCGGTAACGGTTCGGTTTCAAATACATCCAGACAAGCACCAGCAATTTGACCTGAATTTAAGGCAGTTAATAAATCTTTTTCTACCAAGTGTTTGCCTCGACCTACATTAATTAAATAAGCCCCAAGGGGTAAAGCGGAAAACGTTTCATCACATAAAATTCCTTCCGTTTCTGGCGTTAGGGGCAGCAAACAAACAATCACTTGACATTGGCTCAGAAATCGCTTAAATTGTTCCTTACCGTGGAAGCATTCGACTCCAATAATCGTTTTAGGGGTGCGACTCCATCCCCGAACAGCAAAGCCCATGACGGCTAGCTTTTGGGCGGTGACTAAACCCAATGCTCCCAACCCTAAAACCCCAACTGTAAATGTGCTAGCATCTGGTGTTGGTAAATATTCCCAACGCTGCTATACTGCTACCGCAACGCTGCGCGATCGCATTAATTCTTGATATTCGATGAGTCGTCGTTGAAATAGTAAAACCGCTAACGTGACATACTCCGCCATTTGTTGTGTTTTACTGTCACAGACAAAGCGGACGATAGGGATATTATCCGGTAAATCAGGGTCTGCTAAAATCTGGTTAACGCTGGCTCCTAAAGAGATAATCAGCTTCAAATTGGGAAATCTTTGCATCACTCCCAATGGCGGCAACCAAGCCAACACGATCTCAATCTCTTCTAATTTTCCACATTCAGGCCAGATTCGTAAATCTAGATCGGGCTGTTGCGACTTTAATTGAGCGATGAACTCAGCAAACCATAGATCTGTGGGTTCGATCTCTGCTAGTAATAATACTGCCATTTTTAGCCGGATGTTGTCAATTGAGCCAAATTTTCTATAGCCTGTTTAATTTCCTCTTGCTGACCCAAGGCACTCAAACGTAAGAAGCCTTTACCACCTGAGCCAAACACATCACCCGGGACACCGACAATTCCAGTTGATTCTAACAGTTTATCGAACAACTGCCAGGAAGACAAACCTGGGGGTGCTTTCACCCAAACAAACGGACTATCAATTGCACCAAAACAGATTAACCCAGCGGCTTCTAAACCGCTTCTGAGCAGGCGAGCATTGTTTAAGTAGTAATTCACCACTGTTTGGCATTCAAGCTGTCCGGCAGGCGATAAAGTGGCGATCGCGCCCTGCTGAGCAATATTAGCAGCCCCCCAGAATTTAATCGTGTTTCTAATTCGCCATAAATGATTTAATTCTCCGGGTATTGTATGATTAATTGTTAAGGCTTCTGGGATAATACACCAACCGACTCTCAAACCTGTGAAATTTGCCCACTTAGAAAAACTGCCAATTTCAATCGCACATTCTTTTGCCCCTTCAATTTCATAAATACTTTGGGGAATGTTTTCGGTTGAAATAAACGGACTATAAACTGCATCAAAAATAATCACCGCTTGGTGAGTTTTGGCATAGTCTACAAATTCTTGAAGTTGTTGATGGGTTGCGACTGCCCCCGTGGGGTTATTGGGAAAGCACAGATAGATCAGATCGACTTTTTCTGATGGTAACTTTGGTATAAAGTTATTTTCTTCTAAACAAGGTAACTGTATTAATGGCCGACCTGCGAGTAATGTTGCTTCTGTAAAAGAAGGATAAGCTGGATTTTGTACTGCTACAATATTATCTGGAGCAAATAGTTCTTGAATGTTAACAGAAGTCGATTGAGCGCCATCGCTAACAAATACCTCTTCTGACTGAATTTCAATTCCCAGCTTTTGCCCGTAATAATTGCGACAGATAGCTTGTCTTAAAGCTGGATTTCCAGTAAGCTGTTCATAGCCTGTATAAGTCTGGGGATCGCCTAAACGATTTGCTGCATCGACTAAAGCCATTGTCACTGTTGACGGCAGAGGTTGACTGGTATCGCCAAAAGCCATCATAAATATTTTTTGTTGGGGATGAGCTGCTTGATAGGCTTTTACTTTACCTAATACGCGCTTAAAAATAACTTCAGTATAGGTTTTCTCTCCTGTTAAATGAGTCAGTGCTAAATTTTTAGTTGCCATTTTTTTGAATGTATCAAGTCTCTGCAAAAAAAGCTGAAGTATCTGATATGATGAGGGCTGGGTTGCCCTCTATCGCCAGAAGAATTTATCGGGTTTTAGTCACAGATGGCTCAAGTTCTAACTTTTTTTGTATGTATTCAGAGAGTCTATATTGACTCAAAACATCTAAGGGTAAATGAGCCGCGCCTTGAATTTTATCGAGACAATTTTTACTGCTACAAAGACAGTCAAATTCTTGATCCATAGACCATTCTGTAGAAGGATAAAAGAAGGTCAATTCTTCTCCTTTTTCTATATTTTTCAGGGCAATAACTTTCTTATTTTCAGTATCAAAGAAAACATTAGGATCGCAACTGTGATTGATATATTGCAAAAACTCGGGGTCGAGCATAATATGTTGGCGATACACCTAACGGCACGCTGCGCGAACGCTAATTTGAACTGTTAAATAGTTAGGGCTATCTAAAACTTCTTTAGAACCAAAGTGATGGATCGCTTGTCCGGGTTCAAATCTGACAGTGGCGTGTAGGGATTTATCACCTGTTTTTGGGTTCTCCCTAATTTCAGCAATTGTACCAACTTTTGTAATTTTATCAATAGCGTTTGGCATGAATTTCCTTCCTAATATAATCGTGTTTCCCAATTATTAACAACACCCAAAAACCCAATCAAAA
The DNA here is from genome assembly GCA_964401105.1 of uncultured Lyngbya sp. Taxonomy (GTDB): domain Bacteria; phylum Cyanobacteriota; class Cyanobacteriia; order Cyanobacteriales; family Microcoleaceae; genus JAAURB01. The sequence goes on along the minus strand of CAYNXM010000188.1, from coordinate 5,485 downwards.
TCAAACTAAAAAGCTATTAAATTTTTAGCTTAAATCTGCCTTGGATATTAACTGATTGTTTCGACTTTCGTCAATACCGTATCCCCTGTTTTTCCCTCATCCCTCAGCGGGTAAGGTAAACACTTGAGTGCCTTTTTCGGCTTCTAAACTATCACTGAGTTTGTCACCATCATGAAATGCTGCCACTAAGACATCGCAAGCTTTTCCCCAGCCAATTGTTCCGCTTTGATCAATAGAAATAGCAGCAAAATCTCGTTTTCGTTCGGTTGCTTCTTTAAACGAAATATTGAGGGCCTCCTGTAACGATAAACCATCTGTGACCCGTACTACAACCCGCGCAGCAAAACATTCATCAATGATATCTTCCCCAATACCAGTACAACTCATGCCAGCATATTCATTGGCATAATTCCCAGCAGGCATAGGAGAGTCACTCACCCGACCAATTTTCTCGAAGCCTTTCCCCCCTGTAGAGGTTCCCGCAGCGATGTTTCCTTGACTATCTAAGGCGACGACACCAATCGTACCCTTTCCGGGTTCAGAAGCTAAAACATTCGCCATGTCCCGCTGAAAGTCGTCTTGACGTTCTGCAACCCATTCCTTCAGGCGTTGGTCGGTCATTGGGTTATAAATGGGAACCTGTAACTCTCGCATAAATTCAGTACAGCCATGATCGGATAAAATCCGATCTGTAGAGGTTTGTAAAGCGGAGGCGATATCAATTGGATTTTTCACCCGAGAGATATTAACCACCCCACTAAACGCTTGAGTTGAACCATCCATTAACCCGGCACTCATGCGAATTTGACCATCTGACTGCAAGACTGAACCGGTGCCGGCATTAAACCGAGGTTCATCTTCGAGTAATTGACAGCCTTTAACTACCGCTTCTTTGGCTGTTTTACCCTGTTGTAGCAAGGGATAGACTTTTTCTAAAATACTGTAGAGTGTTTCGCGAACTTCAATTAAGGTTCCTTTGCCAATTAAAGAATTGCCTGCACCACCATGAATAATTAGTTTGGGTTTTACCATGTTTTCGATTCGATCAACTTAGCCGAATCTATTGTAGAGTGTTGCAGAGCATTTAGTCTCAGCTAGCAGAAAATCGCGGTTGCAGTTTGGAAGAAGGGACGTTTTGTTAAGTGTTGAATATTTAATCAAGCGTACATCCAAGATAGCCCTATACACAATAGTAGCTGACCTGCCGATAGTTGTCAATATTATTGCCACTACGATCAGAGAATCTGCGATCGCTCCGCGCGTGTGCTTCGCACGTATCACTGTTGGATAAGGGGCATCTAACAGTCAGGCTCAGCATCTGACTCGGTTATATTGATCTCGAACTTTTGTGATACTTTGGCCACTAAATGAATGACCCACACTACTTACAGCAATATCTCTGCCCATTTCTTGCGCCAGGTAAAGGGGCGATCGCAAACCGGACAGACTTGAGTCATAACCGTAGGGTGTGTTAGGGACAAGGTAACACACCGAAACTCAGCAGATAGATGGTGCGTTACATTTGATTGACACACCCTACTCAATTGGTTTGCGATCGCCGTCGCCGACACCGTTGGGAACAATATTTTACCTGATCCCAACACTCTGCCCATTTCTTACGCCAGGTAAAGGGGCGATCGCAAACCGGACAGATTTTCGTCGGTAAATCAGATTTTGAACGTTGACGTGCCATCTTCAGATCCATAACCTTTGTAAATTCTTGTAAACTTATAGTATCAAGTCAACTCATATATCCTTATTGGACGTGCATTTATGCAATGCATTATTAAACGTCGGGCGCAATTTTCCGCCAGTCATCGATACTGGTTACCGGAATTGAGTCCGACTGAAAATTTTGAACGGTTCGGGCCAACTGCCCGTGCTCCCGGTCATGGACATAATTATGTTCTGTATGTTTCGATGATGGGAGAACTGGATGAATATGGCATGGTGCTGAATCTTTCGGATGTCAAACATATTATCAAAGCCGAAGTCACCAGCCAACTCGATTTTGCTTATCTCAATGATACCTGGATTGAGTTCCAGCAAACCCTACCCACAACGGAACAGATTGCTCGGGTGATTTGGCAGCGACTTGCGCCCCATCTCCCTATCACTAATATACAACTATTTGAACATCCCCAACTCTGGGCTGATTATCAAGGAAACGGCATGGAAGCTTATCTCACCGTCAGTACTCATTTTAGCGCTGCTCATCGGTTAGCGCTGCCCGATTTAAGTTATGAAGACAACTGCGAAATTTACGGTAAATGCGCCCGTCCTCATGGACATGGTCATAACTATCATTTGGAAGTGACGGTTAAAGGAGACATTGACCCTCGCACAGGGATGATTGTTGATTTAGTTGCCCTGCAAACAGCAATTGATGATTACGTGGTTGAACCTTTCGATCATACTTTTTTAAATAAAGATATTGCTTACTTCGCTAAGGTCGTTCCTACGGCTGAAAATATTACGGTTCATATTCGAGATTTACTGCAAAATCCGATTCAACAATTAGGCGCACAATTGCATAAAGTTAAACTGATTGAAAGTCCGAATAACTCCTGTGAAGTTTATTGTACCCAGACCGAATCTGAATCAATCTCTTCTCAAGTAGAAACCCCAGTACTCGCCAAAGTTTAGTCATTGTGAAGAATGAAAATAACCGAGTCTATTGAATAGGCTCGTTTTTTATTGATCAATTTATTAATTTTTAAACTGATTATTGCATAAATCTGCAAACCTCAACTACTGTTTTGAGACAGTTTTTATTTTGACTAAAAAACAAACTTAATATCCTGAAAACCCCGATCAATCCTGTAGTAAATAATAGCAGACTGGATGACTCGTCCCATTTCTTGTAGCACACAGGGAATGGCTGAGGTGGACTGAGTCAGATGCCTTTGGTCTAAGTTCCCTATTGCTTCTCATGACCAACGACCTGCTGTCCTATTATCTGTTGTACCGAGTCGGGGTCATTTACAATATTGTCCCTACAACAGTCAATTCTTTATACATGACAGCTTCTAACTATCTACATCCCCCTTAATTGAACTCCGATGAAGTTATCAACCGTCACACTCATGACGCTGGCTGCCGTCGCCGCGCAAGACTCTTATACTGAAGCTGCCCCCGCTACCAATACCGGATTTTCTGAAGTTCCTCAAACCCCTTCCCAAACTCAATTTTCTGAGAATGTAACGGATAAAGTTACAGTTACCCCAGTATTATCAATTAGTTTACCGGAACGGCTGAGTACGCCAGAATTTACTTTTAGTAATGCCCGTTTAACTACGAATTCCACTCAACTTGCCCAACTCAATACACCTTTATCTAATCCTGATGAGGATTCAATTCTCACCTGGCTAAATGTTTTATTAATTATTGCTATTTTAGTTCCTCCAGCCAGCTTACTCTTCTTTTGGTTAATTCGCCGATTTATCATGAGAGAACTGATGGAGGAAATTAATCAAAAATTCCGCTGGGTTCAGCATTTAGAACGGCAACTGAATAACACAAAAGATGAGTTGCATCAGATGCTAGAAACTGTAGGAGTTAATCTGGAAGAGTTGCATCATGGCATGGATTTCTTACAGCAAGAAATGAATGTTTCAAAAACCTCTATTCAGCAACTTGACACTTTACAACAACGGTTTTCTGCACAAATTCAATCTATTTTAACTCGGCTAGAACAGCTTCAAACTGAACCAAAAGAACAGTCTACATCCCCTAAGGATATAGGGACTAAGCGCCTTCAGAAAGTTCCCCAGGCTGTTCAAAACAGTGATACTGCCTTTTTTCAATCAATTTTTCCAGAAGAGGCGCTACAAGGCTTAGAATATATTGCTCCTCAACCGGTTCGAGACCCACAACAATCTCGACTGATTGCAGATGATTATTTAAAACGAGGAGAAGCTTTAGTCAGTCAGAAACGTCATTCTGAAGCACTGGCGGCCTTTAGAAAAGCAACTGATATGAATCCACAACTCAGTGAAGCTTGGTATCAACAAGGTAATACTTATGCCCGCTTAAAACGCTATTGCGAAGCCGTAGAATCCTACAATCGAGCGATAAAATTGCAACCGAATAAATATGAAACCTGGTACAATCGAGGAAATGTTTTAGTTAGAATTAAAGATTATGAAACTGCATTAGAATCCTTTGATCGAGCATTAGAAATTCAGCCAGAAGATTATGAAGCTTGGCACAATCGCGGTACATTATTACGTAAGTTGAATCGCTACCCTGAAGCACTGGATGCTTATGATCGTGCCCTTTTGCTCCGACCGAATAAATATGAAACTTGGCAAAATAGGGGTAATTTATTGGGAAAGTTACTGCAATACGAAGAAGCGATAAAATCTTACGATCAAGCTATTCGAGTTAATGCCGGAAAATATGAAGCCTGGGCACATCGAGCGGCGGCTTTATGTAATCTGAAACAGTATGAAGAGGCGTTAATTTCTTACGATCAAGCCATTGCTTTAAATTCAAGTTCGGCTAGTCTTTGGAATCACCGGGGTTTGGTTTTAGCGAAGCTGGAACGGTATTCAGATGCCTTAGAATCCTATGAAACAGCAATTCAAACTCAAGCTGATTATGATGAGGCTTGGCTGGGAAAAGGTCGAATTTTAGGAATATTAAAGCAATATGCAGCCGCTTTAGAAGCTTACGATAGAGCTATTTCTCTCAACCCTAATTCATCAGAAGCATGGCGTTATCGAGGTATTACCTTAGAAAAACTAGAACATTCAGCCGAGGCGGTCGCGTCTTACGATCAAGCTATTTCTCTTAATCCTAAAGATGCAGAAGCATGGCGTTATCGCGGTGCATTATTATCTAAGTTAAAGCAATATCAAGAAGCAATTTCTTCTCTGGGAAAAGCGATTGCAATTCAGCAAGAATTACGCACTGAAAAATCTCAAGTTAATCCCTCTCATTATCAGGATACTCATTCGGTTAACTCTTAAATTTAGGATAATTTTAAATTTTGTATATAGAACCCATTTGACATCTTCGGGTATACAGTATCATCCATCAAAAATGCCAGACTCATATAGCAATCTCATCTGAGTTGTAAGAAAATCGAATTGTAGAAGGCAAGTAGGCAATAGACACTCCCCAGGAGTCACTTTGGGCAATAATCGATGTGTATGATTTCTCACATCTGATTTCTGATTGCTATAGACATTTATAAAATGAGATTATTATATTTTATTAATCGTTTTGAAATTCATATCAATACCTCAAATTTCGATGAGTTTAGACTGAGAATCATTATCAATAAGTCACGAGATTGCGTTAAGGAAAATGTTTGGCGAGACGGAGACGGAGACGGAGACGGAAAATGTTTGGGCGTGACGGGAAATGTTTGGGCGATAGCCCAACCCGTCGATAGCCCAACCCGTCGATAGCCCAACCCGTCGATAGCCCAACCCGTCGATAGCCCAACCCGTCGATAGCCCAACCCGTCGATAGCCCA
>CAYNXM010000187.1:0-3433 GCA_964401105.1 uncultured Lyngbya sp. | reverse complement strand
TAGGGCTTCTTCTTGAGTATATTCATTTTCTTTGGCAGCAGCAATTGCTTTGTCATAAAGTTCTATGGCTTCTGTTTTTTGCCCTAATACTCGGCATTTTTCTGCTGACACTAAATCTACCTTATGTTGATGATTCATCGGGGCATAATTTGCCCATTGCTGTTGGAGTTTTATTTGGTTTTTTTCAACTCTTTGTAAGATTTCAGATGTGAGTTCGGATGCGAATTTTAACCCAGCTATAGCCGCTAAAGAATCATAGAAGTAAAATACAGCTTCATTAAATGTTCCTAGATGAGTGAATAAAGATTTTCTCGCCTCTATCGCCGATATTTTAGCGGATTCAATCTCTTCAAATAAAATCTCAAAAATTAGTTTGTACAAGTAAAAATAATGCAATGAAGTCAAGTCATTTGCTAAGTTTAACTGAGATATAAACTCGGTTTCATCAAAAACTTCTCCAGAGAAAACAGTTGGATTTTCTGTCACATTTAGCAAATTTAATATCGGCTGCAAACAGATGCGGCACCAGTTGGCAGCAGTTAATTGTTTGAGTTGTGTCAATGCATCGCAATAGGCACGAGTTTCTTGTGCTAAAGTAGCAAGGGGTTGAGCGCACAAGAAACCATATATACCACAAACACTGGCATTGTATCCAGCATATTCTAAATTACCGACTTCTAATCCGAGGGTATATCCTTGTTGAAATAGGGGTAGGGTTTGTTTGAGGTGAGATTTACGGTGTATTAAAAATAAAGCGACAATGTCGAAAATCTCAGGTTTAATCGCTTTGGCATCCAGTTTAGAGACCAGTTGAAGTGCTAACTGACCAAACTTAACTCCAGTCTCCACATCTTGCAGCAGATTACAAGCAATAAAGCCATAGCAGCTATAAGCCGTAGCTGAGGCAGATATATTTCCAGATTGAATTGATACCTTAACGGAGGAAGTGACCAGTAACGGAAATAATGGAGAATTAGAGATACAAGCAGCAGGTAAGATGCTCTTTATAATCTCAACAATGGCAATTTTTTTGCGGTCTGTCATGATGGGAAGATTAATTAAGTCTTCAATTTCCCGCTCACTTATGAGATGATTAAGATTTGCAATACTGTCTTGAATATCAGTTTGTGTTGGTGTTTCTGGACAAATAACACCCAACTGCTGCAAAAATTGTTGAGCAATCGTAATGGCTTCAGTGAATTGACTTTGAGAGGCTTTAGATTGAATTCTAATTCGGTAGATGTTGACTTTTTCTAGTAAGTCTATAGCTTGCTCAATCACTATTTCAACAAACTCTTCCATTACCTCAGGCTCACCACAAAGGGAAGCTAATTCAGCCGCTAATTCATGGAATTCTAGTGTGATTTTATATTGATTTTGCCACGCTTTTTCCCCAAGTAATGACAACCCAGTCTTGGCATATTCGCGTCCGGCTTCATAAGCAGTAGCACTTTTGACTTTACGGCAGGCAATGAGATTGAGCTGCGCTAATTGATTTCTTTCTGTTTCTTTAGTAATTAAAGTGGTTCCAAAATTTAATTGACCTACTATTTCAAAAATCCGCTCTTCTATTACTTCAGGGGATGTTTGTTGCAACAGTAGTTGTCCGATATGGTAATGGGTTATCTGCTTTTTATCTTCAATAATTAAAGAATAAGCAGCTTGTTGAACGCGGTCATGTAAAAAGTGATAACTAACAGAAATATTGTTAATATTGTTCTCATCGTCTTTATAGTTTTGGAAAAACTTGTAGGTTTCGCTTTCAGGAATCACAAATCCTTCTTGTAAGGCATACCATAACTGAGTGGCTACATCTTCTTGAGTTGTTTCACACACAACAGCTAATGTTGCTAAATCAAAACGGTTGCCAATACAAGCTGCTAATTTGAGGACATTCTGAGTTTTCTCTGATAGTTTTTGCAACCGTCCAATCATGAATTCTACGACATTATCTGTTAGTGATAGTTGCCGAATTTTGGCTAAATCACATTGCCATCCCCCTTGAATTTCTCCGCAGGTTCGGGAAGACTGAGGCGAGTCAAAGGTAATACATTTTTCTTCATATAATCCTTGCAAAAACTGAGTTGTAAAGAATGGATTACCCTGAGTTTTTTGATAAACTAATCGAGTTAATGGTGCAGCCACTTCTAGGGAACACAGTAATGTGTCGGCAACCAACCGCTGAATATCAACTTCATCCAAAGGTGCAAGAGTAATTGTATTAATTGTTGCCTCTTGTTTATGAATATCAGCCAGAGTTAACATCAAAGGATGAGCCGGACTCACTTCATTATCTCGATAGGCTCCTAAAATGAGTAAATAACCCATTTCAGACGGATTCATTAAAAGTTTAAGTAGATTTAATGATGCTGAGTCAGCCCATTGCAAATCATCTAAAAAGATAACTAAAGGATGCTCTTTTGTTGTGAAAATACGCAGGAATTTATTAAACAATAAATTAAAGCGATTTTGTGCTGCACTACCAGAGAGTTTAGATGATTGAGGTTGTTGACCAATGATATATTCTAATTCTGGAATAACATCAATTAAAACCTGTCCCTGAACTCCAACAGCATCTAAAATATTGGCTTTCCAATAGGCTGATTTTTGCTCGGATTCTCCTAATAATTGAGTGATTAAGTTGCGGAAAGCTTGCACAAAGGCACTGAAAGGAATATTGCGATTAAATTGATCGAATTTGCCTTTAATAAAATAGCCCCGCTGACGAACAATGGGTTTATGAACTTCATTAATAACAGCCGTTTTCCCTATCCCAGAAAAGCCTGAAACCAGCATCATTTCGACCCGACTATGTTCTCCCTTGGTCAGGGTTCGGGGGGTGGCGATTGGTTTCTCCTGGGGAGAGGCTATGCGAGCAAAAGCATCGAGTAATATTTGAACTTCAGACCCCCGGCCGTAGAGTTTTTCAGGAATAAGAAAACGATCGCATCGATCCTGTTGAGCAATAACAAATTCAGAGATTGCTTCTGATTTTTTCCATTGAGTTAAACACTGCTGTAAATCTTGTTTTAATCCGAAAGCACTCTGATAACGATCTTCGGCATTTTTTGCCATTAGTTTGGCAACTATTTCTGATATTGCTACAGGAATTTTGGCATTTTTATGATGAGTTTTGGTTGCATTTTTTGCTAAGTGACAATGCACTAATTCCATCGGTTCATCACTATTGAAAGGCAATTGTGCGGTGAGTAATTCATAAAAGGTGACTCCTAAAGAATAGAAATCAGTTCGATAGTCAATCCCCCGATTCATGCGTCCGGTTTGTTCTGGAGAAATATAGGCAAGTGTCCCTTCTAAAATATTAGGATTTTTAATTTCTTGAGTTTCACGCGGCAGTAGAGACGAAATGGAAAAGTCAATCAGTTTGACTTGTTTTGTGTCAGGGTTAATCAGAATATTAGCGGGTTTAATA
>CAYNXM010000186.1:0-39787 GCA_964401105.1 uncultured Lyngbya sp. | reverse complement strand
TTACCGATGAATATGTTGGCTTGGTGAGTGCATTTCTCAAAGCTGGAGTTACTTATGTAGTCAGTACACTCTGGACTGTTGAATCTGCTGCTACGATGTTATTTATGGTGAAGTTTCATCAAAATCTTCAAGCTGAACAACCCCCAACTGCCCTTAAGAATGCTCAGACTTGGTTAAAAAGCGCAACTCGTGAAGATTTGATAAACTCTATTCAGGGTGCGATCGCTCAATTATCAGAACAGAAAGTATTACAACTGGCTCTAGAAGATGAGCAGTTCCGAATTCGTCGTCAAATAGAAGAAAATCAACCCTATTCTCATCCCTATTATTGGGCAGCTTTTACAATTTCTGGACTCTATCAATGAAAGACGCAGACACCCTAATTCTCAAAGCTTTTATGGCTTCCCTGTATCAGCAACAGTCTCCACTGCCACAGGATTTTCTGGTTCAATTAAAAGATATTGCTCAATCCCTAGAAACCCGAATTTTAGAACTTCATGAGTTAGCAATTAATACTCCTACATTAGCTGATTCTTATCGTAATGCACGTTTGCAGTTAGCATCCTCTGCGGCTGAACGAAAAGCGGGGATTAAACATTTAAAATATTGGTCTGATAGCGATCCTCAGCATAGTGGGAGTTCTACAGAAGGAGATAATATTACTCCAGATGCTCAAGAAGCAATTGAGGTTTTAGAACAGGCTATAGAACAGATTCAGGGAGAGGATAATGAGTCAGACAACTCAACTAATTGATCTCAATATTAATTTATTTCTTTACGATTTACGAGACTCGCTTGGGTCTAATACTACTCAAGTCGATCAAAATCGCCGTAAATATTGGCAGCGGATTTATAATGATAATTTAACGGATGAGCAGTTGGCTGAACTGCAAACAGCAGAGGGAAGTTTTTCCAATTATATTGAACTGTTAGGAAAAGAGCAAGTTAAAAAATTTGACGGTTTACTAGATGGATTTTATTATCCAGTTCAATTGGGAGATACTTATGCTTTAATGATTGAATGTGCTGGGAGAATAGATGCAGAATGGAATCAAATGCCTCTGCATCAACAGCTTCTTGATATTAAAAATATTATCCTTGAACATCTTAATCAAATTCCTGCACAACTGGGAAAAACTTGGTTAATTTGGGGAAAATTATCCCATCCTAATCAAGATTTAGAAAAAACAGCACAAATTTGTTATGAAAAATCCGAAATAATTTTAGATGCAAATTGGCAGCGAGATTTTAAAGGATCTCTCGGAAGACTTTTAAACGCGACTTTATTTGAAATCGAAAAACCGGATATAACTCCTGATAATATTAATAATAATCATCATATAATGATCTGCTTATTTGATTATGAGCAAACCGAAGATGAAATGGGTCAAACCATTACCCAGCTTTGCCGAGAAGATTTTATCCGTTTATTTCGTTATCGGAATAAGATTTTATGGGTGTATGAACAAAGTCGTCAAGTAAAAGATTCTTTAAAAAAAGCATCTGGAAAAATTAAGAATATTGTTCATTCTCTGCCAAAACGAATGGATCAATCTGATCTTGATTTGAAGCCTTTACAAAAAGATTTAGCCAATGCGCTATCTATTTCTTATGCTTATGAACTAGCACTAGGCGTTTTGCAAGAACAACAAACAACAATTGAGATAAATATAAATAGCTATTTAGATCGAGTTGAAAATATTCGTGAAAGAGACTCTAATAGTAATATAGATTTTCTTAATAAATTTAGTGATTCTGCTAACGATAAACTGAATCAAATTAAAACAGATTATCAATCTCTTAATTCAGGCTTAAAACCGCTCGAAAACTTTATCAAAACGGTTGAAGGAATTATCGAAATCGAAAGAACAAAAAATGAACGCACACTGAATAAAACTGTTGCGATCGCTAGTGTCGGAATTAGTACCGCTTCCCTCGCCGCCTCTACATTTTCTGGTGAACAAGCTCAAGGAATTATACAGTCTATTTTACCTGTTCCGGCTCAACAACGAACCCCAGCTAAAACTATTTTGCTAAGTTTTGGTCTGGCATTTTTTATGAGTTTATTCATTGGAGTGATATCTGCTAAAATTACTTGGTGTATTTTGAATAAAAAACAAAGATAAACATCAATCTTAAACTCTTTGTATTTTTGTCGTGTTTGCAAATAACTTAATACCCATTATCCCTTAAATATTGTAAAATACCCTGAGCGATCGCCTGCGCCATCCGACTGCGTTGAGCTGGGTTAGCCAAAATCGCCGCATCATAACTATTGGTCAAAAAGCCTGTTTCGACCAATACCGCCGGCATAGATGAATTTCTCAATACATAAAACCGCGCTCGTTTTACGCCTCGGTTTGGCATTTGAAAGTTGGCTAAAATACTATTCTGAATATACTGCGCCAAACGATAACCACTCTGATAATAAAACGTTTCTATTCCAGACGCACCCGCCCGATAAGCGGCATTGGCATGAATACTGACAAATAAAGTGGCATTCAAACGGTTTGCTAATTGCGTCCGAGGTTCTAATTCTACAGTACGGTTACCTTGACGAGTTAATACCGCCTGTACTCCATTTTGTTCTAATATTTGCGCCACTTCTAGGGAAATTGGGTCCACTACATCTACTTCGCTTAACCCCCCAACTCCCACAGCGCCGACATCACTCCCCCCATGTCCGGGGTCAACCACCACCAAAACTCGACCGCTTCTTATCCCTAAATTACCGGGTTGAGGGATATTAGAGGGGACAGCGGGAGTAGGGTTATTAGAATTGGGTGGCTGTAAAGATTGTAACTGTTGTAATAAAGATTGTAACTGTTGCGGACTCGCTTGAGGGGTAGAGGGTTGTTGCAGTTGGGGGGACTGGGCTGTCGTTTGAGGACGAGGGGGTAATAAGGGTTGTAACTGTTGCGGACTCGCTTGAGGAGTAGAAGGCAGTAGCGGTTGAGGGGGTTGAGTGGTGGCTTGAGGACGAGGGGGTAATAAGGGTTGTAACTGTGGAGGGGTTGATGCAGTGGTATTTGCTGGGGGGATAGGGGGAATAGCAGCTAAATTTATCCCCATTGGAAAGATAATCTGATTGGCGTTAGATTGGTTAGGTTGACCAATTTGTACCCGCGTTGCCGGTTGAATTAATAAGGTAAAGGTTTCCGAGTCATCCTGACGCAGTTGAGTTGAAATCAGGGGGCCTCCGACTTGTCGCTGTGGTAGTTGTACTCCTGGCGAAAGTTTAGCCGAAAAAAAGGTAATCCCATACGCGCCTGTCTGGCTATCCCAACCATGGGTATAATTCAGGGGTTTATCAGCATTAATCACAAAATAAGATTGATTTTGCAACTCAATAGACTGAATAGTTGCCACTCCCCCCGAGACCTGAAGCGCTGGAGGTGTAGCGCCTTGAGGCCATACAGTTACGCCTCCGGCAGTTGACCGCGCTTGCCAATTCTGTTGGGTATTTGAGGTACTCATCGTCACCCTTACAACAGGGGGAGAAGTAGACAATTGAGTCACCTGAGTGATACTCACCCCTTGTCGATTGGCTCGCCGTCCAATCGTGCTAGACTGAGAGGCTAACATCGCACCAAATATATCTACCGTCATCCAGGTGCCATCTTGACTGCGCTTAAATTCTATTTCTGGCATCCGACCACTGGTGCGGAGAATAATACCATCTTCTTGAACTTCAACAGAATCTACATTGGTTTGAGTTGCAGTCGGAATAGATTGAGTGGTGGGTTGACTGGTCGTCGTCGGCTGAGGAGACAGAAAAGGTAAAGGAGGCAGGGTCGGAGTAGTTGGAGTTGTTGGGATGGTCTGAGTCGGTCTAGCTGCGGTTGTAGTCGATTGAGGTTGGGGAATTTGTACCGTCCACTCGCTATCAGAAATACCCCGAAATTGGACTTGCTGCGGGTCAATGGTATAGCCATCTATCAGTTCTACCACAATCCGAGCCATTTGAGGGTTAGGCTGACCGATACGAATTTCTCGAATAGCGCCTCCTACAGCCTGCTTGCGCGTCACACTGCCGAGGGTTGTACCTGGCAAATCAATCACCAAACGGGTAGGATTAGACAATAGTTGCGCTTTGGGTTGAACACCGCCAACAGTCGTAAACGAAAGTCTATTTTCCCCCGCTTCAAACCGCCAAGATTGTAATCTCGCCGCTTCTGCGGCAGAAGTGAACAAAACCAAACCCGCTAAAGTGGGTAGTAACCAGCGCAGCAATAACGTTTTTCCCATGGGTCGAACAACTCGGCAATTGAGCAACTTTTAAGCCAATATCAATTTTGACATTTCTCCACTGAAGTGGGGTAGACTCTGATGAATTCTATGATTTCAGATTATCTCTGCTGTTCAGCCAAAGGATCATAGCATAGATTAGACAGTCTGACCGCTATTATAGATTAAATGCCTGTCGGTAACATACTTTTTATCAATCATAAATCAGTGGGTTACGATAGAAATAAAATGACTAAACTGTTGTTTGAAATACAGTTCACCTGAGCTGGAATCAATACGCTAGAATTAATACTTCAAAATCTTAAAGTTTATCATTTCAAGATTGAGTTAGGAGGGAATTAGGTTGAGTTCACATCAATTAAAGCACCAATGGGTCAGTGATACAACTCAGAAATTGAATAGTGAAGACACATTTTATTACTTTGCTTATGGCTCTTGTATGTGTCCGGTTGATTTACAACGAACCATGGGAGAACCGACTTATCATTATGTCGTTGGGGCGGCTATTTTAAAAGGATACCGTCTGGGATTTTATCGTCGTTCTCGTCGTCGTAATTGTGGGGCGCTCGATGTGGTTAAAGATCCTAATGGTATTGTTGAAGGAGTTCTCTATCAGCTTCCTAACAGATTTATAGAGCTTTTAGACCAACGAGAAGAGGTAGAATTTGATACAGTTCGAGGTATTCATATCGGTGGATATCAGCCGGAATGGGTGGATATCGATCTGAAAGGAACTGTTTACAAAAATGTTCGGACTTATACGGTTATCAATAAATTGCCCCAAGAAATAGCGCCTAATGATTGGTATTTTAATGTGGTTTTACGGGGCGCTGTTACCTGTGGATTAACTCAAGAATACTGTTGGAAATTATTTGAACATATGCATGATCTTCAATTAAAAGATTCTTGTCCCCAAAATTATAAAAATACTAATTTAAACTCTTTAATTTCATAGAACTGGTAAAATCACTAATTTTCCAGATAAGTTTAGTATTTTCCATAAAAAAAATAGTGTTTAGAGGTGTTTATAATGAAAATCACTATTGATTTTCAATACAAAAATAAACTAATGCTGTCGCCGTCTTCACCTCCCTAATTAAACCCCCTAAATCTCTCTTACATCCCTCATACATCCCCCCTACATCCCCCATACATTCCCCTACATCTCTCATACCTCCCCCCTTGATAAGGGGGGACACAGGGGGGTGAGAGAGGAAGACTAAAGGGGGTAATACGGCTAACGCCGAGCTGCGCGAACGATTCAGTACAATCTTATAAAGAAATGGTATAAGAATATGAGTATGGAAATGAAGCTTAATTTAAATGCAATTTCTGGCGTAACAGATGAACAGTTTTATCAAATTTGCCGGGATAATTTAGATGTTAAATTTGAACGCAATGCTGAGGGAGAAATTTTAATTATGTCACCCACTGGTGGAGAAACAGGAATCAGAAATTTTGATATTATTGGTCAATTTTGGATATGGAATAATCGCTATCGTCTCGGTTATTGTTTTGATTCTTCAACTTGTTTTAAATTCCCAAATGGTGCAAATCGTTCTCCTGATGTTTCCTTTATTTTAAAAGAACGTTGGGAAAGACTTAGTTTACAAGATAGGGAAAAATTTCCTCCAATTGTGCCAGATTTTGTCTTAGAGTTAATGTCGCCTTCAGATAGTTTAAAAGAGACTCAAGATCAAATGGAAGAATACCGCGATAACGGCGTTAAACTGGGTTGGCTAATTAATCGTAAAAATCGCCAATTAGAAATCTATCGTCTTGAACAAAAAAAAGAAGTATTAGAAAATCCGCCATCCATTTCAACCCCAGATATATTGCCTGAATTAATATTAAATCTTGAAACAATTTGGTAAAATTAAAAATCATAAATTAAATAACACAAAATATTAGAGTGATTACTCAATTTTATTGCCTCGAATCGTCGCTAAATATTGACTTAAAAAAGGCAATCCACCCAAAGCCGGGAGAAAGTAACGGGAAGTACAGAGTAAACCTAAAGCGGCTGCGGTTGTTGCTGCAAAATAGGGTTGATAAAATAAGACTAACGCTGCATCTCTTGTCCCCACCCCAGCAAAAGTAAGGGGTAATAATCCGGCTAAAATTGCTAACGGAGAAAGAGCTAAATTGGTGAGAAAAGGAACCCATGCTTTCAAGGCAAGAATAAAAAACCAGATTTGTAATAAATGTAAAAACCAAATAAAAATAGAAGTTAAGCTAATTTTTAATAGTCGTTTTTTGTCACTCCAAAAATAACTTTGCATTTCTCTCCATGAAGTCTGTAATTTCAGTAACTTTTCCTTAATTTTTTTAGGGGATATCCGAGAAAAAAATATAAAAAATAAATCAGCAAAAGTAGGATAAGCTAAAATTAAAATCCCTAAGATTAAACCCATAATAATCCCAGCAGTCATTATCCAAAATAGAAAATCTTTTTGAGGATATAATAATAGTCCAAAAACACACCAAAGCAATAAAGATAACAGATCGCAAGCTTTTTCAAACACAACTAAAGATAACGCCAGAGAACCCGTTAAATGTCCCCGATCCTTCATAAAATAAGCTTTGGCAATATCTCCCATTTTGGAAGGTAATACCATATTCAAAACACTGGCAGCTAGAATTAAACGATTTGCTTCAGAAAAACTTAAATGAGTTCCCTGAGGTATCAATTGTTGCAGTCGCCAAGCTGTGAACATGGTGATGGGGAAAACCATTGCTAATGAGATGATCATCCAATTGCGATCGCAATTTTGCAAGACTTCTACTAATGCTTGCAGATTAATTTTTGAGTAAATAATTGATAAAATTAAGACACTCACCCCAATAGAAACAAATCGTTTCATCCTCAATTCTCCCTGTTGGGTGCGAAGGCACGCGCCTGTAAACAGTATATATCCCATCATTGCATGATTATTGTACGCTGAAGGCCGAAGCCGCGATCGCATCGGTCCCAATTCCCCATCGTCAACTGTCGAAAGAGAGATATCAACCAGAGGAATAGAGGACAAGGGCTAGAAGACTTTTTGCTCTGATACAACTTCTTGCAAAATTTGCTTAAAAATGTACCCAAGTTGCTGTAAATTATAAAATATGGAGGATCAAGACTACCGTTTAATTAACGCCCAAGACAGCTTTGAAAGCCCTCTGGATCATTGGCAAGACTCACAAGAGCCGAAACCCGACCCAGAGGAGATGTTAGCCCTGCTCACTTCACCCGAACCTCAGCCTCGGATGATAGCAGCGCGGGCATTTTGCGAGATTCAAGATCACCGTGCCATTCCTCATCTGATCAAACTGTTACAAGATGCTTGTCCTTTAGTTCGTGTTAGTGTAGCTTATGCTTTGGGACGCAACACCAGCCCCGATGTGGTTGAACCCTTAATTCATCAACTTCAGCAAGATTGGAATGGCTACGTTCGTAAAGGGGTGGTGTGGGCATTAGGCAACTGTGGCGATGCTCGTGCTTTAGGGCCGTTGGTGGATGCCTTAAGAAACGATATCTCAGCAGTGCGGTTATGGGCTGCCAGTTCCCTCGGACAAATGGCAAAAGTCGGTTACGATGTGGCAGTGGGGGCTGTTCCCTGTGTGATTGAAGGTTTACGTCAGGATACCATGGCCGCAGTACGGAGTAACTGCGCTTGGGCATTGGGTCAATTATGCCGTGAATTGCCTTCTAATGTGGTTTATGCCGGGGCAATCGATGCGTTAATTGAAGCCTTAGAAGAAGATGAGGATATGGGGGTACGGGAAGATGCTCAATCTTCTTTACTGCGAGTGGGTGACCCCCGAGGATTACAAACCATTGAAGCCTTACAAATGGATGGTTTATTGTAAACCAAAACGACCCAGCCACTACAGAAATTTTTAGGATGTGCGTTGAGTCGATCTCAATTAGATATCATATTAAATTATATTAAATCATATTAAAAAATAGTCCGCTACTCCTAAGATCTTCAGGATTCATACTATAATGATCCACACTTTTACAGCAAACTCAGCAACTTTCAGGTAAACCAGCTCAGATCATTTGTCAAGTAGCTCCAGATTGAGGCGCTGAATTAATTATTGTAGGTCGCCCGTGAGCAACTATATTGTTCATCATGCAGATTGTTCTGTTTTTGTAGTGCAATTACTAAAAGCTGAGAAATCTAGATCTTAATGGTTACATTGAGTGCTACGATTAACAAGCTACAATTACCCGTAATCAGCGGCGAATTTATCGTGAAGATTTATCTATGTTGTTCAGTGAACTGATCGAAAAACTTGCGCCTCAAATTATTCAATATCAGTTGACCGACAAAACAGGAATAGAGCCTGATATTATCGGTGTGGCTGCCATTGAAACCGCTCAAAGCGGAACGTTGAGTTATGTTGAAGGGCCGAAATTTGCCGCTTATATTAATAAAACTCAGGCAACAGTATTAATTTTGCCTGTGAATGAAACCCTACAAACCCAAGCCACTCAACAAGGTATCGCTTGGATAAGTACCCACGAACCTCGACTATTATTTGCCGCTGCGATCGCTTTATTTTATCAACCCCTACAGCCTCAACCTCAAATTCACCCCACCGCAGTTATTGACCCGGATGCAAAAATTGGCTCTCAAGTTTATATTGGCCCGAATGTAGTGATATCTGTTGATGTTGAGATCGGTGATCGGGTTTGTATCTATAGCAATGTTGTGATTTATCCAGGGGTGAGAATCGGCGAGCGCACCCTATTGCACGCGAACTGTACCATTCATGAACGAGCAATCATAGGCTCGGATTGTGTGATTCATAGCGGCGCTGTGATCGGTGCAGAAGGATTTGGGTTTGTGCCCACAGCCACAGGTTGGTACAAAATGCAACAGTCGGGTCGAGTGGTGTTAGAAGATGGGGTAGAAGTGGGATGTAACAGCGCCGTAGATCGTCCGGCGGTGGGTGAAACCCGTATTGGTCAGAATACAAAATTAGATAATCTGGTTCACGTCGGTCATGGTTGTCAAATTGGTCAAAACTGTGCAATAGCTGCTCAAGTGGGGTTAGCTGGCGGAGTAACCATTGGTAACCAAGTGCTGCTCGGGGGACAGGTGGGGGTGGCGAATCAAGCCAAAGTCGGAGATGGGGCGATCGCCACAGCACAAACCGGAATTCATGGGCGGGTTAAAGCGGGAGAAATTGTATCCGATTCTCCGGCAATTCCTAACTCATTATATTTAAAGATCTCGGCGATTCGCAAACGTCTCCCAGAAATTTATCAAATCATCAAACAATTAAAACGTTCAGAGTAAACAGGCAGATTGGATATCTCTGACTCGGGTATTACCGCTGAACACCTCAGAGAATTAATCCACGGTTTCCATTTGTCCCTATCTGGATTTGATCCCGGTGAGATGCTTGAGTGATGCTCAAGGAATTTAGAGCAATCTCAGTCCTTCCTTCAAAAGATAGGGATCTTGCTATGCCGATTAATCTCACTTCCTTTAAATTTTGTCACGTTTTCATTTTCTGTCTTTCGTGAAGATGGTGTTTGACGAAAATTGATTCAGACTATGACAAATGAGATGTAGCCGATTTCAGTCACAAGAGTAATTTTTTTAGACTCAGATTCACGGAAATTGTAGCTTAACTTTCACATATAGTATAGAAATCTCAATTGAATTTAATCGGTGATACCGGGTGCATCAGGGCTGTAAATCGTTTTAAGCGTTTTAAGAGTTAATCAACCCGATCAAGCCAAAAACTGGGAATTGACCTTTGTAATCAAATTCTCATAATGGGTTTTCTATTGTATCCGCTACGAATGCCCCATTGCAGAGAAAGAGGACAGCAAATTTGGTAAAAGCTTTGAAAGTCAGGCTTGGACTCAGAACACTGAGTTTAAGGGGAGGAATCCGGCTGTTGCCCTATTCAATTTTACAAACAATGACTCTCAGCCCCTATAGTGTAGTGATTTTGGGGATTTTAAGACAGTGGTCAGTTGAGAATGTGATCGCCTGGAAAATGAGCGAGAGCACTCATGTTATAGAGGAAAATCTGTAAGTGTGTCAGAGGTGCTGAGTCTAGTTATCGGGTTCGTTTTCTCAAAGAGTTTACCCCCTAAATTTTCTTTGAGCGATAGGTTTTCTGCTTCTTAGGTTATTCCAGTCCGAAACAGACAAGATAGAAAAAAATAAAAATTTTTTGTCAAATCTCTAGGTTTAAGGATATATTATTTTGTAGGCGTACTTGAGTGAATTAAACTCAACTGACCTAAAAATAGACGCGTAGGAGATCTTTAAAAATGGCTCAACCCGATCCAGTTCCCTTGACGGGAAAGGCATTGCTTCAAAAAGTCAAAGAGTTGTCTGATAAACCGAGACGAGAAACAGCAAAAGAATGTGGATATTACACTCTCACAAAAGATGACCAAGTGCGGGTGAATCTCACAGAATTTTACGACGCGCTTCTCAAAGCCCGGGGAGTTCCCCTTAGTCCTGATGGTACTAAAGATGGTCGTGGCCGAGAACCAACTTATATGGTGAGTGTTCACAAAAATGGTCAAATTGTCATCGGTTCAACTTATACAAAAGAAATGGGATTACAGCCCGGTGATGAGTTTGATATCAAATTAGGATACAAACATATTCATCTGAATAAAGTTGACGAATCTGATAAAATTCTTAACGGTGCCGCTGATGAAGCTGAGATGGAATAATCAATAATCAGCATTCCTATTAATATGGAACTTTCATGGGTGATTGATCAACCAGCGCTGATTAAAATCCTCATCTTTTTTCTGATATGGGTCGGAATTTGGCTGCCAATTGCAGTGACAAGTGCAATTCTACTCAATTGGCACCCTCCCCAACCCCTTGACCCGAAGCAGAAAATTACTTTTAGGAAAATGCGCCCGCGCGCGGCCAACTTTCCTTATTGGCTTCACTCTACTTGATTGTCCCATTTTTGCTGATGGGTATTGCTAATCTAGAACAGCATTCTTTTTCAGAGTATGGCTGGGTAGCAACCCGTCATAGTGGTGTTTCAATCAGCTTCGGTTTAATCATGGGAGGATTGAGTTTAGCGCTGTTGTATGGGGTGCAGTGGAAATTAGGGGCAATTGATTGGCGATCAGCTCCCACTGTTGAAACTCAACCACCGACCGCCTCATCCCCACGACTCCCAAGGGGATTGATTGGATCGCTTGGAGTGGTTGGCTTTTGGATTAGTGCCACAGAAGAACTCGTATTTCGTGGCTTTCTACAATTTCAACTGCAACAAGATTATTCTATTTGGGTAGCTGCTGCGATCGCCAGTACCATTTTTGCTTTATCTATCCGTCGCCAGAAGACCCTCACGTCCCGTGATGGGATGAATGGCGATACAAGGCTTAAATATGTTACCATAGTACTTAGTGTTTGATAAACAGATGTTAAAAGCCTACAAGTATCGTATCTATCCGACAACTGAGCAACAGGACTTACTTACTAAGTCTTTCGGTTCAGCACGTTGGTTCTACAATTACGGACTTGAGCTAACATCTAAAACCTATCAGGAGACGGGTAAAGGTTTGAGTCGTAATGACATCATTAAACTTTTACCCGGATTGAAGAAAGAACACGAATGGCTTAAACAACCACCTTCTCAGGTTCTGCAACAAGCAGCCCTAGACCTGTCTAGTGCTTTTCTAAACTTTTTTGAAGGCAGGGCTAGATATCCTCGTTTTAAAAGTAAACACAGAAAGCAGTCTATTCGCTTCCCCCAGGGTTGCAAGCTAACTGAAGATTCTTTGAGCTTACCAAAACTCAAAAAAGTCTATTGCCGGGTTTCTCGTAAGCCTATTGGTAGTCTTAAGTCAGTTACAGTGTCTATGACGGAATGGGGTGAATACTATGCATCATGTCTCTATGACGATGGTAAAGAGAAACAAGTTGCCAGTAGCGATGGTAAAGCTGTAGGGATTGATGTTGGACTAACTCATTTTGCCATAACCTCGAGTGGGAGTAAACATGGTAACCCTAAATACTATCGGAAATACGAAAAAAAACTAGCCAGCCATCAAAAGCGGTTAAGCAAAAAACAGAAAGGCTCAAGCAATCGGAACAAAGCGCGTATTGTAGTAGCCAAGGTACATCAAAAAATTGGTCGATGTCGTGAGGATTTTCTGCACAAACTAAGTCGTAAATTAGTAGATGAGAACCAAGTCTATGCGCTGTACGCGCAGGCTGCGCCAACGTTGTAGAAAATCTAGCTGTAAAAAATCTGGTCAGAAATCACAAGCTAGCTAAGTCTATAGCTGATGCTGGCTGGGGGATGTTTTGTACCATGTTGAAATATAAAGCTGAATGGGACGGAAAAACTTACCTAGAAATAGATAGATTTTTTCCATCCTCGAAAACCTGTCATGTCTGCCTCAATCAAACAGGTTGTTTACCTCTCAATATTCGAGAGTGGACTTGTGGCAAGTGTGCCAGCAAGCATGACAGGGATATAAACGCGGCGATAAATATCAGAGATGAAGGTTTACGAATTTTGGCGGGAGGGCATCTCGCTACTGCTTCTGGAGTTCGAGTAAGACCGAGCAAAGGCACTGCTTTTGCCCATGGGCATTGAGCCGTGAAGGAAGAATCCCTCACCTCCGGTGAGGGAGTTGTCAACCCATTTACTCTGGGATTGGAAGGATGCCATTGCTCAACTGCCAGGATTTTGGCTGATGGGAATGGTATTAACTATAGCCTGCCATAGCGATCGCGGCTCACTGGGACTTGCTATCGGCTTGCACGCCAGTTGGATTTGGGGAATAGCTCTGAGCGAACGGCTGTTTGTCCCTGGTGTTACTCCTGCTGTACCCCCGTTAATCGGGGGAAGAATGAACCAACCTTTAGCCAGTCTCAGCAGTTGGATCATGTTATTGATTTTAGCTGGAGTATTAATCAAATTTTATCCCCATTGATTAAATATTAGAGCTATGGGCAAAAGTAAAAAAGCAGTTATTTCTAGTACTTTTTGTCTCCATTCTTTCCCACTGTTTCCCGTTCCGGTGATCCGCTGTTCCCGACAAATGCGGCGAAGTCTATTATTTGAGGGGGGTAATCCGACCCTCAGCCAGACACAGTAAAGTGTTACGATACACGAAGATAAAAGAATCTGTATCAGGGATTTTTTGTCTGCTGCCCAGCAGCCAGACCGACATTAAACAAATGCTTGTGCTGGGGAATCACTCCCCGGGCTTCAAGACAGAGATGACTTGAAACTAGACAAATCCTACGCAAGCAAGAATCCCCCGATTTATCGGCGGGAATGTAAAAATGGTTGATGTAGAAATATAATCGAGCCGCAACAATGACATCCTATGCAACTTCCACAGCCCGAGCCGAAATGAGCGAACTTCGGCGACTAAAAGGAATCCTACCTCCTGAGTTGCAAAGCTGGGTAACAGTGGAAAAAACGGTTGAAATTAATCCCCCTTTGGTTCGCAGCGAAGAGATTGGCAAAGATCAAGTTGAGATTCAGATTGACTTAGTGCGCTGGGAACAACTGGCAATGGATCAGCGAAATCTATTGTTTTGGCATGAAGTCGCCCGGATTCAAAATGATACCATTCCTAAAGATGGCTGGGAAATGGCTGCACTCGCGATTGGTTTAGGGGGTGCGGTAGGAGAGTTGTGGGTGCAAGATGGATTATTACTGTTGTTAGCGTTAGGGTTGTGTGGAATTTCAGGATATCGTCTCTACCAAAAAAATAACGGCGAAAAGACGATGCAAGAGGCGATAGAAGCAGATGAAAAAGCGATCGCGATCGCCACTCGATTTGGTTATACTTTACCCAACGCCTATAAAAGCTTAGGCAGTGCCCTGAAAAGTTTAGTCGAACAAACCCCCAAAAAGCAGCAGCGTCTACGTTATGAAGCCCGCTTACAAGCCCTGAAACGGAGTGCAAGCAAAGCAAAAGCCAGAGTTAAGGGAGGACGAAGTGATATCGGTTCTGAACAGGTTTATGACTAGGTACTCAAATTAATATTTTCACAGAAATTGAAGCGATGGTAGCGATCATAATTGTGGTCGCTTTTTCTATGGGAGACAGTTAATCCTGTAGGATCAAATCTGATATTGATCTGCCGATAAGATTTTCATGCCCACTTTACCTGACTCTGTGAATGTCTCTCACCCACTATCATCTCCCCCTACTGTTTTGAAATCGATGATCTGCGCTGCGATCGCTATTTTCCTAATCTGTAGTAGTCTTCGCCACTATATGTTTCAATCAACTGGCTACGATTTAGGAATTTACGATCAAGTGAGTTATTTGATCTCTCAAGCAGAGGCCCCGATTTCTTCAATTTTAGGGTTTCATCATTTGGGAAATCATGGCGCTTGGGCGGTCTATCCTCTAGGGTTATTGTACAAAATCTATCCCAGCGTTTATTGGCTGCTGATTGTACAAGCGATTGCGTTATCTATAGGGGGGTGGTTTACTTGGGGTTTAGCGCGTCTTATTGGGTTAAATGAGGGGTTGTCTGTGGCGATGGCGGCTGTGTACTTACTTTATCCGGTGGTGTTTAATATTAACTTATTTGATTTTCATCCTGAAGTCATGGCACTTCCGGCATTGTTGGGGGCAATTTTAGCAGCGAAACTTCGACAAATAGTATGGTTTTGTATTGCCATTATTTGGGTGTTGGGATGTAAGGCGGTGTTGTCATTAACGGTTTTAGCCTTAGGGTTTTGGTTATTGGTTTTTGAGAAACGCCGTAGTTATGGTTTAATTGCGATCGCTTTGGGGATGGGTTGGTTTATTATTGTGACTCAGTGGATGATTCCCCAGTTTAGTGGGCGGGAAGTGGAAGGGGTTTGGCGCTATAGTTATTTGGGGACATCCGTTACAGAAATCCTCAAAAACTTAATCCTCAAACCACATTTAGTATTAGGACGATTAATTTCCGCTTCAACAATTGACTATCTTGTTAAACTGACTTTACCTGTAATTTTCTGGCTATCTCCATACGCATTAATTGCTATTATTCCTGCCCTGCCGACGTTGATGATTAATAGTTTATCAGATATTCCTTTTCAACGTAGCCTTGCTTATCAATATTCTCTTCCTGTGATTCCATTTTTGCTATTAGCTGTGATTTATAGTATAAAATCCCAACAATGGATGTTAAGTCATTTTGTTAGAAAAATCAGCTATAAAATTCAGCGTATTGGTAATAAATCAGCTATTTTACGTTCAGTACCGAAAGTAAAATATATCATTATTTGGTCACTGATTGTATTTCTAATTTATGGTAAATATGGCCGCTTTTGGATGTATATTCAAAACCTGGATACTTGGGCAGCGACACGGGAAGCAATTGCACAAATTCAACCTCAAACTTCAGTCTTAACAGATAATCGATTAGCGCCTCATTTAACCCATCGTCGGAATCTTCAATTATTAAGTCAAGTTTCATCAGAATCGAATTTAACTGAGTTTGAACAAATTGTGTTAAATTTACGTCATCCTTGGCCGGATACGGTAGACATTGGTAATCAATTATTTCAGAAACTTTCAGGTGATCCACAATTTTCTATGGTTTATCAAAAAGAGGATGTCATCATTTTTAATCGTAATTTGCTCCTTTCTCCAGAAGTAAAGTCTTGAAACCATGAATGATTATTCTAAAAAATTAGCTTCACTATTAACAGGAAAATTATTAAAATATAAACGGAAAGTTGGCTGTCGCCAAACATTTTCTTATCCGATTACAATACTTTTTATTATTGCATCATTTCTTCTATTTTTTTGTAGCAGTATTAGACATATCCTGTTTCAATCCACTGCTTTTGAACTCGGTATTTACGATCAAGTCGCTTATTTAATTAGTCAAGGAAAACCGCCGATTTCTTCTTTTCTAGAAATCCATCATTTAGGGAATCATGCTGCTTGGGCAATGTATCCAGTCAGCTTATTTTATTGGATGTATCCTTCTGTCTATTGGTTACTATTGATTCAAGCCGTTTGCTTAGCATTGGGAGTGTATCCGACTTGGAGTTTAGCACGTCATGCTGGATTAAATCAACGGCTGTCTATGGCTGTGGTGATTGTTTATTTACTTTATCCTTTAATTTTTAATATTAATCTATTTGACTTCCATCCAGAAGTGATGGCAGTAGCCGCTTTATTGGCAGCGATTTTAGCAGCAAAACTGGATAAAATGATCGGGTTTTGTTTAGCAATTATTTGGGTTTTAGGCTGTAAAGATGCCTTAGCGTTAACTGTTGCGGCTATGGGTTTTTGGCTATTTTTCTTTGAGAAAAAACGAAAATATGGTGCAATTGCCCTATTTCTCGGTGTGAGTTGGTTTCTGATTGTTGTTCAAGGTATCATTCCCTATTATAAAAGTGGTGAAGGTCCTGGCGGTGTGGGCAGATATGGTTATTTAGGAAATTCAGTTTATGAAATTATTCTTAATTTATTCTTAAAACCTCATCTCGTTTTAGGACGTGTTTTTTCAATTAAAACTTTAGAATATTTATTATTACTATTTTCACCTATTATTTTATGGCTATCGCCTCAAAGATTAGCACCTTTAGTAGTTGCTATTCCTGTATTAACTAAAAATATTCTTTCTAATATTGATGCACAGCGTGACTTAATTCATCAATATTCTCTTCCTATTGTGCCCTTTTTAATGTTAGCAGTTATTTATTGTTTGGCTGATGAAAAAATGTGCTTAGGGAGAACTTTATTAACAGGATTTTATTCTGTGCCTAGATTCTCTAAATATCAATCTAAAAAAATACTAGAATATTTAATTATAGCCTGGGCATTTATCGGATTTATCGCATTAGCAAAATTTGGTTATTTTGGATCGAGATATCTCAGTCAATTAGATACTTGGACAGCAAATAGAGAAGCCATTCATCGTATTACTTCTAAGGGAAATGTGCTAACAATAGCTAATTTAGCACCCCACTTAAGCCATCGTCAGACGATTAAGCTGACAAACGCAGATGTTCCTCCAAAGGACTTAACGGAGTTTGATTATGTATTATTAAACCTCCGCTATCCGGGATGGAAAAGTCATTCTGAATTTGCCCAAAGTTTAGTTGAACAACTCAATCAATTACCACAGTTTAAACTCAGTTATTCTCGAGATGATGTCTATCTATTTGAAAAGATAGAAAAAAAATTAAATTAGGGGAGATTTCCCCTAGATTCAAAAACATACTATAATACCCGTAAGATACTAGGAATACGTTCCACAATATCCGATTGTTGTAGTTCTGCTAAAGCGGTTCGGAAATTACCTTCTGGCACATCATGGGTGACCACAACAATTTCAGCCAATGCCTCACGAGAGTCAATTTGAAACATCGACTCAATACTGACTTGATGGTTACCGAAACAAGTCCCCAACTTACCCAAAACTCCCGGCTGATCTGCGGTAATAAACCGGGCATAAAACCGCGTGACTAAGTCTGCCATGGGTGAGAGTTGACAGTAATGTTGATGGGTACAACTCATTAACGGATGAATTAACTGGGGGTTAATGGCGTTTGTGGCTTGGGTTTTTAATGTTGCCGCAATATTCAGCAGATCTGCAACGACGGCGCTGGCGGTTGGCCCTGCCCCTGCCCCAGGCCCGAAAAACATCACTTGTCCAATGGGTTCCCCTTCTACTAAAATAGCATTATTGACTCCATGAATACTCGCTAAAGGATGATCCTGAGAAACTAAGGTGGGATGAACCCGCACGGATAAGCGATATTTTTCAGTCGTTGCATTTGGATCTCGACTGGCGATCGCTAACAATTTAATCACAAACCCGAAGCGTTGGGCATAGTCAATATCGGTGGCGGTAATTTGACGAATGCCTTCACAATAGACATCCTCCAGTTTAATTCGTCCGCCAAACCCTAAGGATGCCAAAATTGCGATTTTATCGGCTGCATCCAAACCATCCACATCAGCAGTTGGATCTGCTTCAGCATACCCTAAACGTTGGGCGTCGGCAAGAACATCAGCAAAATCTGCCCCTTCGGCTTCCATCCGGGTCAAAATATAGTTGGTAGTGCCGTTGACAATGCCCATAATGGCGTGAATTTGGTTAGCCCCCAAAGATTGCTTTAAGGGTAAAATCACCGGGATACCGCCCCCGACAGCCGCCTCTAACAGCACATAAACTCCGGCTTTATGGGCTGCCTCAAAGATTTCATGACTGTAGCGAGAAATAACTGCTTTATTGGCGGTGACAACGTGTTTACCATTGGCAATGGCCTTGAGAATGAGCGATCGCGCCGGTTCAAGTCCCCCAATTAATTCCACTACAATATCCACATCAGGATCGGTGACAATTGTCTCTAATTCAGTGGTTAACAATTCTGAGGGCAATTCGATCTGACGGGGTTTAGAGAGCGATCGCACCCCTACCCGATGCAAGCTTAACCCTTCTAACAGGGGATGACGATCTTGCGGGTTGAGTAAAATTTTAGCAGTTCCGGTGCCTACAGTTCCCAAGCCTAATAAACCAATTTTGAAAGCCACAATACCAACTTATATTTCTTTAAGGTTCCTAATTCTCTATTTTAAGCGTTCGCGGTAGGGTTGCGGTAGCGGTGCGACCCCGCGCTTCTTACAAAGTTCGACGGGAGGTCAACCGACACCGCCGACTTTGCGCTTTCTCAAAGCGAAGCGCGAACGCGCACCAAGAGAGCGGTATGATCAAGTGAAACGCCACAAACAGACGGGAGTTGACAAAGTGAGTTAATTTTTATCTATTTATGGTAAGTTTTCCGATCTTAATTGATGTCTAATCAAATTATTAAACGTTTATCTGGCATCCCGTTTATTTTAGCCGGCTTATTCATTCTTACACAATGGGAAAACAAAGAAAGGTTGAAAAAGTGAATCAAATTAATACTTTTTTTCGTGACTCTGAGCAACAATCCTTAACTATCCAATAAGATCATCGTTTGTTTAGCTCTTTTTTTGGATTGATCTTTATTTTTAGTGGTATTCTTACGATCTGTTTTCCAGAACTTGCCGGAATTAAATAAAATACCAATAATAACGTTATTTTTCACCGGGAGAAGTTGGGTTCGACAATATCGGGAAAGTGTTTAAAATTCCGTCGTACCCAGTCCATGCCCACTTCATTATTCAGTTTAATGTTTTGGGGGGTATCCGGATAAAGTTTTCCCAGAATATTAGTATCCTGTTCTACAACTACTTTACCAAAGTTGAGATAGGCTTGACCCATTATTTTAAATAGTGGATGTGTGAATTGACCGAAGAGTAAAATATAAGTTCGGGTTTGATTTTCAGCTTCTGGTACAAATAAATGACACTGGGCGATTTTTCCCGAGGGTGTTTCCCCATGAAAAATCACTAAAGAAGGAAAATGATTTTCTAAATGGGCTTGAATGGTACTCGGGAGTAGAAATAAATCGGGTTTTTTGAGTTTTTCAATTAAACTGTATGGTGCAGTTGGTGATTCAAAAAAAGCATGGGAATGATACCCATTGTCAATAAATTGATGAAAATTCACTTCCGTAATCCGGAATAACTCGCGATGAGTACCATTTTGATGATTATAATCATGCATATTTAATAGCATTGTTAACAAATCAGTTTTGACACTATAATCTGCTGTATGTCCGATAAAATCATAGGTACTGGCAATTTCATCTAACACAGTGGGTAGGGGTTGCTGTGGTTCATACCCTCCATAAGACCAGATAAAATCCCCTTGAATAATTAATTCTAATGGCTGCAATTGAGGTAGAGTTTTTTTACTGGAATTCGGTAAAATAGTGCAACCTTCTGCATCAAATGGTAAGGCATGAAACGGACAAACAACGGTACTTTGCCCTCCGTTTTGTTCACACCATCCCTCCGATAGCATCGCCCCCATGTGAGGACAGGCATTGGGTAAAGCGTGAACTTTCCCTTCTGAAGTTTTCCATATCACGTAATCATTCCCGTATAATGAAATTTTGCGGGGTTGGTTGACGGCTAGCATTGATTGATCAGCTAATAACCAAGGCGCACCAGGAAGCATGG
Organism: uncultured Lyngbya sp.; assembly: GCA_964401105.1. Classification (GTDB taxonomy): domain Bacteria; phylum Cyanobacteriota; class Cyanobacteriia; order Cyanobacteriales; family Microcoleaceae; genus JAAURB01. Next base: position 19,509 of record CAYNXM010000186.1, on the reverse strand, counting down.
AGGAGATGGCGTTTTCCATGAGTTATAAAATTATGAAATATTTGTCACATATTTAAAATATGACAGAAAATTCGCATTTGTCAAGTAATCTCCGTCGTCAACCCAAACAACAACGGGGTAAACAACGGGTTGAAAAGATTCTCGATGCAGCGGCTGCTGTGTTTGATGAGGTGGGTTATGAAGCAGCAACGACCCATCTGATTGCCGCCAAAGCTGAGACAGCAGTGGGTTCACTGTATCAATTTTTTCCAGATAAAGCCGCCATTTTTAAAGCCATGGAGTTACGGCATATTGAACGGGTAAAGGAATTTTGGGAACGGATGAATACCCCAGAAATGATACAATACTCTCTCCGTCAAATGATTCATACCTTAGTAACAGCAATTGCTGAACTGTTTGAACAACCGGTATCACAGGTCGTGTTTGTACAGTTTTTTCTGGGACGGGAGATGTTTCAAGCCATTGATGAGGGGATGACGACAGAAGCGATTGATTTTATGGCAAATCTGTTGCAGCAGAGAAATCCGACCTTGAGTCAAGCACAATCAAAGCTGTTTGCAGAGGTTTGTGTTCATAGCAGTAATGCTATCATTTTGGCAGCACTTCGTAACCCCGATCTGCAACACCGCCAACGGTTGACTCAACAGATTGAAGATTTAATGGTGTCATACTTAGAAGCACAGATGGGAAATGATCTCAGGGGCAATGTAATGAAAGTAATGATCTGTCCCCGTTGCCAATCTCAACAATTATCAAAAAATGGATATCGTCGGGGAAAACAGTGTTATCTCTGTAAAGATTGTGGGAAGCAATTTGTCTTAAAATATTCTTCAAACAGTGAATGAGTCGTGAAGGATGGTAAAAATACAGCAATTTACAAAGAAGTCAACTTCTCTGCTGTTTTATAAACATAAAAAAATACTAATAGAGGTGCTATTTGTATTCAACAGCCTTACAATAATTAAATTGGTAGAAGACGTGATCGCGCACGTAGAGCTGGAGAAATCTCAATGCTGAGAGAAACATCTCTTAATTTTATTGGTTTTATGCCTCATGGCAGTTGTTATTCGTGGAATCCCGAAATCATGGCACTGCATGGTATCAGTAACGCCGTTATCATGTTGTCTTATATATCAATTCCCCTGACAATTTTGTATATCCTACGTCAGCGCCGGGATCTGCCCTTCAATTCAATTTTTTTCCTGACCGCTAGTTTTATTGTATTCTGCGGTATAGATCATCTGTTTGATATCTTAACATTATGGTATCCCATTTATTGGACGGCTGGGATTGTTCGATCGATCACGGCTGGGATTTCTTTGACGACGGCGATCGCAATTATTAATTTTACACCAAATATTACCGCTTTACCCAGTCCAGCACAACTGCGAGAATCCAATAACTTGCTAGTAGCAGAAATTAGCGAACGCAAACAAATAGAAGCTGCATTACAAGAGAGTGAAGCCCGTTATCGTCAACTCAATCAAGAGCTAGAAGAACGAGTCCAACGAAGAACAACTCAACTCGAAACCCTCAATCTATTCAAAGATGAACTCTTAGAACGGGAACGAAAGGCGCAAGCAGAGATTAAAATTTATGAAAATATTGTTAAAAGTTTGCCCATTGGTTTAATCGTTTGGCGATTGGAACAGCTTGAGGATTGGAAAAGTTTACAATTAGTCAATGCTAACCCCACCGCTAACCAATTGCTCGGTATTCCTCTGAGTCAAGAAACAGGTCGTTCTATTCTAGAATGCTTCCCTAATTTTGAGCACAACGATCAACAAATCCCTCAACATTATGCTGAGGTTGTGCGGACTCAAAAACTCTTCATCGCAGAAGAAGTGCCTTATGGGGATGATCGAGTCAATGACAGTATATTTTCGCTACAAGCTTTTCCTTTAGCCGATCAATGTGTGGGAATTGCCTTTGATGATATTACACAACAGAAACGGATAGAAGCCGCTTTAGCCGAAAGCGAACGCCTGTATCAGTCTGTGGTTGATAGTGTTCAAGAAGCAATCTTCCAAATCGATCTAGATGGATGTTGGAGCTTTCTGAGTCCAGCCTGGACAGCAATTACTGCATTTAGTTTGGCAGAAAGTTTAAATCGTCCTTTCACCGATTTAGTTTACACTCCAGAAGATCGACAAAAGATTAAAACGCGGTTTCAAGCTTTAATCAGCCAGGAAGAGGAAGGAGAAAGTTTTTTATCTGAGTTTCGGGCTGTGAAAAAAACAGGGGAATTTTGCTGGTTGGAAATGAATATCCAGCTTAATCATGATAGCCTAGGGCAAGTGTTAGGGGCTTGGGGCACTCTGAATAATATTACCGAACGGAAGCAAACAGAAGCCATTCTACAATCCAAAACCGAGGAATTAACTCGATTAAATGCTGTTTTATTAGCAACCGCTGCCCAATTAGAAAAGCGTAACGAAGAACTGACTCAATTTGCCTATGTCACTTCCCACGATCTCAAAGCGCCTTTACGAGCGATCGCCAACCTCTCGGAATGGATCGAAGAAGATCTCGAAGATAAATTCGACCCGGAGACCCGCCATCAAATGAACCTATTGCGAGGACGGGTACATCGGATGGAAAACTTGATTAATGGCTTGTTACAATATTCCCGAGTCGGACGGATCAAACAAAGGTCAGAACGAGTTGATCTCAATCAATTATTAGCTGAAGTGATTGATTCTTTGGCTCCTCCGGCTGAATTTTGTATTAATATCTTAGGGGAAATGCCAAGCTTGATTACAGAGCGTTTGCCCCTGCAACAAGTTTTTAGTAACTTAATTAGTAATAGCATTAAGCACAATGATCGTCGTGATGGAAAGATCGATATTGAGGTGGCAGATTTAGGCTCATTTTATCAATTTACAGTCACTGATAATGGCCCCGGTATTGCTGAGCAATATCAAGAAAAAGTATTTACCATTTTCCAAACTTTGAAAGCCCGAGACACAGTAGAAAATACTGGAATTGGCTTATCGATCGTCAAAAAAACAGTTGAATCTCAAGGGGGAACGATTCAGTTAACCTCTCAGGAAGGTAAAGGGTCAAGTTTCCAGTTTACTTGGCCAAAATAGGTGATACTCGTAAACGATGCCGCTTTTTCTTGAAAAGTTACGCGAGCGCGGTACGCGGGGCCAATGGCGGGAGGGCTTTCTACTCCGACTCAGGCGTGCGCTTAAGGGTGCGAACTTCCTCCACGCAGGCTACAGACTACGGCAATTCATTGATGACAAGTGAGTAAATCTCTCCCTTAAGAGAGAGACATTTCAAAGTTTGGTTCATCCTTAAAGTTGAGGTTTCTATCTTAAGATGGGTTTATTATGATTATATAAAAAAACGCCAATAATATTTGTGTAGACCCCATAATTAAAGTAGCAAGTGATTCACTTGTGGAAAGGGGAGTTATCGTGAGTTATGGAGGACAAAGTTATCAATATTTTGTTGGTTGAAGACGATGAAGTTGATGTAATGAACGTCAAACGGGCGTTCAAAAAGAGTAAGATTAATAATCCTCTGTATTGGGCAGGAAATGGGTTAGAAGCCTTAGAAGTCTTACGTTCTCATGGCGAGCAACCCCCTGTTGTTCCCGAAACACGGCGACTGATTCTATTAGATCTGAATATGCCTAAAATGGGAGGATTAGAGTTCTTACAGGTTTTGCGTTGCGATCCTGAACTCAAAGCAATTCCCGTGATTGTTTTAACGACTTCTGATGAAGATCGAGATCTGGTTGAAGCTTATAACCTGAATGTAGCAGGCTATATTGTAAAACCCGTTACTTTTTCTAAGTTTTCAGAGGTCATTGTAACCTTAAATAATTACTGGAAACTCTGTGAAATGCCTTAACTCTTCCAGAGGTGATGGTATGATATGTTACTTAATAGTTAAGAGCTATAAAAAATAGCTCATAATCCTAGTCCATTGTTATGGAAGAACTGTTAAAAATTTTAATTATTGATGACGATGAAGTAGACCGACTAGCAATACAGCGAGCACTCAGAAAGGCGGGGGTTAAACTCGAGGTCAGTGAGGCTGAAGACTGTAGTAGTGGGGTCAATCAGCTTCAGAAAAATACATTTGATTGTGTATTCTTAGATTATCGTCTTCCTGATCATAATGGAATAGAACTACTGAAACAAGTACAAACGCTGCAAATTCGAGTTCCTTTAATTGTGCTAACAGGACAAGGGGATGAGCAAATTGCAGTTGAAATTATGAAAGCGGGTGCATCAGACTATCTTTCAAAATCTCGTGTTTCTCCCGAACGTCTTTGGCAAGTGGTTCGTAATGCCATTCGAGTTCATAGTGCAGAACAAAAAGCTGAGGCAGCCAACCAAAAGTTACAAGAAAATAATCAGCTTCTTCTCCGGAAAAATCGGGAATTAGAACGACAACAGCAGCAAATAGAATTACAGAATAAACAACTTGCTGAAGCATCTCGTTTGAAGTCAGAATTCTTAGCAACGATGTCTCATGAACTGAGAACGCCGATGAATTCTATAACGGGGTTTTCTCAGCTTTTATTACGTCCTTCTGCGGAGTCCTTATCCCCTCAACAAGCGGATATGGTACAACGAATTTTCAGTAACGCTCAGCACTTACTGACGATGTTAAATGAAGTGTTAGACTTCTCTAAAATTGAAGCAGGTCAAGTAGAACTCCAGCTGCAAAAATTTGATTTAGCTCAATTGACTTTAATCACTGTAGAAGAGTTAAGATCTTTGGCGTTAGAAAAGCATTTAGCTCTCAACACTATTATTAAAATGGAAGATCCTTGGGTGATTAATGATCCCAAGAGCATACGACAAATTTTGGTTAATTTATTATCAAATGCTATTAAATTTACAGATACAGGAGGAGTTTCAATAGAAGTTTATGAAGAAGATAATCATTATATCACAATTCAGGTTAAAGATACTGGAATTGGGATTGAAGCTGAACAAATTCATCAGATTTTTGAAGCCTTCAAACAAGTTAACCAAACCACGACAAAGAGACATTATGGTACAGGCTTGGGTTTAGCAATTGTTGATTCAATTGTAACATTGATGCAGGCTGAGAAGCAGGTAGAAAGTCAAGTGGGAATCGGCTCTACGTTTACGATTAAATTTCCCCGCTATCTCAGTAATCGTTCCGCAAAAATGGAATCTAATAAAATAGTTGATACATTAAAGATACAGTAACTTTATTCTATTAAAATAGACCTATGTCAAATTCTAAAAGTAATTTAAACAGCTACATTCTGGCAGTTGATGATATCCCAGACAACTTACTCTTAGTCAAATATGCTTTAGAAGCAGAGGGGCATCAGATTGCTATGGTGAGTGATGGTGCAACTGCCTTGACTCAAATTGAACAATCCCCCCCGGATTTAATTTTATTAGATGTGATGATGCCAGATATGGATGGTTATGAGGTAACACGACGCATTCGGAATCATCCGAAACTCCCTTATATTCCTATTCTACTGATTACAGCTCATGAACAATCTAGTGTAGTTAAAGGGTTAGATGAAGGGGCTGATGACTTTCTCCGTAAACCCATTCAAGTTGATGAATTACAAGCTAGGGTTCGTTCTCTTCTTAGATTAAAATATAGTATCGATCAACGGGAAAATTTTGTCCGTTGTCTGACCCATGATTTGCGAACTCCATTAGTGGCAGCCGACCGTATGTTAGAGTTGATTAAAAAAGGAGCATTCGGAGAGATTTCAGAAGATTTAAATGAGGCTGTCGGCCACATGATGAGTAATAATAAAAGCTTACTCAAAATGTTAAACAATTTGTTAGCAGTTTACTCCTATGATATGGGTCGTAAAACGATAAGCGTAGTTGATTTTAATCTGGACAGCTTGATTCATGAAATCGCAACAGAATTGAATCCACTGGCTCTTGAAAAAAATCTAAGCCTCAATTGTGAATCTCGCACGAAACTCGATCTAAAATCTTTTAGAGGCGATCGCATGGAGTTACGTAGAGTATTGACCAATATTATCGGAAATTCGATTAAGTTTACCGATGCTGGGGGTATTGAGATTATATGGGAGTCTACTCAACCACCCGATAATGAGCGGAAAAAGATTAGTTCAGATTGGGTAAAAATCCAAGTTAAAGATACAGGTATGGGTATTGCCATAGAAGACCAAGCCACTATTTTTGAGGCATTTTGTCAAGGAAATCATAAGCGATCGGGTAATGGTTTAGGTTTACATTTATGTCGTCAAGTTGTGGAAGCACACCAAGGAACGATTGCTGTAAAATCTCAACCGGATGAAGGAACTTGTTTTACGATTTGTTTACCTGTTCTTGATTAATCACAATGCCTGAAATAATACTTTCAGGTTTCAGGATGGGTCATGTTATAAGGATTAATTACGCTTTCAAATTCCTCTGCGCTAATATAACCAAGGGATAAACAAGCTTGCTTTAATGTTAGCCCTTGTTTGTGAGCGACATGAGCCACATGAGCTGCTTTATCATAACCAATTTTAGGCGTTAATGCTGTGACTAACATCAAAGATTGTTCTAGATAATTATCAATTTTTTCCCGGTTAACTTGTAAACCATTCACTAAAAATTGAGTAAAGTTTTGACAGCTATCACTCAAAATCTGAATCGATTGCAATAGATTAAAAATCATCATCGGTTTGAACACATTCAGTTCAAAATGTCCCTGAGATCCGGCAATTGTAATGGCAGTATCATAACCCATGACTTGCGCTGCTACCATGGTTAAGGCTTCGCATTGCGTCGGGTTAACTTTCCCTGGCATAATCGAAGAACCCGGTTCATTTTCAGGTAAGATTAATTCCCCTAAACCACAACGGGGACCACTACCCAGAAAGCGGATATCATTGGCAATTTTCATCAACGAACAAGCCAGGGTTTTTAATCCGCCACTGGCCATTACAATGGCATCATGGGCGGCGATCGCAGCAAATTTGTTCGGGGCAGAAATAAAGGGAAGTCCAGTAATCTTTTGAATTTTCTCAGCCACTGTTTCAGCAAAACCTTTAGCTGTATTTAATCCTGTACCCACAGCTGTCCCCCCAATGGCTAATTCGTATAAATCGGGTAAAATCATTTCAATGCGTTTAATATCCGCCTCAAGTTGAGCAACATAACCTGAAAATTCTTGTCCAACTGTTAAAGGCACCGCATCTTGCAGGTGAGTCCGACCGATTTTAACGATGTCTGCCCATGCTTCTGATTTGGCTTGTAAGCCATCCCGTAGCATTTTGAGCGCTGGCAGCAATTTTTGATGAATTGCAGTTGCAGCGGCAATATGCATGGCTGTGGGGAATGTATCGTTAGAGGACTGAGATAGATTCACATGATCGTTGGGATGAATCGGATCTTTGCTGCCAATCACACCCCCAGCTAATTCAATTGCCCGGTTAGAAATCACTTCATTAACGTTCATATTACACTGGGTTCCACTGCCGGTCATCCATACCCGCAACGGGAAATGATCCATGAGTTTACTGTCGATAATTTCCTGGGCTGCTTGAACAATTTTTTCTGCTTTGTCTGAGGGCAGTTTACCTAATTCTTGGTTGGTTTGGGCGGCAGCTTGTTTGAGGATGGCAAAGGCTTCTATTACTTCTGGGGGTATATAATCCCTGCCGATGGAGAAATAATGTAATGATCGTTGAGTTTGTGCGCCCCAGTAGCGATCGCTACCCACTTGAATTTCTCCCATACTATCGCGTTCTGTACGGGTATTGGACTCAGGCACTTTGGGGTCGATCACAGTCTCTTCTCCTCTGGGTTGATTAATTTAGTGACAGTCCTCGATCTCAATGTTGAATTATTGATCAAGTGTAAGTCCGAGCAACCCCCACTGCATAATTATATTCTATCACGTTCTGGGGGAGTTGGTGAGGGTCGGGCAAAATTTTTTTTTTCAACCTTTGCTCAAAAAGAAATTGAAAAGCAATATTGAGGGGAGTAGATTGATTTATTGATCAAGTGTAAGTCCGAGTAAAGCCTGTTGCATAATTGTATTCTATCACGTTCTGGGGGAGTTGGTGAGCGGCTCGCAAAAATTTTTTTTCTATCTTTGTTCAAAAAGTCCACAACCTGACTCTATTGAGAAAGCAACTATAATAATAGAAACTTAACAGGCAAAGTTATGGGTAAAGTTAATTTAGATGCTCTGATTCCAAGAGAAGATTTTGAGATACAGGAAAGTACAGGTTTAGTTACAAAAAAGGAAACAATTTCTATTGAAGATATTAAAGCCGATTCTTTTTTTTATTTAACTATTAGAAAGCCAGATTTTCAAAGAGAAACAAATGAGTGGGATAGTAAAAAAATTTGTGAATTTATAAAAAGCTTTATTGAGGGTGATTTAATACCAGCCATTATTTTATGGCGAAGTCCGCCTGGATACGTGTTTGTAATTGATGGTAGTCATAGACTGAGTTCACTATCTGCTTGGGTAAATGATGATTATGGAGATGGACAAACATCAAAAGAGTTTTATGACGGCTCTATTCCTGAGGAACAAAAAAACATTGCTCGAGAGACAAGGAAATTAGTAGAAAAAAAAATAGGTTCGTATGAAGATTTTAAAACTGCTCATAAATATCCTAATAAAGTTAGTGAAGTAGTTATAAAATATGCCAAAAATTTAGCAGTATTAGCAATTCAGCTTCAGTGGGTTGAAGGTGATGCTAGTAAAGCCGAAAGTTCATTTTTTAAGATCAATCAACAAGCGGCTCCCATTGATAAAACTGAGCTAAAACTCCTGAAATCTAGAAAAAAGCCAAATAGTATTGCAGCACGTGCAATTATTAGAAGCGGTAAAGGTCACAAATACTGGTCTTCTTTTTCAGATGAAATTCAAAACCAGATACAACAGATAGCAACAGAAATTAATCAAATGCTTTTTGAACCTAAACTGCAAACCCCAATTAAAACGATGGATGTACCATTAGCAGGAAAATTATATTCCGCACAAGCTTTGCCACTTGTTTTAGATTTTGTAAATATTGTTAACGGTATAGATTCTAATGATAAGAGTCTTAATGATGATAAGACAGGTGAAGATACTCTTAAAATTATCAAGCAAGTTCGGAAAGTTACATATAGACTAAATAGCAATCATCCTTCATCTTTAGGATTACATCCTATTATCTATTGCTATTCAAAAGAAGGACGATATAGAACAGTATCTTTTCTTGCTGTAGTCGATTTTGTAATGAAACTGAGTGGTTCTCAACAAATTAATAATTTTATTGAAGTCCGGAAGCAGTTTGAGATGTTGCTGATCGAGAATGATTACTTAATTAAGCAAATTTATGAGAAACACAGATCGACTCAAAAAAGCTACAAACCTTTATCTAACTTTTTTCAACATATTATAATATCTTTAAAAGAAGAGCAATATATTATTGGTGCGCTCAAAACTGTGGCGAATAAAGATAATTTTAAATACTTAAATATTCGTGAGGTAAAATCACCCCTAAATTCATCTACATCTAAAAATCAGTTTAATTCTAATCAAAAAAGTGAAATTTATATAAAAGAGGCTTTAAATAAAACACCTCGGTGTAAAATTTGTAATGGACTTCTTCATAGTAGCTCAATTTCTATTGACCACATAAAACGCAAAGCTGATGGTGGTTTAGCCACTATAGATAATGGACAATTAACACATCCTTACTGCAATACAACTTTTAAAAATTAAATATGATAGTCACTGACTAGAAAATATAAACCCGTATAATTTAAGATTAAGTCTATCGCTGTTTTCAGAAACATTCTATGACCACAACTCCTTTACCCCCTAACTTACAAGGTGCTTCAGTCCAACGCCCCGATAACCTAGGCCGCTTTGGTCAGTTTGGCGGCAAATATGTCCCAGAAACCTTGATGCCTGCTTTAGCCGAGTTGGAAACCGCCTTAAAACATTATCGTCACGACTCAGAATTTCAAACAGAACTGCAACAACTGTTACGGGACTATGTGGGTCGTCCTTGTCCGTTGTATTTTGCTGAACGCCTCACCCAATATTATGCTAAACCTGATGGTAGTGGGCCGCAGATTTATTTAAAGCGAGAAGACCTTAATCATACGGGTGCTCATAAAATTAATAATGCGATCGCTCAAGCTTTGTTAGCCTTAAAAATGGGAAAACAGCGGATTATCGCTGAAACTGGGGCTGGACAACATGGGGTTGCAACGGCTACCGTTTGCGCCCGGTTTGGCTTAGAATGCGTGATTTATATGGGCGTGGAGGATATGGAACGACAGGCCCTAAATGTGTTTAGAATGCGGTTACTCGGGGCTGAGGTGAAACCGGTCTCAGCGGGTACCGGAACCTTAAAAGATGCTACTTCTGAGGCGATTCGGGACTGGGTAACCAATGTTGAAACGACTCACTATATCCTCGGTTCAGTGGCTGGCCCTCATCCGTATCCGATGATGGTTCGGGACTTTCACGCTATTATTGGCACAGAAACTCGCGGCCAATGTTTAGAAAAATGGGGCGGACTGCCGGATATTCTGATTGCTTGTGTGGGAGGCGGTTCTAATGCGATGGGACTGTTTCATGAGTTTGTTGATGAACCGACGGTTCGGATGATTGGGGTTGAGGCAGCAGGTTCCGGGGTTGAGACTGGTAAACACGCTGCAACTCTAACAGCCGGTCAAGTAGGGGTATTACACGGGGCAATGAGTTATCTGTTGCAAGATGATGATGGTCAAGTGACTGAAGCCCATTCTATCAGCGCGGGGTTAGATTATCCTGGTGTTGGCCCTGAACATAGCTTTTTAAAAGATTCAGGTCGGGCAGAATATTACAGTGTAACTGACCAAGAAGCTTTGGATGCATTTCAACGCTTATCTCGCTTAGAAGGGATTATTCCGGCGTTAGAAACTGCCCATGCGATCGCTTATTTAGAGACGCTTTGCCCGCAACTTGAAGGGAGTCCGAGAATTGTGTTTAACTGTTCCGGTCGGGGAGATAAAGATGTTCAAGCAGTGGCTAAATACCTGAATACTTAAAATATAAATTGCGCTAGAGACGTTACATGTAACGTCTCTACAATTGTTTATATAATTTTTTTTATGGACAATACAACGACAAATTCAACTCAATTTACTCAACTGCGAGCGATTAATTTAGCAAAAGGATTAACCATTTTTTTATTAATTGGTTTTGCTATATTTTTTGGGATTCAGGATATGCGCCAAGTGATTTATTTGTGTTTGCATATCGGCTATTGTGTTTGGTGGTTAATTGAACAGTGGTTTTACCCGAAACGCCAACAAGTGATGTTTAATGATCCTGTTGGAATAGTGGGCATTATTTTGTCTTTGTTAATTGTAGGAATATTTTATAGTTTGCCCGGTTATTTAGCTTTTGTTAATCCTGAACCGATTTCTTATTTCACCGTGGGATTAGCTTTGCCGTTGTTCTTTTTTGGGAGTTTAATTAATGCAGCGGCAGATGTACAGAAGTTAACCGCTAAAGATTTTGGGGCGGGATTAGTTAAAGATAATATCTGGCGGTTTTCTCGCAATATTAACTATTTTGGGGATTTATTACGATACCTCAGTTTTGCGGTTGTTGCGGGTTCAATTTGGGCGTATTTAGTTCCGGGGTTGGTGTTTGTAATCTATTTACAAAGAGTGTTTGAGAAGGAAAATAGTATGAGTGAAAAATATCCCGAATATGAGGAATATAAACAGAATAGTTCTCGGTTAATTCCGTTAATTTGGTGAAATTATAGGCGTTTTGCATCAATTATTCGCCCTCCTATATCCCCTTTTGTCCCTCTTCTCGAACCCCCTTCCGTCCCCCTTGGTAAGGGGGAGATCTGAGCATGCTTCGCTTTTGATCTTATGAGGGAGTTAGAAGTATCACGGGCAAACTAATTAAAATCCTGAACAACTGCTTGGGGGCCGAGTAAAGAGAGATAGGGTGTGGTAAAATACTTTTGGGCAACTGCAAGACATTGTTCAGAAGTGACCTGTTCAACGTCAGCTTGAAACTGCTGGTCAAAGTCTAAACCTAAACCAATGGTTTCATACCAACCGTAAATTTGAGCCAGTTGTGCATTGGTTTGTTTACCGAGGGCATATTGACCGAGTAGCTTATTTTTCGCTACTTGTAATTCATCTGGAGTGAGTGAAGTTTGAGTCAGGCGATCGCATTCTGATTGTAACCCTTCCACGGCGATCGCGGTATTTTCTGGGGCGGTTCCCATGTAAACGACAAATTGAGATTGATCGAGGCGGGTGGGATAAAAGGAAGAAACGTCATAAGCCAAGCCTCGTTTTTCCCGTAATTCTACAAATAAACGACTGGATAAACCATTGCCTAAATAGGTATTAATTAACTTCAAAGCGGCATAATCTGGACTGTTGACAGCATCGGCTAAATAGCCTAACATGACAACAGATTGTTGAGTATCCTGGGGTTTAACTCGGGTTTGAGGATTAAAAGAAACAACAGGAAGATTCAGGGTCGGTATCGGCTGAGAAGGAATAGCCCAATCTCCAAAAGCTTGTTGAACCTGTTGAATGGCTTCGTCTAAGGTAATTCGTCCGGCAATAGAAATAATTAAACGGTCGGGGCGAAAATAAGTCTGGTGAAAGGTTTCTAAATCTGCTTTGGTGAGTTGAGTAACAGTTTCTTCTGTTCCTAAGGTAGAATAAGCATAAGGATGATCCTGATACATTGTCCGCCGGAGCCCGTCGAAGGCAACAGAAAAAGGTTGTTCCTGCTGAGACCGAATACTTTGAATGGTGATCCGGCGTTCGAGTTCGAGTTCACTTTCTGGGAAAGAAGGGGCGCGTAATAATTGTGCTGCTAAGGATAAAATTGCTTCAAAGTCGGCTGATACTGTTTTCAGACTCATTAAAAAATAATCTGCTGAAGTATCTGCATTTAGCTTAGCCCCCACTGACTCAACACGTTCTGCAATTTCTAATGAAGAGAGGTTTGCAGTGCCTTTTGTCATCACAGCCGCTAATAAATGACACAGTCCCGTTTGAGTTGGCGCTTCCCAGCGACTCCCCGTTTGCATAAACAGACGAGTTGAAATAATATCGGCTGCGGGATTTTCAGTTAAAAGTAAGGTAATACCATTGTCTAAAATTTGGCGATGAGTTGTCCGATGCTGGGTTGCAGTTGTCATTACTTGAGTCACAGTTTCCAATTCTGCTTTGTTATAAAATCTTATCGTTACACATTTGTGGTGCGAAGCGTAGAGAATGGGGAGTAGAGTGTTGAGTCTTGATTAGTAATGAGTGGAATTATTGATGATAATCAGGGATTTCTACTCCCGTAGAGAAGTTATATATATATGTAGAGACGTTATATATAACGTCTCTACCGTACAAACGTTGCATGGAACGTCTGTAGTACCCTCTCTCATCCAGTCACAGACAAGCCATCAACAATAATAGAAGGAGTATAACAAGAATCGTACCAATCTGCATCTGCCCCTAACGCAATCACCTGTTTCAAGGCAGTGTAGACATTTCCCGCTACCATTGTGTTCTTAACTCGGCCTAAAATTTCACCGTTTTCTACCCGATATCCTAAATCAACATTGATTGAAAAATCCCCTGTAATACCAGCCCCGCCCCCTAATATTTGATCGACAATAATCCCTCTATCCATCTGTTGAATTAACTCAGGTAATGAATATTTTCCGGGTTGTATATGAAGGTTAAATAAGCCCGGAGTCGGATAACTATTTAGCCCAGCGCGAAAACCATTTCCGGTGGTGCCGCTGCCCAACATTCGGCCGGTGGTTAAATCAGTATAAAATAACTGTAATATCCCATCTTGAATAAAGGTAATCGGGCGAGTGGGAATACCTTCATCGTCAAACGGACAACTAAACGGCCCCTGGGTGGGGGATTGAGAAATGGTTAAACAAGAGGATAATATAGGAGTTCTGAGGCGATCGCTCCAGGGTGAAGACCGTTCCAACACTTGTTTACCATTCAACGCTGCCGAAACTGTACCCCAAAGCAAATCAGCGGCTTTAGCAGTAAATAAAACAGGCATCCGACCTTTTGGCGGCGGAACGTTCTCCCGAGTCCAACTGAGGCGCTGTAAAATCCGATCCACGACCATCTGAGGTTCAAGGGTTCCCCGTTGGGTTTGACCATCAGACACACTAAGGAAATCATCACCCCGTATCCACTCTATTTCTAAATAGCCACTCAAAGTGGTATCGACATGACTATAATCCAACCCTTGAGAGTTGACCAACCGGGTAGATTCTACTTCGCAGTCCCATTCTGCTAGAGACACAACTTCTGGGTATTTATCTCGCATTAACCCGATTGCTTCTCGTCCCCAACTCACCAGTTGTTCCATTTCCACCCAATGCCCATCTTCTGGATAATCTTTCTTTGAGGTATCCTCTGCCAGTTCAATAGTTTCAGGGGGATTGAGTTGACTTAAGGCGATCGCCCGATCCACGAGTCGCTGGGGATCTACCGGGCCATAAGCCACCGCCAACCCAGGACAACCCTGCCGCCATAGTCGTAATGCCGTCCCTTCTGATTGAATACTTTCCAGTTGCTTCAGGCGGTTGGCTTCAAAAAATACAGGACGCGATCGCGAATGGGCTTGAAATACCTCTGCTGCTTCTGCCCCGGCTTTGGCTGAGCGATCCAAAAGCTGTTCAGCAGATTGGTCATAAGTCATGGATGGTTGGCGTGGTGTAGGGTTCATCGTCCATCCTACCTTGACGGGGGTCACTTTTTGATAATTATACTCAAGAGGAATTGAGAGGCAGCTTATAACCCATTGCCGATTAAAATAAAGGATGCCCAATAATAGGGGTGATTCAAGTTATTACTGATATTAACAGGTAATCCGGTTTCAGTATCGGTCAATAGAAACGCCCCATCCGGCCCCCGTTGGCTAGCCATCGTTGCAATATCCCCTACAATTAACGATTTTTGAGCCATTTGCAATGCTTCCGTTTTGCTATTTCCCTGTTGCAAAGCGTTGTAGAATTGATTCATCAACAGTTGTGTACCGCCATCATCCACCTGCCACAACGAAGCCACTACCGCCCGCGCCCCTTGATTTTGGAATTGATAACCCAGTCCTAAAATTTGTTCTCCATTATTATCAAACCCACCCAACCCCGTTTCACAGGCACTCAATACGACTAAATCTACATTCGATAATGACCAGTTTTCTACATCCCGTAACGTCGGATTTTCTCCATTTCCAAATACAATAAAAGATTCAGAAGGATCCCCCGGAACAAACGCCGCATGGGTAGCCAAATGCAATACATTATAACCATTCATTTGCGGTTTCATCGCTGCTAAATTAAACGCTTCATCCACATAAGCCGTTGTATTCTGCAATGTATTTTTTAATCCTTCTACCTCTATTCCCGCAAACGGCAACCCAGAAAAGTCAACATCATCTTCACCAATTTTCGCGGAACGAATTAACGACTCATCGGCAAACGCCCCCGCCAATACTTTCGGCTGAGGTTGGGGTTGAGTATCAATTTCTTCTAATGATGCAGCAGTAATATTATTAACTCGAAACCGTTGGGCTAACCACTGTTGACCATCATGTAACGCCACTAACGGAATATAGCGTAATACTCCATCCGGTGCATAAATAATCACCTCAGTATTTGCCGTTTTCAGGTCATCTTCCAACGGTTCAAATAGCCATTTATAGAGTTTTTGGGCAGGTATAACTGCATTTCTACTGGGATTTTGTAAAGCCAAGCGAAATTGAATAATTGCCCGGTTGAATTCTTCCCGACTCACCTCAACAGTCCGACGCAATGGCGGAGAATTCGGCGTTGTAATCACTAATTCTAAGCGGTCTTCTAAAATTAAAGGATAAAATAATACTGCATTTAATTCTCCTAATTTATCCCGCAAACGATCTAATTCACCCAAAGATAAAGTTTGTTCGCGCTCATCAAAACTCAGTTGTTCAATTAATGCCCGAATTTCAGGACTTCTCGAAAAATCGTTAAAATCAGCTTTAATTTCCGTCAATAACTGATCTAATTGTTCCCGCCGTTGTTCTTCTGCTGGCGTTAAATTGTCTTTCTGTTGTAATTCGGCTAATTCTTCCCCCGCTGCAATTGCATTCTGATTCAGTTGATTATAACGGTTCAGAATATCCTGTTCTGGTTGATAAAATTCAATACCGCTGGCAGTATTAGTATTTCCCCGAATATTTTTTAAGTAATCCTCTAATTCCTGAACTTTAAGTAAATCCAAAACTCGTTGTGCTTCTAATACTCTATTTTCTTTTAATAATAATTCTGCTAAGTAACGATAGGTATCCTCAACTGTTTCTGTGTATGATTGCTGGATTTCTCTAGATAAATCTCTGAGATTAGTACGAATAGATTCAGTGATATTAATAGATTGTTTTAGAAATGTAATTGCTAATTCATGCTGTTCTTGTATTTCCCATAGATAACCAATATGCCTTAAAATCACCCTCTCAAGTGGACGAATTTCAACCTCTCTAGAAATTGCTAATGCACTTTGATATGCTTTCAAAGCAGAAGCATAATCTTTTTGACTTTTATAAGTTGTACCCAGACTATCTAAAGTATTAGCTTCTCCAGCACGATTACCAAGCTCTCGAAAAATTATTAAAGCCTTTTCAAGTGAGTCTTGTGCTTTATAAAATTGCCTATTTTGATTAAAATTCAGACCAATATTATTTAGTGCAATTGCTTCACCAATACGATCACCAGTTTTTTGTCGGATAGTTAATGCTTGCTGATAATAATTTAGTGCTTCTGAGTAATTATTTTGCAAGTCGTGTATCAGTCCAATATTAATGAGTGTAATACCTTCTCCTGCGCGATCGCCAACCTCCTTACGAATTTCCAATGCTTGCTCTAAAAATTTTAAAGCTTTTGAGTATTCTCCTAAATCAATATAAAGTAAACCTATATTATTATAGCTTGTTCCAATACCTGCACGATTACTAACTTTTTCAAAAACTGTAAGTGCAGATTTATAAAAAACTAAAGCTTCTGAGTATTCTCCTAAGTTATAATTAATTGTACCAATATTATTAAAAAAGTTTCCTTGATTAATTCGATTATTAGAATCAACTTGGTTCAATATTGATAAAGCTTTCTGATAATTTCCTATACTTTTAACCTGTTGACCTTTGCTTTGGTAAAATAAACCTAAATTGATGAGAATTTGCACTTCTAACTCTAAGTTTCTAATTTCTCGTGCCATCGATAATATTTGTTGAAAATATTCCTCTGCTTCTGGATCACTAGATTGTATAAGAAAATATCCAAGGTTTCCTAAAGCTTCTGCTTCACCTCCTATAAAATTCCTTAATTGCGGAATAGCTTGACTTTTCTTTTGTAACTCAATTGCTTGAGTATAGTCTCCTATTAAAGTAAATGCTGCGGCTAGCTGCTCTAGTATTTCTCTTTCTAAAGTATATGCTGTGGGTAGCTGCTCTAGTATTTCTATTTCAGCTTGTGGAGTTTGTAAGAATCGTAATTTTTCTAGACTAAATTTTAAATAATTAATTCCTTTCTGATATTCTCCAGCCTTAATATGAACTCTGCCCAAAGATGCCATAGTCAAGACTTCAGAATAGCCTGACGATCCCAGAGTTTTTTTGTAAATAGAATCCACTTGTTGATAAATTTCAATCGCTTTAGAATATTCACCTTGTATTTCATATACTTTTCCAATTTTTTGAAGAACTTCAGTTACTTGGGGATGCTGTTCGCCATGAATTGCTACAACTTTCTCTAAAACTTGTTCATAAAGCTCTAGTACTTTCTGATATTCTCCTAAGTTACTGTAAACTAAGCCTAAATTATTCAGAGAATTAGCTTCTCCTTTGTGATTACCGATTTGCTGAAAGACAGGTAATGATTGCTGATAGTATTCTATCGCTTTTTGGTATTCTCCAAGGTTAAGGTAAACTAAGCCTAAATTATTCAGAGAGTCAGCTTCTCCTTTAAGATCGCCTATTTCCTGATAAATTTCTAACGCTTGTTGAAAAGATTGTAAGGCTTCTCGAAATTGGTTAGGGTTAAATTGCTCTCTACCCTGTTCTAACAACCGATCTGCTTCGGCTTTACGTTCTGCTTGAGTTTGCGCTAGAACATGAGACTCAGACGAAACATTGATAGGTACAATAGGACTCAACACACCAATTACAATCGCAACAGATAAAGCATTGAGATTCAACATGGTTGTTTTTCGCCAAGTAAATGCTAACTTACCTTTAATATATTCTAGGGGTTGAGGGAGTTATGCAGTTTTGAATTGTAGATAGCTATACAGACGCTATGTTCTACGAGATACCCAAAGGTACACTAATTTTAAGTTAACCTAAAACAGTAAACAATATACTACACTCTGCCATGAGCATCACTATTTCAGATGAAATTCTACAAGCTTCTCAGCTAACACCAGAAGAATTTTACTCAGAAATTGCTTTATACTTATTTCAAACGGGTCGATTAACGATAGGTTATGCTAGTCAATTAGCTCAGATGCCTCCTAATGCTTTTCGTCAACTGCTCAAACAGCGAGATATTCCGCTTTATGATTATGATATTGAAGATTTGGAACTGGATTTGAAAAATCTCAAGGAATTGGGACGGTTATGATTGTTATTAGTGATACGTCAGTTATTACAAATTTGGCAGCCATTGAACAATTAAATCTTCTTCCTCAGCTTTATCATCAAGTTATAATTCCTGAAGCAGTGTATCGTGAGCTAACGGAAATTGAACCTCCTGTTCCCGGAACAATCGAAGTCAAAAATGCTTCTTGGGTTGAAATTAGACAGGTTGTAAATAAAAGTATTATTCAACAGCTTCAAGAGCAAGCTAGATTAGATATTGGTGAATCTGAGGCGATTAGCTTAGCTTTGGAATTAAATGCTGATTTATTATTAATTGACGAACGCCGTGGCAGAGCAGAAGCAAATCGTTTAGGATTAAGAATAACTGGATTGTTAGGTCTTTTGATTGAAGCTAAGCAAAGCGGTTTAATTGTTGCAGTCAAACCTTTGATAGATAATTTAATCACTACGTCAACGTTTAGAGTTTCTTCAGTTTTATATCGTCAGATTTTAGGAATAGCAAATGAGCGGGAATAATCTACTTTTTCATAACATCAAAGATCACATTACTATCTAGTAGAATTTCATTTATTAATCTTCACGGATTAACTCCATAATATTATCAGTTGTTAAATGACCCGCTGCTTTACCCCGTATAGCTGTAACTAATTGTATTCCTCGATTCTGGTCTTTTGGTTTACAGACTTGTAAGATATTTCCTTTAACCTCAAGCTGAATTTCTGTACCGGGTAAAAGACCAAGTTATGCTTAAATATCTGGAGGAATCTTAATTTTTCCATCAGTATCAACTTTCATAATTCCTGAAGCAGTGAGGAAGGTATGCAGTTAGCAATCATAAATAATTTTTGAGAATAAATAAGATAATAATAAACTGTATCACGG
>CAYNXM010000185.1:0-17307 GCA_964401105.1 uncultured Lyngbya sp. | reverse complement strand
GCTCTCAAGAATGAACGGGGTAATTATTACCGTAGCATCTATGAGGCTGGGAAAAAGAAAAAACAGCCCGATCTTCAAGTCAGAGCGAGGATTCGGCATCAGGTTGTTGAGGATCTGTTCTATGCACTTGTGGAGGCTTTGACACGCTAATTAAACGGGGGGGCTGAAACACGCTCCCCTGCTATAATTGAGAAAAAAGCTTTACAGCGATATTGAACAGGGAAATATAGGTTAACAAGTTTCATTTATGCTAGACTAAAAACTATTATGATACCCTTTTAGTTAAAATATTTATTGGGCTACGCCCAAACATTTTTAAATGATCGTCGGTACTACACAAGCTGCTCACATTTTGAAAATTTCTACAACTCGCCTCAGAGTCCTTCTAATAGCAGGAAGAGTCGAAGGAGCTTATAAGACGGGGAAAATGTGGTTAATGCCCCTTCTCTTGGTGCGCGTTCCTTAGCGGCTTGCGAAGCCGCAGGGTCGCACCGCTATTCAAC
The DNA here is from genome assembly GCA_964401105.1 of uncultured Lyngbya sp. Classification (GTDB taxonomy): domain Bacteria; phylum Cyanobacteriota; class Cyanobacteriia; order Cyanobacteriales; family Microcoleaceae; genus JAAURB01. The sequence goes on along the minus strand of CAYNXM010000185.1, from coordinate 16,804 downwards.
GGCAGACCTATTATTAAGCGAGGCACAAGAGGCCCTGCTCCCCGTTGGCGTAATCCCAGGAAGCCCGCGAAAACAATTATTCATGTCAACTCACAGAAAATTAGACAGAATCAAAAACAGCAGCTGACTCAGCCCGTAATTACCGTAAAAAAGTGGGGTGAGCGAGCTGAGCAAACTCGATCATTCTCAGACACCTCGCGGCCAACATCAAGGGTAGGCTCATCAACAAAGGGTAATCTCATCGACGGGTTGGCTATCGCCAAACATTTTCCGTCTAATCTTTATGGTCATGAAGTAGAAATACTGGGAGGATGTCGGGTGGTTTATCGACGGGTTGGGCTATCGACGGGTTGGCTATCTTGACGGGTTGGCTATCTTGACGGGTTGGCTATCTTGACGGGTTGGCGCGCGCGCCAAACATTTCCCGTCACGCCAAACATTTCCCGTCACGCCAAACATTTCCCGTCACGCCAAACATTTCCCGTCACGCCAAACATTTCCCGTCACGCCCAAACATTTTCCGTCTCCGTCTTGCGAAGGTTTGGATTGAAACGTTGTATGATGTCAAAGTCATTTCTCTTGATGCGCATTCGCTAGCATGAGCGGAAAGTTGTTGGGACTAAAGAGTTTTGTATTTCTCTATAAATCCGCCTAGAGGTTTTATCAAATAACAAAAAATGTATTATAAATTTATTGTTTCTAAGAATGTTTGAACCCGGCCACTGGGCTGTAAAATTACTCTAATTTTCACAGATTTTCCCTGTTCAATACTGGATACAAAAGGAACTTCCGCAGTCGGGAATTTAACTTGTTGTAATCGATTAACGGAAGGTTGTCCAATCGGAGTAATACTCTGAAGTGAACCATCAGCATTGAGTTGTAAACTATATTGTAAAGATCGCTGCAAGGATTTTGGCGGATACCAAGTTTGTTGAAAATAGTTTCTCACTTCTGCTACTTGTGGGATTTGATCAAATAATGTGGTGTCTTCTTCGCGACTGGCTGCAATGGTTTGAGGACGTTTATTTAATTGGGCTAAATAGGAAACTGGTTCCTCTTCTACTTGATCTTCTATCTCGGCTTCTGGGGATGGGGAGGGTGTATTTATAGCTACAGGTGTTCCTGGGTTTTGTAAGGGGGGAAGCTGAATAATAGTGGGAATTTGCCCCACAGCTATAGGGGTGGAAGGGGTTGTAGGAATGGGGGGAATATTGGGTTGAGACGGAGTTGGGGCAGCAGCTGGCTGAATGGGGGCTACAGGAGACTGACTCGGTTTCGGTTCGTTTGGAATAATGACAAATTCATTCTGGGTTGGTCTCACCTGGGGAATGGGTGTGGGTGAGGGGGGGGTTGCAGCATTGGGAAAAATGGGTGATGGAACAGGTAACGGGGCTGTGGTTACCGAGGGTAAATTCGGAGATAGGGTTTCTGGGGCGGGTGGAGTGGGAGTGGGGGCGGGTAACGGTTCTAAGGTGGGCGGTGATACTAGGTTGGGAGGGGACAATGGTTCAGGGGTAGCTGTTTCTGTGGTGGCAACAGGAGTGGGTTCTTGTTGAGAGGTGTTAATCAGTTTAATTAGTCCTGTTAATGCTCCAATACCGATCAATACTGTTAAAACGGTTCGGGCAAGGGGTAAAAGGGGTGAGGAAATTGTTTGATCAGTAGATCTTCGCGCTAGTTCTGTGACACAATCTTGTAAGGCAGTGTCTAAATCAAAAAGCTGCAATGCACTCAAATGAATATCATAAGAAGTGGGTTGAGGCATTAACGACCCTAAGAATAAGTCATGATACAGTACTCCATCGGATTTGAAATGAATGTCAGTGTCTGGGGTTGAAACCGAAGAAGGGGAAACTTGAAAGATGGCGTTGGGCCGGGCTGGGGTTTTGAGGAACTGTTGAACATATTGATGAACGACTTGATATAAATTCTCCAGTTGATGGCGATCGCCGGAAAGAGTAATATATTCTTCTTTGGGGAGTTTGGGATCGTCAAAGCTGAGGTGAAACTGAACATCTTCTAACACAGACTCGCCCCGCAGCCGGGACAGCCAGGGTTGAATGGCTGTGATTTCTAAAGTACAAGTGGGAGGAGTATAACGTTGAGTAATCATGTGACCAGCACTGACCAAAACGATTGAGGACTATTGGGATGGCTGTAAAATAATAAATCAATTAGGGACTTTAGCGCTAAGGATGTAATTTGTTCGGCAGGTTCAGGAGGGTCTGCTTGAAAATATTGTTGATAGCGTTGGCTAAAACCGACTAAATAATCTCGCAACAGAGTGACTTCATCTAAAGGACGGTTTTGCTGAGTTAATTGTTCAACTAAAGTAATACCCCGGCGGATGAGAGCCTGATCTTGCCGAGCTAGATAACAAATCACTAACACTAGCGATCGCGCTTCATCTGCATTCAAAGACGATTTTAAACCACTCTGGTTCCATTGCTGTAGCCAACCGGAGAGTATGGGAGTCAGATTAAGATGTTCGACCACCCTCCTCCAAGTTTCTATGGAATCTTCTGATAACGCTTCTAAGGCAAACACAGACAGATACAACTGACGGGTAATGTTTCCCAGTTGCTGGCTTTGGGGTTCGGGTTGTAAATCAAGGACTTGCCAACTCATAGAAAAATCTTATCGTGATTCTGAGAATAGTTTAATTTTCTGTTAAAATCCTCCATCCTGACTTATCTAACTGCCAATTTGGACTTAATTCCTTTTCCGGACGTGGTATCCTCCACAATGAGTGTGTGAATATCGAAAGGAGTGAACATTATGGTTGCTACGCCCGCTTGGACTCAAAACGGTAGATCACGAAATCAAGACATGAGTAGTATATCGCCGATCCGTAATCCTTATCGTGGTTTGGCTTCAAGAGGGGGGGACTTACCCAACACCCCTTTATTTGGCACTGATGGCATTCGGGGACGAGTCGGAGATCTACTCAACGCCCCCCTGGCTTTGCAAATTGGATTTTGGGCGGGACAGGTTCTGAGTCAACAATCAAATCATGGTGGCCCGGTAATTGTGGGACAAGATACTCGCACGTCTGGTAATATGCTGGCAATGGCATTATCAGCAGGTTTAACAGCGGCTGGATTAGATGTTTGGCAGATTGGCGTATGTCCTACACCGGGAATTGCTTATCTGACTGATATTACAGATGCAGTTGGGGGTGTGATGATTTCTGCCAGTCATAACCCGCCGGAAGATAACGGTATTAAATTTTTTGGCGGGAATGGGACTAAGCTTTCTCCACAGCTACAACGACAAATTGAAGCAGGAATTCGCGGTCAAGCAGAGTATCCTGTCAGTTTTCATCAATGCGGACAACATCACTTTCGTCCCGAGTTTGTTCAACAATATGCTGAATCATTATCTCAACCCCTGCTAGGGACGCAAAACTTCCAGGGAATGCGAATTGTCCTAGATTTGGCTTGGGGGGCAGCGGTTGCCTTAGCAGAACCGGTATTCCGTCAAATGGGGGCAGAAGTGATTTGTCTCAATGCCCAAGCTAATGGTGAGAAAATTAACGTTGATTGCGGTTCAACTCATCTTCGCGGGTTACAGCAAGCCGTAGTTGAATATCAAGCCGATATGGGTTTTGCCTTTGATGGGGATGCAGATCGGGTGTTAGCAGTGGACTCACAAGGTCGCGCGATTGATGGGGATTATATTTTATATTTTTGGGGTAAAACCCTCAGCCAAGCTGGAAAACTGCCGGGAAATTTGATTATTTCGACAGTGATGGCTAACTTAGGGTTTGAACAAGCTTGGAAACAACAGGGGGGTCAATTACATCGGACTAAAGTGGGTGACCAACACGTTCATACAGCGATGAAAAAAATGGGGGCAATGTTAGGAGGCGAACAGTCTGGGCATATCCTCTGTCATCATTATGGTGTGAGTGGAGATGGGTTGTTAACCGCGTTACATTTAGCTTCCCTGGTTAAACAGTCTGGACTTTCCCTCTCTGAGTTGGTGGATGATAGTTTTCAAACCTATCCCCAATTGCTGCAAAATGTTCGAGTTGAAGATGTTAATCTGCGTCGTCACTGGAAAGATTGCGATCGCTTAGTCCAGGCTATAGAAGAAGCTGAAGCAGATATGGGAGATCGAGGTCGGGTTCTGGTACGGGCTTCTGGGACTGAACCTGTGGTTCGGGTAATGGTAGAAGCGATTAATACAGAACTAGCCCACCATTGGACAGATCGGTTAGTGGCTGTCGTACAGGAATATCTCGTTTAAATTCAGTTGAGTGAATTGTCTCAACTCTATCTACCCATCTACCCCTCCAGGCCTCCCCGTGGTTTCGGGGAGGTGTGGTAGACGCTGGGGTTGACGAGTGTCGATCAAAAACCGTAGAAAATACGTGGTATCGCACACGCGATCGCGAACGGTTAAAATGAGTAAAAACCACCCATTGTCAATGACTAATCAAGGTAGGCTTAACATCCCCTGAAGGCATTTGAGGTCGAGAAATATTGATGGTCTTGATTGCGAGATCTTCACGACCGTAGTGCAGGGTTTTCTGTAAGTATTCTCCAGTGGTTTGAGAACCGAGGAGATAGAGACCTGCGCCGTACAGTTATTATTGGATTACCCAACATAAAGATTTTCACGGTATGCAATAGAATTCTATTTATGAGTTAGCTTGGGTCGTGACAGAGTCAGCCCCTTCAACTCCGGCTGCGACTTGTTTCGCTTGATCCAATACACTTTCAGCGTCGGGGTTGTACTTAAGAACGACTGTACTACCAGACTGGGCAACCCACAAACCCACACTGTCAGAAATTCCGGCATCATCTAGGGCTTTGGCCACTCGTTTAGCGAGTCCGCTTTGGTCAAACTCACCATCTAAACCCACTTTAGCTGGATCGATATTTTTCTCAGAAGCTTTAGCCTTAATTGAATTATTAGGAATTGCCTTAGCCGCTTTCTCTTCTTCTTTCTTACCAAATAATTTACTTAAAAATCCCATAGTTTTAACTCCGTTAAATTTAATCCAACGTTACTACTCATGATGTCCCACCCAAAACTTTAAGCTTTTGAGTTAAAAAGCTATCGTTTCAGATGTTATTAAAGTTGAGTTGGGCAACAAACAGAGATTATCTCATACTGATTGGCTAATATTATCCCCCTTGCGAGAGAAGAATTGAGTTCACCAGAAGCCTTGTCCCTTAGACAGATCGGTATCAATTTGCTAGAGTTGACCAAATACTTGTCGAGTTAACACAAATCAAGTTATGGCAGATATTTTCGGAACAGAAGGCCCAGATAGTTTAGTTGGAACGAGTGAAGTAGATAGTCTCTTTGGTTTAGATGGAAGTGACACACTTGAGGGCAGTCGAGAAGGGGGTGATACTCTAATAGGGGGTTTAGGAAGTGATTCTCTATTTTCCTTTGGGAATAATAACTGGCTGTTTGCGGGAAAAGGCGATGATATTCTCAGGGGGGCAGCCGGCGGTTCGGGTGGAACAGATACGATGTTTGGTGATATCGGAAATGATGTGTTGAGGGGAGGGGATGGCAATGATTTAATGTTCGGAAATAATAATCAAGATCAGTTACTTGGAGAGTCTGGAAATGATACTATATTTGGAGGTCAGGGGAATGATTCTATAGATGCCTCGGCCGGGAATGACTTGATATTTGGTGATTTGGGCAATGATACTTATCAAGGTGGAGTCGGAAACGATCAGTTTGTGATTGGGCCGGGGTTTGGAACAGATGTTATTGTTGATTATGGACGCGAGACTGATAGTTTAGTTCTAATAGGAGAGGTTACTGAAGCGGATTTAGATTTTGTCGAAGGTAATGTTGTTGGAGGGGGTCGGGATGATGTGTCAATTATTCTACGTTCAACAGGCGAAACTATAGCGATTCTTCAGGATACCAGCCTTGCAGAGTTTAATTCAGTTAAGATTATTGAACCGTTAATTATTTAGCACAATTGGGTCATACATCCCCCTTTGACAAGGGGGGAAACAGGGGGGTTAAAATCCGGGCGCGATCACCTCAGCTTAATTATTTAGCACAATTGGGTCATACATCCCCTTTGACAAGGGGGGAAACAGGGGGGGTTAAAATCCGGGCGCGATCGCCTCACCTTTACACTATACTGAAGTTTAAGTATCTCAAACAAACATAAAAGTGTCAGAATCAGATAAGTTGAGTTCGGTGATATTACGAACTACACCAATTAATTCCTGTTGACCGCTAGTGATTTCAAAGATGCGGGTATGACTATTAAGGGTTTCTTTCAATAAATAGTTATCGGCGTTGCCATGAAGTTGAATTTGGTCAATCCCGACTTCAAAATCACTGATTACCCCATAGTCAACTTTACCATTATTTTTGTAGAAGGCGGTGCGACTATCCCCAAGTATAAATAAATCAATTCCCTCTTTTCCCCGTAAAATATCTTGTTCTCCGGCACCAGGATTAGTTTGAGTTTCGTTAACTCCAATTAAAGTATCATTACCATCACCTCCAATTAGTTTATCATCTCCTATCCCACCAACGAGAACATCATTACCTTTATTGCCTCGTAGCGTGTCATTACCTTCCCCACCCCATATAGAGTCATTACCCCCCCTGGCGCGGACAATATCATCACCTGCTAAGGCTTCTATGGTTTCATCAGCAGCCGTATAAAATAAGTTATTATCTGCTACTGTGGGAGTTGGAAAACTCGCATCGCCCGTGATTTGAATTTGATCGATAGCAATGTCTTCATCACCGGAGTCCAAATCAAAAGTAATTCGTAAATCTAATGTAGACCCAATCTGAGAAATTGTACTGGAGAATAATTGAAAAGTATTTGTGATTTCTCTTCCGTCTCCAATGCCATCAAAGTTAGTATCTTGAAAAGCCGCAGAGTGGAATGTGCTACCATCATTTTCTATCGCCAGTAAATTGTTATAGCCCCCGCCATCTATTTGATATTCAAATAAGACAAAGTCAGATGCATCCCAATCTTGATTGCCATCGCTGGCATCATCTTCAGCTAAGAGTACGCTAAAATTAAGATTCGTAATCTCTGTAATATTAATCCCAGAGAAAGTTAAAGTTTGTTGTGAGTCAGCCCCTTCTCCATTAATATCTTGAGCGCTAAAATAGAAACTTTCTTCGGGATTGAAAACTTGGTAAAGACTACCAATATTACTACCGTCTGTACGAGTAAAAAAGTCATCAGTTCTGTTACTAAACTCAGGAATTGAAGTGATATATTTTTTGCCATTTCTATCGATTTCAAAGTTCTCTACAAAAAGTTTAACCATACACTCATTTCCTAAATTGTTATCTAAAAAATAATCAAACTCTTTAACTCTGTAAAATCAAGAGCTAAACAGATTGATATTTAATAATAATTATGACAAATTTAATCAGCAATTTTCAGGGTATAATTACGGAAATTATTTGATAATATTCAACAGTACACTAATCATTATTCTTATATATAATTTTCTGTATAAAGCTATTTGTAATTCAATCAAAATATCAAAAAAGTCGCGCTACTGCTTCTTCAGTGTGATTCTTTGATCCCACTCTCTAGTCCAGACTTGCGGCAGATCTACTGACTATTCAAACAAATATGATACGAAACTCCTCCTAACCTTCCCTTTGTCAGGATAAATCTATTGTCAAATTTATGATACTATCCCTCTTCTGTGCCAGAGATAGCCAATTCATTGCTAATTCACCCGGGTCAGTCAAGGAACTGAAAAAGTGAAGATTAGAAAAAATTAAGAAAACACTTATGGGTGTAGTAATAACAGTAATAATTGATGAAACGGGTGATAGAAAGAAAGGAAAAAAAACGGACTATGTAGCCAGACAAGATCTAGGAAGCATTGGAAAAATAGACAATGGAATAGTTTCAGTTAATGCTTACGGAGTTTACCAAAATATAACATTTCCATTAATATTTAAAGTCTTTAAACCGAGAACAATTCTCAAACCAGAAGAACAGTACAAAACGAAAATAGATTTAGCCTCAGAAATAATTGAAGAATTAATCGAGGAAGGATTGAAAATTGAACTAGTATTAGCAGATAGCTTGTCTGGTGAGAGTAGTCAGTTTATTAGAAAATTAGAGAAGCATAAATTACCTTAAAAGGGGATAGAAGTTCGTAAAATACCGAGAATAACACCATCAGATAAAAGACTAAACGACAATACCTGTTATGTTTGCTGATTGACTCAACAGAGTAGAAATGTCTGTGACCGTTAAATTCGGATTGGCCTGTTGCATCAGTGCCACCACACCTGTAACATAAGGAGCAGCCATTGAGGTGCCATTAAATCCAGCATAGCTGTGATTGGGAGTGGTTGAGATCACTCCAATTCCGGGTGCAACAACATAAGGATAAGCACCGGAGAAGCTACCAGCCGGATTAGCAAAGTATGCAAATTGATTGGATGAGTCTACTGCACCGACAGCGATCGCTAAATTTTCTGTGGCGCGAAGGGCAGGTTCACTGGGGTAAGTGCCTCCTAAATCTCTTTCATTTCCGGCAGCAATGACCGCCACTACATTGTTTTGTTTTGCATAACTTAAGGCGGCGTTGGTTTGGGGAAACTCTAACCAAGCACTTGTCCAAAACGGTAATCCTAAACTCATATTAATCACAGATGCACCATTATCAACGGCGTAGCGAATTCCGTTAGCAACGGCTGTATCTTGTTGCTCAGGTGTTTTATAATCACCAACATCGCTAAAGACTCGCAGCGGCATAATTTCGGCGTTGTAAGCGACTCCACTGACCTCATAAGTACCTGTACTCGTTTGATCAATGCCGTCGCGTTGAGCAGCAATGGTGCCGGCTACGTGGGTCCCATGACTATCGAGATCCCTGGGATCGTTATCATTATTCTCAAAGTCATAACCCTGGATATCATCGACATAACCATTGAGATCATCATCGATACCATTATTGGCAATTTCATCGGAATTACGCCAAATATTATTAATTAAATCTGGGTGATTAACATCCACACCGGAGTCTATGACTGCTACAACGACTCCTTCTCCTGTAATGCCTTGGTTCCAAACTTCTGGTACATTAATTTGATTTAAATCAGTGGTATTATTCCAGATCGCAGATGAGGTAATATCGGGTACATCAACAAAGGCTGTGGGTTGACCTTGAGCCGCTGCAACGGCTACATTGGCATCAATTAAACCATAACCTATATTGGCATCAAATCCAGGAAGATTGCCCCCTGGATTGCTTCCTAATGGGGGTGTAGGAGTGGTGGAGAGATTAAGGTGATATTGGGTGTCTCCTTGATGTTGGAAGACGGCAATATAATAAGTTCCGGGGATGAGGTTAGCTGAAAGGTTTTCCGGGATAATGCTGGGGTTGGTGGAAGTTTGTAAGATTTCTGTATAGTTGGCAATGCCATCGCCGTTAATATCTCGAATGACGGCAACATCAGCATCGGCAGTGAATTGATCTAAACTGAGGTTTAATATGCTATCTGCGGCTAAGTCAAAGCGGTAAAAGTCAATGGTATCGCCGCTGTTAACAGCATCAGTAAACACTTGCGGTGTTTCTAACCCTCCAATTGGATAAGCAGTGGATAAGGTATTTCCGGCTAAGTCTGGCGATAACGGCGCAACAATAGTGGTTGAAAGATTGAGATTGTAGTTAACTTGGTCGTCAAAGGTGTAAACTTGGAGATAATAGGTTCCGGGTTGAAGATAGGATGCACTGACATTAGCAGGTTGAGTCAGGGAACCATAAGACCAATCGATTTCTTCACTGTAACTAATCCAACCATTACCATCAAGATCTTGACCTAAACTTAAACTGGCTGTACCGGTTACTCCATCCAGGAATGCATTAAGGCTGCTGGGGGTATCTAATGTGAAACGATAATAGTCAGAGAAGTCTTCATCACCCACATATTCAGTTATGAGTTGTGGTGTGATGCCTGTACCTAAATCATAGGCTGTTGGGGTGGTATTACCGGCAAAGTCTGGGGGGATGGGAATCGGAGTACTGGCTGTGAGGGACAGGGTATAGTTAATGTCTCCACTCCAGTGAGTCACATGAATATAATAAAATCCGGGATTAATATTTCTAATATTAATTTGTTCAGAACGGGTGTTGTTGTAAGATCCATCAATGACTTCGTTATATTCAACTAAACCATTTTGATTGATATCCTGGATTAACTTTATATCTGCATCTCCGCCAATGCCTTCAAGCACAATATTTAAACTGCTGGGATTTTCGATATAAATCTGATAATAATCACTCAAATCCGTAACGTTAACAAATTCTGTGTGAGTTTGTGTTCCCGTTAATATCCCTAAATCTAGTGCAGTTGCTAGACTGTTTCCAGGGTCTAAAATGATTCCAGTGAGTGCATCTGTGGTTAAGGTGGGTAAAGTATTGAAATCAGACTGAGTCTGTTGTGGTGTATCTGCTGAAGTTAGAAGTGCAAGGTTGTTTAACTCAGCTTCTGGAGAGAACATCTCTGTTATCGTCTCCATCCCTAAGGCCGAAAACAGGAGTTGAGTTATTTGTGTTCGGTTAAAGTTGCTTTCTCCTGGAAATAGTGGTTCCTCCCAGTTGAAGAAGTTTTCTGAGTCTAGACTAGATTCAAACATAATGACTCGCCCATTTAATATCATTCACTCTAATCAACAGTTATAGAAGCGCTCACCGCTCTTTCTCATTTCATATCTATTTCGTCAAGCCCGGAACTTATGTATTTTTTTGAGCAATACAAATAATTTTTGGTGAGGGTTGATTGATGCTATCCCTATCACTTGAACGGTTTTCCGTCTATAACTGCTACATCTCTACAATAATTTATTGTAGCAGGTCAAGCTGGTTTTATGAAAAACAATAGAAAATCATTCTATATTTATATTTTGAATAAATGAGATTTACAGGAATTATTTCTGCCCAAATTTTGATCTAAATTAAATCTATAAATCAACTTTTTACCGATTTAGAGTAGAGTCTATTGTTTTTGATTAACTCTACTTTTATTATTGTTTTTATTGATTTTAAGATAGATGTTATACAGACTTAATAAAATTTTGGTAAAATGGATAGTAGTTATTCTCTTTTATAAATTCAATCCGATTCCAATCAGTTGCTCTGATGTGTTTAATAATTTTCGATAAATGGATTAAAATTTACAAAAAAAAATATTATTTGATTAAAATATTGCTAAATTAATAGAAGGTAGATATAATTTTTATCTGTTTTTAATCCCTCGCAGTCATCCGAAAACCGTATCCAAAAGCCCTTTTATAAACAAAACAAATTCATGTACTCCCATATAACAGAAACTGAAAAAAAGCTGAACTTATCTAATACTCAATCACAAGCTAAACTTGAACAAGAAAAAGCCCTTAATACTATAATAGGCAGTATTCGAGAGTCATTAGAAATTGAGATTTTATTCAAAAAAACAGTGACTCAAATTCGACAATTACTGGATGTCAGCCGAGTTGCTATTTTTAAATTTGACTCTGCATTAGAGGGGGTTGGACAGTTCATCTGTGAAGATGTTGTCACCGGTTTGAATTCAGTGATGACCGATAATTTGCACGATTACTTTGTCGAAGAACAGTTAAGGGTTCAATTCCAACAAGGTCAGCTACAGACTATTGGTAATATTCAGAAAGCCAAACTCAGTCAGCATCAGGTGGCTGAGTTTACTCAACTTCAAGTTCAAGCCAGTATTGTAATTCCTTTGCTAATGCATCAACAACTTTGGGGATTGTTGTGTATTCATCAATGTCATGAGACTCGAAATTGGCAAGAATCAGAACTTGAATTTGTTCGTAAAAGTGCAGATTGTCTGACTATTGCCCTACAGCAAACTGAGTCCCTTCAACAAATTAAATGTCAGTCTACTCAACTGACTCAAATTGCCCAGCGAGACCAAGTTATTGCTCAAATTGCAGACAAAATTTGTTCGCCCCTCGATATTGATGTTCTATTTCAGCAGGTTACACGGGATATCCGCCAGCTGCTTGATGTTGACCGGGTTGCTATCTTTCGGTTTAATCCGGATTGGAGTGGTGAGTTTGTTGCTGAGTCCTCAGCAGAAGGTTGGACTCCGTTAGTGGGGATGCAGCCCACCATTAAAGATACCCACTTACAACGAACAAAAGGAGGACGTTACGTTAAGGGTAAAACATTTACCGTCAATGATATTTATCAAGCAGGACTCAGTCATTGTCACATTCAGTTATTAGAACAATTTGAAACAAAATCCTTTGCTACAGGTGCGATTTTACAAGGAAAGCGACTCTGGGGAATTATTGCTGCTTATCAAAATCACTCTACTCGAGTTTGGCAGCCGACCGAAGTTGAAATTATTAGTCAAATTGGTCAACAAATTGGGATTGCCCTTAGACATCATGAAACATTATCCAAAGCTGAATATAAAGCTGAGCAGCAAAAAGCGCTGACTGAGGTGATTACTCGAATTCGGAAATCATGGGATTTAAGTACTATTTTTCAAACCACTGTAACTGAAGTCCGCCAGCTTTTAAAAGTAGATAGAGTCGGTATTTTTCGCTTCGACCCAGACCGTGACTGGACAGGAGAATTGATTTACGAAGATGTGGCAACTGATTTGACTTCAGCCCTAGAAGAAAAAGTTTATGACCACTGTTTTAGTAAAAAGTTTGCGCCGCTTTATTGCCAAGGTCGAGTTAATGCAATTGATGATATTTATCAACATGACTTTAAAGATTGTTATCTTCAACTTTTGGAACAATTTCAAATTCGTGCCAATGTGGTAGTACCGCTGTTAAGAGATCACCAGCTTTGGGGATTATTATGTATCCATCAATGCCGTGGTCCTCGTCATTGGGAGACTTCGGAAATTGAGTTTGCACGTCAAATTTCCGAGCAACTTGGTGTGGCTTTAAATCAAGATTTATATTATCAAAAAGTTCAAGCTCAAGCGGTGCAATTGACTGAGGCGACTGAGCGAGAAAAATCAATGAAACGACAAAAGTTATTATCTGCAACCATTGATAAAATTCGTCAGTCCCTTGAAATCAAAACCATTTTCAAATCTACAACCCAAGCGGTGAGGGAATTATTAAAGGTTGAGCGAGTTGCCATTTATCAGTTTAATTCAGATTGGACGGGTAAATTTGTTGCCGATTCATTTCAAGATAATTTAACTCAGGCTGTTTATTGTCAGCCTCTGAGTGAACTTGAAATATCAGAGGTCAATCATCATGATGAACTTCCTCGGAACGAAACTTTTGTTCCGATTTCACAAGGTGAAAAGTTATGGGGGTTATTGGTTGCGTATCAAAACTCTCAACCCCGTTATTGGCATAAAGAAGAAGTTAACTTACTCGCCCAAGTGGGTGTACAGCTTGGTATTGCCATTCAACAAGCAGAATTACTGGAAAAAACCCAACATCAAGCGACAGAATTAGCCAAAGCTTTAACAGAACTTAAGCAAACTCAAGCCCAGTTGATTCAAGGGGAAAAAATGGCAAGTCTGGGGCAGTTAGTGGCAGGGGTTGCCCATGAAATTAATAACCCAGTTAACTTTATCTATGGCAATCTGAATTATCTCCAGGAATACGTGGAAAACTTACTCGAAATATTGAATTTGTATCAGCAGCATTATCCCGATTCCAAAACGGAAATTCAAGAAAAAATTGAAGAACATGATTTAGAGTTTATCTTAGAAGATTTACCTAAAACCTTGAACTCGATGAAAATTGGAACGGAACGAATTCGTCAAATTGTTTTATCTTTACGGAACTTTTCTCGCAAAGACGAAGCAGAATCAAAGCGAGTAGATCTTCATGAAGGATTAGAGAGTACATTACTGATTTTAGGAAATAGACTGAAAAGTAATAGTGAATATCCAGAAATTGAAATTATTAAAAAATACGGAGACTTGCCAATGGTTGAATGTTATCCGGCTCAATTAAATCAAGTGTTTATGAATTTGTTGAGTAATAGTATTGATGCGATAGAAGAAAAGTTTAAAAGCGTTCTCAAGAATCATTCAAATACTTCGACTCAAAAACCTAAGGTTCCTTTAAATATTTGGATTACAACTAAAATCAAGGAGAATAAAGTCAGGATTAAAATCGCTGATAATGGTTTAGGAATGTCTGAAGCAGTCCGTCAGCGCATTTTTGATCCATTTTTTACCACAAAAGAAGTGGGGCAAGGAACCGGGTTAGGATTACCCATTTCTTATCAAATTATTGTGGAAAAACATCAAGGTAAAATTCAATGTTCCTCTCAACCGAATCAAGGGACTGAGTTTGTGATTGAAATTCCGATTCAACCTCAGGGTGATTAGGAATTGGTTAGGAATTGGTTAAGAGTCAGCATTAGACTGTATCAGGTCAGTCCCTACCTGCCTCAGTTTAATGCCCTTTACACCACAAGATCCATAACCTGCTATATTAATGTGGTGTCAATTTCGTCAATCATGACGACCATTACCTTTTCCAAGAAATGAACAGCAGCCATTCTACTCAAATTACAGGGGATTATCTACCCCCTTTTGCCCTGAAAAATGGCACTGCAATGACTATTTATATGGCGTTAAGGGCACAACATATTTGGCAAAAGACGGTTTCTGTGGCTGAACCGATTTATCAAGAATTCATCTTCACAGGTTTCGGAAATGTACCTATTTTTGGTCAAGTTGCAATACCCAACTCAGCCAAAGGAACAATAATTGGAACTTATGGAATTACGGGCAATCTTGATAATCAATGGATTTTACGCTTGATAGGCCGTAAAGCTTATGCTGAAGGATATGCTGTCGTGTTGTTTGACTGGCGGGCACATGGAAAAACAGCCGAATTGTCTCCGATTTTAACATCTGATGGACTCAATGAAGGAAAAGATTTTGTTCAAATTGCAGCCGTTACTCAGAAAATGGGATGTCCAGCCCCTTTTTGGTTCACCGGATATTCATTAGGTGGACAATTAGCTTTATGGGGAGTCCAAGCCGCAGAAACAGTGTCACAATGGGGACATAATTTAGATTTTAACGCTTCAGATATTGGGGGGAGTGCAGTCATTTGTCCGAGCTTAGATTCTAACCGCTCGCTGACTTATTTAATGAAGCATCCTGTGGGAAAATATTTAGAAAAAGCTATTACTAAAGCGCTCAGAAAATTAGCAAAACAGATTCATCAATATCATCCGAATGCTATAGATTTAAGTCTTATTGAAAAAATTAGTAGTATTCGAGAGTTTGATGAAAAGTTAGTGATTCCGCAATTAGGATTTAATACAGTAGAAGCTTATTATCATGCTAGTAGCCCTTTACCCTTTTTACCCAATTTAACTAAACCAACTTTAATTTTATATGCAGCAGATGACCCCTTATTTGACCCTACAATTGTCTCCGATTTGCAACAGATTGCTCAACATAATTCAGCCATCAATTTATTATTAACTCGTTACGGAGGTCATGTGGGTTATATTAGTGGAGAATACTGTCAGCGGCAGTTTAATCATCCCGATCAATGGTGGGCTTGGAATCGAATATTAGAGTGGTGTAATCAACAAACTGCTAATCATTCTAATCTCCAACTTCAGCGGCTTTAATTGATAGCATGAACAACTTTATTGAACAAATTCTCTAATTCACGAACCGGAGTTAAATCCTCGTAAAGTTTAGATTTATTCTCAGCAATAAATTCACCCAAAGAATTACGATAACTCACATCCATTGCTAAACGTGTCGCTAATTGAATATACTGCTGTTTATCGGAGGCTATTAATTCAGTTAACCCCATCATCCTCAAAATGGCTGCAGTATGTCGTCCTCGCATTAACTCTCCAGGCAAGGTGACAATCGGTAAATTCTGGGCAACTGCTTCTAAACTCGAATTACAACCTGACCAACCAATACTATCTAAAAATACATCAGCTATTGCAGTGACTCCGGCAAACTCAGATTGATTTAACCGGGGTAAAAATAGACAATAATCCTGATAGTTTAATCCCGACTCAGTAAAGGCTTTCTCTAACCGTTTTGTAAAGATAGTGGTAATTTGTTCAGTCTGGTCTCCAATATGTTTAATAAACAGAAACTTACAGTTTTTGACGGAGTTGGCAATCTGAGGAAATACATCATCATGTTGAGGCAAATACTTATATAATGATTGACAACACCAGAAGAGGGTTTCTTGTTCTTTGATACCTAATTCAGCTTTGGTTTTGGGCTGAGGTATGACTTCTAGGGGAGTGTAATGAATTGATAAATTCGCTAATTTCACTAAGGTTTCACTATAACACAATTCAGCGGTTTCTGGTTCCATGAATTCACTGCTGAGATAGTAATCTATTGTGGGTAAACCACTGGTTTCTGGATGCCCCCAGGATGTCATTTGTATCGGGGCTAGTCGTAAACATCCCAGTTGAATTGTTGTTGGGTCCATGCCAAATTCTGGAAAAATTAATATGTGTAGATCATCTTGTTTTATTTGTTGACACCATTGGGATAAGGGTAATGGGCCTTGAATGAATTTCTCAAAGGCATTTTGGGCTTGTTGGGTATATTGATCGACTCGGACTGCTGTATGATATCCAAATAGTTGAAATTGATCGCGATCTAAGTTTTCTACCCAGCCTTTTATCGGGATTTTCCAGTTGGAATGGCTGCGGAAAAATCCGGAGACAAAACCGACTCGAATTTTTTCACCTGCTTGTAATTTCGGTAGAGATAAGGGCTGATTATATTCGGGATAACGACTAGCCATTAAGCAGTGAATCATCTCACCGTAGGTTTGTTGTAAATCTCTGTCGTTGAGTCC
>CAYNXM010000184.1:0-4491 GCA_964401105.1 uncultured Lyngbya sp. | reverse complement strand
CCCCAGCATTACTATTTACTGCCAGTCATGGTGTGGGTTTTGATAAAGGTGATGTTCGACAAGAAAAGTGTCAAGGTGCATTACTGTGTCAGGATTGGCCCGGCCCAGGTTCGGGGGAAATGAAACAAGACTATTATTTCTCTGCTGATGATATTGCTAGTGATGCAAAATTAGACGGTTTAATCTCCTTCCATTTTGCCTGCTTCGGCGCGGGTACTCCCAAACAGGATGATTTTGGTCATCGTAACAATAGTTTCGAGCAAATTGCAGAAAAATCCTTTATTGCTAAATTACCTCAGCGACTCTTAAGTCAGGGTGCTTTAGCGTTTGTCGGTCATGTCGATCGCGCTTGGGGATACTCTTTCGGCGGCAACGATCACCAGATTACCAGCTTTGAAAATGCATTGCAGCATTTAATGGAAGGATATCCTGTTGGAGCAGCGATTGAGTGGTTTAATGAACGCTATGCTGCGGTTTCTTCAGAATTAACCCAAAATCTATGGAAAATGAAAGTCGCAGGCAAAAGATCTGACGATCGTCACTTATCTTATCTGTGGACAACCAATAACGACGCGCGTGGTTATGCCATTATTGGCGACCCGGCAGTTCGTTTAATGGTCGGAAATTATCAATTCAACCAGGACTCTCGCCCTCAAAGACTTGAGTGCAGATGCAGATTTAGTACTGTATCAAGGTGTGGTGAATAATGAAGGAGAAATTGAAGATTACGAATTCCTAGACTCTCCCTTTGAAATAGGTAACACCCCCGAAACCCTAGATACATTCCTCGAAGCCGGGACTTACTTTATCCAAGTCGAACAATTTTCTGGGGATACAACATATACCTTAGAATACAGCAGCCAAACCCTAGAAGAACCACCGGAAGATACGGCAGGCGACACGCTGGCAGAGGCTAAGAATTTAGATCCGAGTGATACTCCTCAAACCGTCAACGAATTTGTCGGAGACTTTGATCCAGTCGATCTCTATAAATTGACGATCGATCAACCGAGCAGTCTCAAGGTTACGCTGTCTGGCTTAAATGCAGATGCCGATTTACAACTGATTGAAGATATTAATGAAGACGGGGAAATTAATGACGAGATTGATGTCATTACCGGGTCTTACTCTGGAGGAATAGACAATGAAACCCTAAATCTTGAGGAGTTAGCACCGGGGACGTATTTCTTAGATGTGTCCCAATTCAGCGGAGATACGGAATATCAGCTTACTGTAGAAGTTGAAGCTTTAACTGACTCAACAGATAATGCAGATAACGCCGGTAATACTTTAAGTGAGGCTCGTGATTTAGGTAATCTCAGCGGTACACAAACCGTCAACGAATTTGTCGGTACAATTATTGATCCGGAGGATTTTTATCAGTTTACCCTGACTGAAGACAGCAACGTAGCTCTAGATTTAACTTTAACCAATTCACAAGCAGATGCAGACCTATACTTGATTCAAGATACCAATGGAAACAAAGAACTCGATCAAGAGGAAATTTTGGCTGCTTCCCTCAACGGTGGTAATGAATCTGAAAGTCTTTTAGAAACGCTCCAAGCCGGAACCTATTTCGTCGAAGTCTATTCTCACGAGGGTGATACAGACTACCAACTCCAGCTCTCCGTTACATCTGATGTTTCTAACTCCGCTCTGTCTCGCACTATCCAAAAGGGGAGTAATGGCTCAGGTACAAGAGGACAATCAGTAAACTTAGCTTTGCAGAGATACTATAAGAAGCTACTAGGATTAAGTGCGATCGCACTTGCGGGTTATAAATCCTGGGGTTACGGAAATGTTGACGCGGCATACGCTGTTGCCGTTGCTGAAGCAATGGAATCAAATCCATCCGTTTCAGTCGATGAAGCTGTTGATCAAACTAATGCTTTTCCTGATGTTGAGGATTATGTTGATGATCCGTCCCTACGTAACGAGTTGAACGATCAAAACAAGCAATTTTTGGATTATGGCATCAACCAAATTAATGCTCCCGAAGTTTGGGCAAAAGGATATACCGGAGACGGCGTTATCGTTGCGGTAATCGATGACGGTGTAGACTACAGGCACTTTGATCTTGATGCCAATATCTGGGAAAACGATTCGGAGAAACCTGATAATAACATCGATGATGATGGCAATGGTTACAAAGATGACTACTATGGTTATAATTTTTCTGACTCAAATTCAAATCCGATCGGTAGTGCTGAAGACAGTCATGGAACTCACGTGGCTGGGTCGATAGCCGCTGAAAAAAATGGATCTGGAACTGTAGGTGTTGCTCCTGATGCCACTATTATGGTGCTTCGAGCTTTGGAGACAGAAACGAAGCAGGAGGATACAGCAACAGTAACTGACCAGACAACAGAAGAAGCGATCGCAGAAGCGATTCGTTATGCAGTAGACAATGGGGCTGACGTTATCAATATGAGTCTTGGTGGTAAAGACCCATCAGAAGTAGAGGAAGAAGCTTTGGAGTATGCCAGAGACAACGGTGTGGTTGTAGTGGCTGCATCTGGAAACCAAAGACTGACTCAGAATGCAACTCAACCTAACTATCCTGCCCTCTATGCCAAGGATAATTTAGCAATTGCAGTCGGAGCAGTTAACCAAGACCTCAAGGTTGGTATTTTCTCCAACCCTGAAGGCGATCAATTTGGTTCTTATCCCTTCGTGACGGCTCCTGGAGTCAATGTTTATTCTACACTCCCTCCCGGCATAAAGTCTTCTAATCAAGTCACCCAAAATTCAAAAGAAGGTTTCTTCGGCTTGGAAAGTGGCACGTCAATGACAACTCCTCATGTCGCTGGGGTGGTAGCGCTGATGTTGGAAGCTAACCCTAAGCTAACACCAGATCAGGTTGCGGAAATCTTAACACAGACGGCTACAACTGAAGGCTTGAGTGTTTAATCTGTAGGGTGCGTCTGTCGGACGCACCCTACTTGTAATATCTCTACGGCAGGTTTACAAATTCAATGCCGCTACGGTTTTTGGCCCAACTAAACCATCGGGATACCAGCCTTGTTTTTCCTGAAACTGTTTTGCTGCCCGGTCTGTGGCTTCATCAAATACACCATTGACATTCAGGCTACATCCGGCTTTTTGCAGGGCTTGCTGGACTTGCCGCACATATTCTCCCTGCATTTTGGGTGAGGTTAATTCTAACAAGTCATATTCTTTATAAAACTGCCAAGGTTTACCGAGAAACAATGCCCGTTCAGATAAGCGTCGCCGAGTTAATCCCAATAAGGCTTGACCGCCTGCTTTATTCCAGCGAGGAAACTCTTCTGCGGCTTGTTCAAATTTACCTTGATTCAGTAATTTGAGTAAGGTTGAACTAAACAGTGAACCTGCCCCTAAATTAAAACTAAATGAGACTAAAGCATCAAATTGATCGTCATTAATCTCTACTTCTACCGCATCTTGAACTGCTACTTCAAATCTTTCTAAATCTTGTCGCAGGAGTTGTTCGGCTTCGGCTTCACTGATACTCGTACCCATATAAACATTTTCAGTATGTCCGTAACCGATAGTGGGAATACCAACCGCATCATAATAAGCATCTAAATAAAGTCCTTCAAAAGACTTAATCATATTGACTCCCGCTGAACCCGTTTGGCGACGGCTATTGCGGGAAGTGGGGACAGAATCACCGAAAGAAACTTCTGCTCGTTCAACGGTAAATTTTTCGGCTTTGGTGAATTCTAAGACTTCGATTAATTTACTAACTTCACCATTTGTATGGGTTGATAAAATCGCCTTACTATCTTCGATTTCGTGAACGTAGCCGTCGTCAAAAATTTTAATTTGTCTTTCCATTGAACTTAATCCTCAAATGAAATGAAACTTGAAATGATTCAAAAAATTGGTAACTTACGATAGACTAGAATGAATTAATCTAGCCTAATGCGTATAATTTGTAAAACAATGTACCCTGACTTTTTAATAATAAAAATAAACCACAGTGGTTTTAAGCAATAGGAGCAGCGGGTAAGGCTTTAACTCCTAAACCTACAGAAAATTCATATAGAATTCCGTTAGCTTCAATTAAGCGATAGCGATTGGTAAATTGCCGCCAGTTTTCTCGTTTGCGATCGCAACCCCGCCAGGAAAACTCTAAAATAGAGTCTGGATTATTCGCTTCTAGTTGCTGCTGAGACTGTCTCATGTACACTTCAAGATCAGGTAAAAACCAATAGTCTGAGCGTTTGCGCTTGACAGCATCCTGTACTGTTGCCCCCCCGAGGATCATTCTTTGAGAGGCTGCGGTTAAGGCAATTTGACGATTATCAGACCGTCGAATGAGTCCACCCGGCAAGTCAGGATTTTCGAGGAAATATTCAAAAATTTGGCGTTGCTGAATCAAGCTATGAAACGATAGGGAACAGGAACATCATGCCATCGCAGGTAGTGAATCAACAAACGGATTGAGTACTTTAACATAGCTAAAGATTTAGAGTAACAAAGAGTTTTACGATTGTTACGACCCAG
>CAYNXM010000183.1:0-10375 GCA_964401105.1 uncultured Lyngbya sp. | reverse complement strand
TCGTTGCGATTGAGTCGTTTGGCTAGAGTTTGCCAATGAAATTGATGGTTCTGGGTTCAACCAATAGAGCATTTGCATCTCAAACTTTGCCTTCAGCCGTCTTCTGAAGAGTTCAGTCTAGCTTTAATCGAGTCTAAGCTTTCGACAATGGAAACTTTAAAGATATTACCCATAGCAATTATGTAGTTGCACTCTCCCCTAGTTTAGTGCAAAGCTTACGGGAATTGGTATAAGTTTGTCTTTGTTTTTCATTCTGGATTGAGACTTCAACTCGGATCTCGGTTTTTCCCCAGACATATCCACAAACATCTCCCCAGAGTAAATGGCATTCGTCCAGAAATAAAACTACCAGGTTCCTGGTCTCTATCTGTTCTCGATGATTTTCCAGCCAGTCTTTATCTCTTCTCTTGGTGCGCGTTCCTTAGCGGATGGAACATCCTCCGGGTCGCACCGCTTTTTTTTGATCTATCAATGCTTGATTTCTACGGGGATTTTTCTTGCCGGGATTTCTTCCAAGATCTTCCCGCTTCTGAGAAGAAATCATAGTAGCTTGACTTGGCTGCAAATGTCACATTAAATTTTTCCGCTATATAATATTCTAATTCATTGAGATTCCAATAGTTTTTACTTTTCAGCCAGTCAATTACCTGTTGCTTCTGTATCTCCGTCAGATCTCCAAGTGACCCTTGATAACCCAACTTAATACCTTCTACTCCTTTCAGAATAAATGCTTGTTTCCATTTGCTAATAAATCCAGAGCTTACTTGTAATGTCTTCATAATTTCTGCATGGGTACGTCCTCTCAGAGTCATACTCACTGCCAATGCTCGCTTTAGTTCTCTGAGGTCGGGATTTGATGCAATAAAGGAGTATAGTTTTTCCATCCGAGTCACCTATCATACTTTTCTCAGTTTCTCACATCTGATTCCT
Organism: uncultured Lyngbya sp.; assembly: GCA_964401105.1. GTDB lineage: Bacteria > Cyanobacteriota > Cyanobacteriia > Cyanobacteriales > Microcoleaceae > JAAURB01. Next base: position 9,445 of record CAYNXM010000183.1, on the reverse strand, counting down.
GATTGCTATATATACCATGGATTTAGTATTCTATTAATTATAAAACATATAACTCATTAGTTGTTATTTTAAAAGTTGTTCAAAATAATTTTTTCTATAAATATTGTTTGATATATATCTTAGGTTTAAGTTGTTTTAAATTATCTTTAAAAGAAAGCAATAATAGTAGTTTTAAGTTAAAAAGCATTAAGATTATGGATGAAAAATAAAAACCAAAATCTAATATGATTTATAATTTTTATCAAATTAAAGAATACTTTTTTATATCTGTCAGATCAATAATAAAATTAAGCTACAGAATGGAAGCTAAAAAAGATCGCCACCCTCTAACTAGATGTGAGAAAATCTTTTAATATTTCTGTTATCTTATTTCTGAACTTCGGCTTTCCTAACTTCAGATTGATAGATCTTAGACAGAGGCAACAGATTAAATCATGATCTCAATACAATGAGTCACCAAGGATTTAGGTTATCCCCATGAGCCGCTAAAATAAAAAAGGTGAAATTTTTTAGGACTCAACATCAGCCTTATGGATGCGATTGAATTTTTTCAACAAAGTGCAGGAACTTGGCGATCGCTACGAACGACTCATCATTTAGCTTTTCGGCAAGCGGAGAAAGGACATTCTGATATTCAAGTTGAAGCATTAACCGCAGATGACCCCAAAGTGATTGAAATCTGCAAAATGCATGAAGTTGACCCTAGTTTAGCCGCAGGTGGGGCTTATGTAACCTGGGATGGGGCAATGTCTTGGGATAAAGATGATGAAAATCACAAAGGATCAACCGTATTTGCGATTGTTCCTGATGCAGATAATCCCCGCAAAGGCAAAATGTTACGAGAACGAGGCTATGCTGAGATAGTCCCTGTGGCGGGTGAGTTTGAGATGGATGAAGAGGATGGTTTGCTGCTGATTACTGAATATGAAACCATGAGTTCAATTGAACGGTTTTGGTTTAATGGCCCCAATATGCGGATGAGAACCAGCGCTGTTAAACGGTTTGGTGGCTTTAATACCTCTACATTTTGTACTGAAATCCGGGTCACAGAAGAGGCGACAACCAATGCTGAGTCAGAATCTGAGGCTGTGGAATTCTTTTCCGCTTTTGGTTGGTAAACGATGATATTCTCTCCCATTTCATTATGGGAGACACTTACTCAATTTTTACCAGTAAACGGAGTTTAGAAGTGTCTCTAAGTTACCGGCTTGTTTAGCTTGAATGACAGCTTTAACGGTGATTAAATCTCCGGTATTGAGAATCACATTATCCTCTCGATCTAGGATTGTACGTTTAATGGGACAGCCTAAAACAGCCAGAATGCGATCGTCTTCAATCACTGAATTTAAGTAATCTCTGATATTGGCATAGGTAATCTGAATGTCATAGCCTGATGGATATACGCTTGAGTTGAATGGGTAGTGCATATTTTTTATTTTTGAGCTAAGAGTTGTTTTTGTGTAAATCTTAAGTTAAGATTAAGAGTTAAAGATTAACTGCTCAAGATATATTTCTAAAATATAAATAAAAAAAAGAGTTTAACATCTTCCTCAAGTTATAAATCTTAACAACCTAAAGAAAGAATAAAACTCTTATTAATTCAAGCTAAATTATGATAGGAAGCTTTTTAAGAAGACTGACTGAGACGAAATACATCAGCCAGTACCGTTTTCTCCGTCAACTTCCTTTGCGGACTTGGAGAATCATAAATCACCATAACAGCTTCAGATTGACCCAGACAAGGATACATTAACAATCCTTCTGCTTTATCTTCTTTAATCTTTAGAGGCAATTCAAACACTAATTCTAAATCATCAGACTCTTGCCAAGTAATAGTATCAGTTTGACGAGATAGAATATTCTTGAAGCGAAATAGTTTTTGAAAACCATCTAAATCCATTGTCGGCCCGGATAAAATCAGTAAATCATCTCCATCAAAACAGAGTTCTCGAATCCCTGAGCCATCTAAATCGACTAAATGCTTATAATATAGTTTACCAGATGAATCTAAAGGTTTCAACTCAAGAATACCGGAAGGATTGGCAATGACTTCGAGTTCTAAAATAATTCCGATTCCTCGAATCACCGGGCCACGTAATCCCATAAAAATACGATTTTGTTTAACTGCAATTCCTTCAATATCTAAACCATTGTCTTTAGCAGGAAGCCGAGTTGAGATAAATTCCCCAATATGAGGATCATTATATAATGCCTCAATTAAAGCATTGTGTTGATCATCAATTTCAAGTTTAGCAGCAAATAACTGTTCTTCAGGACAATCTGCTGAACCCGCGTATTGTTTGACCAATTCATGATTAAAAACAGGGACTCTACCCAGTAAGAAACGATTTAACTCTGATTCAATAATGGTTAATCTTTCTAGATCATCTTCTGGCGATTTTTGCTTCGGTTTTTTGCGTTTAGTACTATGAGAACCAATCACCCATAAATACCCTTCTGAATAATCTAGTCCTTCGATATCAATTTCATCATCTGAATCAGGAAATTCAAAAATATCTGTCAAGGAAAAATGCTGATGATTGCCATATACACAAGATTCTTGGGGTAAAAGTCGTTCAACTCCCAGTAACTCATCAGAACCCAGCCATAAACTGCCATCTGGTGTCATGGTTGCCGCTGATAAATCAGCAATTAGGTCTTCTTTAAGATCGTCAAATTTTAATAAAACTCGTGTTAATAAAAATCCGGCTGACATTCGTTTCCTCCCCATCTTAGGAAATTATTTGCTCTAGAATAGTTTAGTTTAACAATCTCTGTCAAAAATATCCATCTTCCTAGGCTAGGGAGATGAAGCTATAGAGAGTATGTATTAAAAAATCAGCTATGACAAAGTTTAAAGATGATTCAGACAGGTCTCACAAAGGCTGCTAATTTGATTGATAGAAAATTATATATTACTTTTGTTTTTCACCTTCAAAAATATCTTTAATTGCGCGATCGCAAACTCCATTTAAACAGTTCAGAATCATCCTGAGTGACACAATCTACATCTTTTACCATCACAGTTTTAACATCCCTATTTTCATCTATCTGAAGATAGATTATGAGCCATAAATATCTAATCAATCATGACAACCCTTACGCAGTGTGGGCATCCTTCCAATTAGAATTATGAATCAGATGCCCATCAGCTTTAATAATCTTTCACAAATTATTGACTAGAGGCTTTAGCACGTAACTGAAACACCTCAAATTTGTTCATATCTTGATGATATTCAATGTCAAAATTTTCCGCTAATACAGTCCGGAATAAAGCAGATGTGGGTAAGTGAACCAGCCATAATTTTGAGTTTTTTGTGGGTAAGCCATTAATCCATGCTTCTATTTGTTGTCGATCTTTTTCTAAAACTGTTGAGGGCAACTCCGGCTTAATTTCAATAGTTGAACTTCCCTGATAATAGTGATTTAAAGCCACTGGAATTTGTTGATTCACTGACCAGATCACCACGTCATTGGGTTGTTCTTGGGTTTCAATCAATTCTACTAAACCCCGCCAATCTTCCCGATCTAAAACTGTGTAATACCGTTTGAAACCGCCAGCAGTTGCCAGGAGGGAAATTAACGTCACCATTAAAGCAGCAATTCGCCATTTTTTCCAAATTTGCATGAATCCTGTTGCCAGAAGAATCATGACATAAGGTGCAACAAAAATCAGGTAACGATCTACCCATAAGTTACGGGAAACTTGAGACACTAAAAATAACGGAATCAGGGGTAATATTGCCCAAGCCGTTAACCAACGAACTTCAAGAGAACGCTGTCGATTCAAAAATGCTGCACTCAAAACCGATAATGAAATGACAGCATGAAGTTGATATAGTCCATAAATAACATTAGAATTCGGACGACCAAACGGCCAAACGGTAAAGCGAGTCAGTTGAAAAATTGCCTCAAAAATTCCGGGTCGGTCGATCACAACAGCGCTAGATTCAACATCACCAGGAATCGCTACACCTCCCATAAATTTAGGTACAGCAACCATTAATAATGGTGTTGCAAAAGCTGCCCAAGCCAACCCCATGAGGAATAATCCTTGGAGAAAAGTAAGGTAAATACTGCGTTTTTGATAATATCGCTGGGTAATGATTAAACAGTCCGGTAATAACAGAAATAAATTCAGTGGCGTTGTAATTAATGCCAAAAATCGTAAGCCAGCCCAGCCATAGATGGCGATTGAAGTGGGGCGGTTCAACGCTTCAACAAGAAGTAATGTTCCCATTAGTCCTAAACAGGTACTTAGGGTATACATCCGAATTTCTTGGGCATGGTTAATAAATAAAGGTGAAAGACTCACCAGCAATGCCGCCAATAATCCAATATTAGTTGTGACTAAACGACGACCCAACAGGTAAGTCAGAAAAACAGTTCCCAGTCCAAACAGGACACCCAGTCCGCGTAAACCCGCGTCTGTGTCGCCGACAAAGAACATCCACACTCGCAGGAATAAATAAGATAGGGGACGAGGATCTCTCAAGGCATAATCGAGATTTTTCGCCCGATGCACACTTAAGAGTTCATCGACCCACAAGCTTTCTGTACTGAGTTGATAAAGATAGAGAGTTGCAGCTAATAGCAAAATTAAGCTAATGGGTAGCCATTGAGGAAGACGCTGGACTTGTTGAAGTCGATAACGCAGCTTTTGCCACAGGCTTAACTGAAGGGGTTGAACTGAAGCAGGGTTCTTTTTGAGTAACTTTGTTGTTGGTTTCATCAGCCTTTGGGTAATGTGTGAAGTTTTGTGGCTGAGTTGTCCAACGTTGACAGATCCGAAAAGACGGTCTGTGGTTAACATGAATAAATTAAGAAGTCGCCACTGTAGGAGGAGAACTGATCTGTGAATGCTGCTGAACAAGCCAATAACCTTGAAGTGGCTAGCAAAATTGCCTCGGTCGTCAACTTATTTAAGGTGCAGTTCCCTGATGTACGAGTTGATCTCAAACCGTGGATGAATGACCCCCAAACCCAAGAACTGGTAGACCCCGACTCCATTGATATCGGCTTTCATTTCCCAGGAAGAAGCCGTTTATTACAGAGTCGTAGTATTTTGATCCAGATTCGGTTTTATCAAGATCCCATTGAAAACTACCGCCGTGTCATCGGCGTTGAAGTCGCTGGGTATGATCATCAGGGTCAACAATGGAAAGTTTCTACAGTTGACAACTGGAGTTTCATCGGACAAACTCAGCCTGCACCCGAGTCCGCAGAGAAGCTGAAACTGTTTTGTCGCCAGATCTTTGATCTGTTTAACAGCGCTTCAGCCTGAAGAGATAAGCGGTCAATCGCAATCATCAAACCATTGATTACAGCGATGGTGGTGCGACCCTGTAGATATTGATTCGCTTTGTGTAATACCCACCTCAAGAAGTGGGGGATTGAGATGGTTAGTTTAGACAAAACCCTGACACGATGTTTACATCTCAACAGATGATTGCTGTAGGTAGTTGCGGTAGTGAATGAGGCTTTAATGGGGGGTACGTACCGAGTTAGCGACTCGCTTTGCCGTGATGATGCAGCACATAAAACGTACCCATCCTTCCCTGAATTTAAATATATACTATAATATACCTCTCTATCAGTATACCAGGGTTTGTTATTTACTCCGGATAAATTCGGATTTTTGATCGCAAGTAATCGGGCAAAAGTTTGTGGAGAATACGGATGTCGTTAAAATTGATTTGTGTCAAAATTGTAAGGGGTTGCAGTAGACCCATCGATATTGATTGAAAATATTTGATTCATCTTTATAGAGTCTTCATATATCTCTGTATTTCAGTAAAGATTCAGTAAAAATGGTTGGCAGTAAGATATAAATTACTTACAATTAAAAATATAAAGTCAACTGAATAATGCTCAATGATTCTTCTGATTGGACTGATTCTCGGCTTGGGTTGTGCGATCGCGATTTACTTCCTCAGACAGTGGTTTCTAGCTTTTCGTCCACAGACTGAATCCGGTTCAAATTCAACCTCAAAGCAACCTGGATATACTCAACTCATCAGTGTATTATTTTATTTAATCATTCTACCATTGAGTTATATAGAGCTGTTGCTAGAAATGTATCAGGATCGAAAGTCAAATAAAACTCAGCAACAGAACTTAAAAGCTGGATTGGGTTATGAAAAAATCAGTAACTGTTAGTTCATCATCATAGAACTAACCCTACTTTGATAAAACGTGAGGCGCGATAGAAACATCTATTTTATTGAGTTGTTACGCAAGCCAATAGGGGGTTTAGACTCCGTCTCACTCACGTTATTAAATAAATTTTTATTTCAAAACCTTGTGTCATACCTAATATTCAATTTTATTATTGCTCTCATCAGTACTCATTATCACATCTTTTCCTGACCGCGTTGTCGCTTAGAGACACACCGCACCTGAGTTTAAGTCCAGTATACCCTTCACTTAAATCTTGACAACTGAATACTCCCATGCGTTTAAGCTAATTCTATGAATTAAACTGACCCTACAAGGTTTGAACGCTCATCCTCTCTACGTCCTCCTATAAATCACTTAGCAGTAAACATCTTAAGATTTTAGATTAGATGGGTGTTGGCTATTCTCGGATTAGAAATTGCCAGCCCATTTTAAGATGTATCCGTAATTTTACGCACTAGCATAAATCCTTTCTCACAAAAGTTCAGTAAAACCATCATTCCAAAATACTTGTTCTTCTGTTTAAACTAATAATAAGTTATCGTGCTTAACTAAATTGTTATCTATCACTGGCACAAATCAATAGCAAGCAAGCTATTTTCAGTATTCTTGTTATTGCTGTAATTTCTAATAGTTAATCGGCTAATCAGTTATTGATTAAGTCAATTCTATCTTGTTCGTTTTATATCAGATTCACCCAATTAGGTGAAGTACGATGATGAAAGCCCGAGATACATTACAGATAAAAAGGAGGACAAAAACTGAATGATGACTTTGAAATCCCTCTCTCTTGCTATTTTTTTAGGTTTATCTAATACATTTCTTCCTGTATCAACCCCCTTACAAGCAAATGCTCAAGTCATTTGTTCATCTGAAAACACCAAAATTGACTTTGAAACCTCTAGCTATTGGGTATCAATTCAATGTCAAGCGAGTACACTCTACTATCACAGCAGTGAAAAAAAATCCCAAAAGGTGGTGAAAGTGCCAGCAGTTTATGATGCTCAAACCGATACATATATCGCTCAAAATGATTTCAACACTTACGCTATCAACTTTTTAAGCCTTCAGATTTACCAACAAGGTCATGAAATGATTAAAGAATCTGTTCTGAATATCTACACTAACTCGGAAAAGTCCGACCTAGATTTCTTTAATCCTAATCGGAAAGTGGTTTACAACCCGCTTCATCTTAATCCTTCTGAAAATTATCTAATTGATACTCATCAAATCAATTCATGATTGATTAAATCAGTTAGATTGTTTGCCGATAATGACCCAGATGGGTGAAGTCCGCCCTCAATGAACCATGAGATATTAACTCTATAAGTTAAAGAGCCAAACTAATTTCTCCCTGGACTTGTTAAGTGATTGTCTAAATTTACTACCACTAACCCAATAATGGAGCCTAATCTTATGTCTACTCAGACACTCAAAAATCTCAAATATAATACTTTAGAATTATTACAGAAATATCATCAATCTCCTTCTGAATCTATTCGTAATCAACTGGTTCAATTAAATTTAGGATTAGCTCGCAAAGAAGTTTATCACTGGCTGAAGCAATGTGGAGAAAGTTATGACGATTTACTACAAGTAGCTTGTATTGGTCTAATTCGAGCGATTGAGCGATTTGACCTCTCAAAAGGTCATGCGTTTAGTTCTTTTGCTATTCCTTATATTCGGGGTGAAATTCAACATTATTTACGGGACAAAACTCTAATTTTAAGAATCCCTCGTCAGTGGTTAACTTTGGAACGCAAAGCCGTTAAAGTGATTCAAAATCTGCAATCTAATCTGCAACGCTCCCCAACAGATGAAGAAGTTGCAAATGCATTAGAAATTTCATTACAGCAATGGAATGATGTTAAGCTAGCCAGTCAAAATCGCTCTTTAATGAGCTTGGATGCACCCATCCAAGATTATGATGAGGGGTCTGCTTGTTTAGGAGATTTGGTCTTAGATCATCGATATGCTAGCTCTAATGTGAATCAGGAAGAACGGATGTGTCTGCAACAAGCGTTAACTCAGCTTGAAGATAATACCCGTCAAGTGGTGGAATGTGTGTTTCTACAAGATTTAACCCAAAAAGAAACGGCTCAGCGTATGGGAATCAGTACCGTAACAGTTTCTCGTCGGGTGAAGAAAGGATTAAGTTTACTCAAAGAAATCTTTTCAGAGATGGAGCCAGAAAGAAAGGTTGGATAAATGAGTCATGGGTTAATACTACTTTGATGCAAGGGGAAACGACACTAATTCTCCTTGCAATTATCAACTATATCTATAGACGCTAACTGATACAGGGTGAAGTTAGATGAAAACTAAAGATAACTTGAATATTGATTATCCATTTCTATTAGCCACGCACATTGTTTGTGCTAGCCAAAAAATCCTCAGTAAAGAATCTGAAACCCTTTATGACTTGGCAACTCAAACCCGAGTCAGTTGGCAAACCCGTGAAGAAATGAAAAAGATTCTAACTCAGGATAGTTGTCATTTAACGTTAGAAGAAGTCGCCGCAAATGTTCCGTCCGAGCAACAGCATGAAGCGATGTATCGGCTGCTAGTCGTGGCTAAAAGTGATGGAAGTTTTTGTATAAAAGAACAACAAATAGTTGAAAAAATCGCGAAGTTGTGGAATTGGCAAAACGGAGAAATACAACAACGACTTGAACTGGCAGAAGCGTTTCTCGAAAAACTATATTTAGAAACGATATTATCTGGAAAAGATTACGAAGAAGCTGTCATTCAATGCGCTAAGATAGCTCAGGAAGATTATCAGTTTGCCGAAAAAGCCTTGAAAAAGACGGGTTCAACTCTACTTGATTTAAAAACAACCCTAAATTATGAAATTAACAGAGTTCAAACAAATCATCAAAATAAAACACAGGCAACAACAGCAAAGGAAGTTAGCAAGCAATTAAAAGAGACTCAAAAATATCTCGAAAGTGAAATCTCAAATCAAGTTGAGCAGGTTCGTCGTTCACTTCGGTCTAAAGAAAGCGCTTTGAGTCATTTTACAATTGCTTTTATGGGTAAAACCAAAGCAGGAAAAAGTACACTTCATGCCATATTAAGTAATCAAGGATGGAATGCCATTGGGGAAGGCAAACAACGCACCACTCGTGAGAATAGAGTATATGAATGGAATAATATCAGAGTGATTGATACGCCGGGAATTGGTGCGCCGGGTGGGAAAAGTGACGAAGATATCGCTAAAAGTGTAATTGAAGAATCTGATTTAATTTGTTATGTCGTGACAAACGAT